>NZ_JBSFIH010000010.1:0-195075 GCF_053597455.1 Streptomyces sp. NPDC001393
CCCGGCGTGCCCCACACCACCGGCCCCGTCTGCCACTCCACCGGCCGGCCGTCCCGCGCCACGTACTTGCCGTTGGACTCCATGTCCAGCTGCTGGAGGTAGGCGGTGAACTTCGACAGGTAGTGGCTGTACGGCAGCACCGCGTGCGACTGGGCGTCGTGGAAGTTGCCGTACCAGATGCCCAGCAGGCCCAGCAGCAGGGGCGCGTTGGCCTCGGCGGGAGCGGTGCGGAAGTGGTCGTCGACCAGGCGGAAGCCGTCGAGCATCTCCCGGAACCGGTCGGGTCCGATCGCGATCATCAGGGACAGGCCGATCGCGGAGTCGTACGAGTACCGGCCGCCGACCCAGTCCCAGAACTCGAACATGTTGGCCGGGTCGATGCCGAACCCGGTGACCTTCTCGGCGTTCGTGGACAGCGCCACGAAGTGCCGGGCGACGGCCTTCTCGTCACCGAGCGCGTCCACCAGCCACTTTCGGGCGGAGGTGGCGTTGGTGATGGTCTCGATGGTGGTGAAGGTCTTGGAGGCGATGATGAACAGCGTCTCGGCCGGGTCCAGGTCACGGGTGGCCTCGTGCAGGTCGGCGCCGTCCACGTTGGAGACGAAGCGGACCGTCAGGCCGCGGTCGGTGAAGCTGCGCAGCACCTCGTAGGCCATCGCGGGGCCCAGGTCGGAGCCGCCGATGCCGACGTTGACCACGTTCTTGATGCGCTTGCCGGTGTGGCCGGTCCAGTCACCGGAGCGGACGCGGTCGGCGAAGTCGCTCATCTTGTCGAGGACGGCGTGGACCTTCGGGACCACGTTCTCCCCGTCGACCTCGATCACCGCGTCGCGCGGGGCGCGCAGCGCGGTGTGCAGCACCGCACGGTTCTCGGTGACGTTGATCTTCTCGCCGCGGAACATGGCGTCCCGCAGGCCGAACACGTCCGTCGCGGCGGCCAGCTCGCGCAGCAGCCGCAGCGTCTCGTCGGTGACCAGGTGCTTGGAGTAGTCGACGTACAGATCGCCGACCTGGAGCGTGTACCCCTCGCCGCGCCCGGGGTCGCCGGCGAACAGCTCCCTGAGATGGGTGTCGGCCAGCTCCTCCCGGTGCTTGGCGAGAGCGGTCCACTCGGGCGTCTGGTTGAGCCTGGTACGGCCGTCTGCGTTCATTTCCGACTTCCGCCTTCTTTCGTGCCTGTCCCAGCTGTTCCAACCTAGTTGATCACTGCGCGCTACGAGCCGTCGTGACGCCGTCCTGCGGCGCAACAACAGGTACGTCCGGCTTGCGGGCCGGTATCAGCGAGGTGACGGCGAGGGCGAAGAGGGCGGCGGCCAGCAGGGCCGGTCCGTTCAGCCCGTACGTCCGGGCCGCCACTCCGCCGAGGAGGGCGCCGAGCGGGGCGCCGGAGGTCGAGGACGTGCGGAAGGCGGAGGCGATACGGCCCACCATCTCCTCGGGGCTGCGCTGCTGCATCAGGGTGACCTGGTTGACGTTCCACACCATGTTCATGGCGCCGAGCAGCAGCATGCCGGTGACGAGCGCGGCCAGGTACCGGACGGATCCGATGAGCAGCAACGACGCCGTCTGAACCGTGCCGGCGACGAGCAGCGCCCGCACTCGGCCGGTGCGGCGCGCGATGCGCTGCGCGACGAATCCGCCCGTGATGCTGCCCACCGAGAACGCCGTCATCGCGGCCGCGTATCCGGCGTTGCCCGCGTCCAGCCAGCGCGTCACGTGCAGTGCCAGGGTGGCGATCAGGGCGCCCATGCCGATGTTGCACAGCAGCGTGGCCACACAGGTCGCGCGCAGTGCCCGGTCGCCCCACAGGGCGCGCAGGCCCGCACCGATCTCCGTCCGCAGGGTGCTGCCCGCGGGGCGCGGCGCGCGCTCCGGCGGACGTATCCGCAGGGACGCCACCAGCGCGGCGGCCGCCAGGAAGGTGCTCGCGTCGGCCGCGAAGGGCATGAACGCGCCCGCCGCCAGCAGCAGCGGCACCAGCGGGGCGGCGAGCAGGCCGCCGGCGATCTGCTGGCCGGTCATCAGCCGGGCGTTGGCACCGCCCAGGGCCGCGCGGTCCACGAGCGCGGGCAGCAGGGCCGTGGCGGCGTTGTCGAAGAGGGTCTGGAGCGTGGTCAACACGAAGGCGAGGGCGAGCAGCAGAGGGATCGAGGCATGGCCCAGTCCCACGGCCACGGCGAATGCGGCCACCAGCAGGCCGCGGACCGTGTCCACGGCCCACATCGCCCGCCGCCCGTCGACCCGGTCGGCCATGGCCCCGCCGAGCAGCCCGAACAGCAGCCACGGCACATACCCACAGGCCGTCACCGAGGCGATGACCAGGGGTTCGTCGCTGAGCCGCACCGCGAGCAGGGGCAGCGCGGAGGTCCGTAACGCGTCCCCGAACCGGGAGACCACGGCAGCCGTCCACAGCCGCCCGAATCCCCCGCGCCACACGGGCGCCCGCATGCGCCCTTCCTCGACCGTCGCCACAGCTCCCCCCTCACAAAGCGCCCATGGACACATGGCGCCCATGGACACAAGGCGCCCATGGACACAAGGTAGAGGGAGCCACTGACAATCGACCGGCCGATGGGGGCGGATACGGCTCCGGCCAGGCACCTCAAGGCGCCCGGCCGGTGTCAAGTGCTAGATCTCGCCGCGCAGTTTGGCGAGCGCCTCGGCGAGGATCGCCTCGCCGTCCGCGTCGCTGCGCCGCTCCCGTACGTACGCAAGGTGCGTCTTGTACGGCTCGGTGCGCGGCGGGTCCGGCGGGTTGTCCCGGTCCTGTCCGGCCGGGAAGCCGCAGCGCGGGCAGTCCCAGGTCTCGGGCACCTGCGCGTCGCTGGCGAAGCTGGGCTGCGTCTCGTGCCCGTTGGAGCACCAGAAGGAGATGCGCAGACGCGGCGCGGACTCGCCGCGCTCGGCCTCGCCCATCGGCCCCGCCCCGACCCGGCTTCCTCGGATCGCGTTGCCACTTGCCACGGTGTAACTCCCTGCGTGATGGTGCCGCGAAGCGAGTCGGCGTTTCGCTTCGCTGCGAGCGCCTCAGTCTACGTAAGGCCCAACGCGCGTCCAGTGATTGGAGTTACAAGGGCCCCGCTCCCAGACGCAAGCCCCATGATAGGCCGCGCCCAGGAGCGCGTACCGAACATGGGGCCTTACGTACCGAATATGCGTGATGTGTGTGCTGCGCGGGTGTCGCCGGCTGTTCGTCCTCAGCTGTTCGTCTTCATGAGGATGCCGAGGACAATGATGCACGCGAACCACAGCAGGCCGACCACGATGGTGATCCGGTCGAGGTTGCGCTCGGCGACCGAGGAGCCGCCGACGGACGACGCCATGCCACCACCGAACATGTCGGAGAGGCCGCCGCCCTTCCCCTTGTGCATCAGCACCAGCAGCATCAGCAGCAGGCTGAAGACGATCAGGGCGATCGAGAACCCCAAAACCACGGCTGGACCAACTTCCTCGGATTCGGATGGACGACGGGGGCACAGCACGTCGGCGGTGCCCCCGCAAGAGTACGACGTATCGCCGCTAGCGCCTACTCACAGCGTGCGTCACTGATCGCGGAAACGCACGATCTTGACGAACTCGTCGGCGTCCAGCGAGGCGCCGCCGACCAGGGCGCCGTCGATGTCGGCCTTGGCCATGATCTCGGCGACGTTGCCGGCCTTCACGGAGCCGCCGTACTGGATGCGGACCTTGTCGGCCACGTCCTGGGAGTACAGCTCGGCGATCTTGGCGCGGATGGCCGCGCAGACCTCCTGGGCGTCGTCGGCGCCGCAGACCTTGCCGGTGCCGATGGCCCACACGGGCTCGTAGGCGATCACGACGGTCTCGGCCTGCTCGGCCGGGAGGTCCTTCAGACCGCCCTCGACCTGGGCGAGGGTGTGGGTGACGTGGTTGCCCGCCTCGCGGACGTCCAGCTCCTCGCCGACGCACAGGATCGGGGTGAGGCCGTGCTTGTAGGCGGCCTTGACCTTGGCGTTGACCAGCTCGTCGGTCTCGTTGTGGTACTGCCGGCGCTCGGAGTGGCCGACGACCACGTAGGTGCACCTCAGCTTGGCCAGCATCGGGCCGGAGATCTCGCCGGTGTAGGCGCCGACCTCGTGCTGGGAGATGTCCTGGGCGCCGTACTTCAGCCTGAGCTTGTCGCCCTCGACCAGGGTCTGCACCGTGCGCAGGTCGGTGAAGGGCGGCAGGACGGCGACCTCGACGGCCTCGTAGTCCTTGTCGGACAGGGCGAAGGCGAGCTTCTGGACGTGTGCGATGGCCTCGAGGTGGTTGAGGTTCATCTTCCAGTTGCCCGCCATCAGCGGCGTGCGGGTGGTCATGCGGGGTCAGTCCTCCAGTGCGGCGAGGCCGGGGAGCGTCTTGCCCTCGAGGTATTCGAGGGACGCGCCGCCGCCGGTCGAGATGTGGCCGAATGCGTTCTCGTCGAAGCCGAGCGTACGCACGGCCGCGGCGGAGTCACCGCCGCCGACGACGGTGAAGCCGTCCGAGTCGACGAGGGCCCGGGCGACCGCGGAGGTGCCCTGGGCGTAGTCGGGGTGCTCGAAGACGCCCATGGGACCGTTCCAGAAGACGGTCGCGGCGTCGGCGAGCTTCGAGGCGTACAGCTCCCGGGTCTTCGGGCCGATGTCCAGGCCCTCCTGGTCGGCGGGGATCTTGTCCGCGTCGACCACGGTGTACTCGGACGGCGCCTTGGTCTTCAGGTCCGGGAACTCCCGGGAGACCAGGACGTCGACGGGGAGCACCAGCTCGACGCCCTGCTTCTCGGCACGCTCCATGTACTCCGTGACGGCCGGGATCTGGTCCTCCTGCAGGAGGGAGATCCCGACCTCGTAGCCCTTGGCTTTGAGGAAGGTGTAGGCCATACCGCCGCCGATGAGCAGACGGTCGGCCTTGCCGAGCAGCTGGTCGATGACGGCGAGCTTGTCGGAGACCTTGGCGCCGCCGAGCGCGACGACGTAGGGGCGCTTGACGTCCTCGGTGAGCTGCTTCAGGACGCCGACCTCGGTGGCGATGAGGTAGCCGGCGTAGTGCGGCAGCTTCTTCGCCAGGTCGTAGACCGAGGCGTGCCCCCGGTGCACGGCACCGAAGCCGTCACCGACGTAGACGTCGGCGAGAGCGGCGAGCTGGTCGGCGAAGGCGGCGCGCTCGGCGTCGTCCTTGGAGGTCTCGCCGGGGTTGAAGCGCAGGTTCTCCAGGACGGCCACCTGGCCGTCGGCGAGGCCCGCGACCGTGTCCTGGGCGGAGGGGCCGACGGTGTCGGTCGCGAAGGCCACGGCGGAGCCGAGGAGTTCACCCAGGCGGGAGGCGGCCGGAGCGAGGGAGAAAGCGGGGTCCGGGGCGCCCTTGGGACGGCCCAGGTGCGAGGCGACGACCACCTTGGCGCCCGCGTCCGCGAGGGCCTTGACGGTGGGCAGCACGGCGCGGATCCGGCCGTCGTCGGTGATGGTGCCGTTTTCCAGCGGCACGTTGAGGTCGGCGCGGACGAAGACCCGCTTGCCGCTCACGCCGGCGGCGAGAAGTTCGTCGATCGTCTTCATTGAGTGGACTCCAAAGGAGGGCTCGTGGTGCACCTGATCGTAAAAGGACGTGGTCCGTACGCGAGACAGGGCCCGGACAGCGCGGCGGTGCGCTGCCCGAGCCCTGCTCTCACTTCACGGTCCTGCTGCTGCGATCTGCGGCGATCAGAGCTGGTTGCCGACGAAGACCGTGAGGTCCACGAGGCGGTTGGAGTAGCCCCACTCGTTGTCGTACCAGCCGATGACCTTCACGTTCTTGCCCTCCTGGACCATGGTCAGGGAGGAGTCGAAGGTGCAGGAGGCCGGGGCGTTGACGATGTCGGAGGAGACGATCGGGTCCTCGGTGTAGTCGAGGAGGCCCTTGAGCTCGCCCTCGGCGGCCTTCTGGAAGGCGGCGTTGACCTCTTCCTTGGTGACCTCGCGGCCGAGCTCCACGACCAGGTCGGTGACCGAGCCGGTCGGGACCGGGACGCGCATGGCGATGCCGTCCAGCTTGCCCTTGAGCTGCGGCAGGACCAGGGCGGTGGCCTTCGCGGCACCGGTGGTGGTCGGGATGATGTTCTCGGCGGCGGCGCGGGCGCGGCGCAGGTCCTTGTGCGGGAAGTCCAGGATGCGCTGGTCGTTCGTGTACGCGTGCACCGTGGTCATCAGACCCTTGACGATGCCGAAGTTCTCGTCGAGGACCTTCGCCATCGGGGCCACACAGTTGGTGGTGCAGGAGGCGTTGGAGATGACGTGATGGTTCGCCGGGTCGTACTTGTCCTGGTTGACGCCCATCACGATGGTGATGTCCTCGTCCTTGGCCGGGGCCGAGATGAGGACCTTCTTCGCGCCGCCGGCGATGTGCTTGGCGGCGTCTTCCTTCTTGGTGAAGATGCCGGTCGACTCGATGACGATGTCGACGCCCAGCTCGCCCCAGGGGATGTCGGCCGGGTTGCGCTCGGAGAGCACCTTGATGGTGTGGCCGTCCACGGTGATGGTGTCGGCCGTGTGGGAGACCTCCTGCTTGAGGCGACCCAGGATCGTGTCGTACTTGAGCAGGTGAGCGGTGGTCGCGGTGTCACCCAGGTCGTTGACAGCCACAACCTCGATGTCCGCCCCCTGCTCCAGCAGCGCGCGGAAGTAGTTACGCCCGATGCGGCCGAAGCCGTTGATGCCTACGCGGATCGTCACGAACCGATCTCCTCGTTGGTACGCCGGCCATGCGGTGCCGGCGAGCTCTGTTTGGGATGTCCCCGACCACCACCGACCCTACCTCCCGGAGGGCCCCGGAGTGACATCGAGATGGCCCATACACGGGCAGGCATTCCGTACCCGCCAGTAGAGGTACGGACCGCCCCGGATCGGCAGTGGATTCACTCGTATTTAGTACGGAATGCCGGGCGGTTTTTGCGCCCTCTTCACTCGTTCGTGAGCGGGTCGGCTCACTTGATCAGGACCCCTTCCGCGCACCGTTGAGAGGGCTCCCGCTCACCTGTTGGAACAAGGCGAGCGGGATCTGTCAACGTGGCGCCCCTCACTCGTCGGACGTGGCGCCCCTCACTCGCTGAGCGCCGCCATCGCCTTCCTCACCAGGGCTGCCCGGTCGGCCGCCGACGACACCCGTTCCAGGCCGAAACCGAGCAGCACGGTGTGGTCCGTGGTGACCGCTCCGTAGGTCTGGAACAGCGCCCCGGAGCGCACCCAGTCCTTCACCGCCGGCGGGCTGCCCGCGGGCGGTCCGGCCACGTGCCAGGCGCCCAGGGACGACTCGAATCCCTCGGTCTCCTTCACCGTTCCGCCGACGACGAGCGAGGCGTCGTCCGCGAGCACGCCGTGTCCGCCGGTGCCCGAGTCGGTGATGTAGCTGATCGAGACCTCGACGGACTTCCCGGCGTAGGCGCTCAGGTCGAAGCTGACCTGCTGCCAGCCGCCGGAGCTGCCGGTGAGGCTGTTCCAGGAGCCGGTCGTACCACTCGCGGTGCAGGCGTTGTTCGCCAGTGTCAGGTAGTGCTTCAGCCACGGATGCTCGGCGATCAGGAACCCCTGCCCGCAGTCCGCCGGCACGGCCGTCCTCGTGGCGCCCCCGCTCTCCGGCAGCGTGGTCCAGTCGTCGGCGCCGACGGTGTGCGCCTCGATCACCGCGTGGTCGTAGCCCGGCTCGGTGTCCCACAGCAGCCGGGTGCGCAGGGCCGGCTTGTCGGCGGCGCTGACACCGGTGAGGTCGAAGGTGCGGGTGAGGCGCTTGTAGGCGTTGTCGGTGTGCACGGCGGCGGCCATGTACGACCCGGCATACGGCCCGTAGGGGTCGGCCGTCCCGGCGAACCGGCCCGCGCCCGCGCTCTTGAACTGCGGGTACGCGGACACCGGAAGCTCGTCCGAGGTGACGCCGTAGGTGCCGGCCGCCTCCAGCGGGTTGCCCGGTGCGTCGCCGAGGGCACCGGAGTAGCCGTCCAGGGCGCCGGTGCCGGTGAAGCCGGTGGCTCCCTTGGTCGTCGTACGGCTGTAGGCGCCCAAGTAGTACTGGCTGAAGTCGTCCGAGAGGGTGCCGTCGCCGAGGTCGACGCTGCCGCCGGCCTGTTCACCGGCCTCGATCAGCCGGCCGCCCTCGTTGAGGTAGGCGCGCAGCTGGAGCTGGGTGGCGTTGCCGGGGCCGGCGGCGCCCGAGTAGTGCACGACCGTCTTGAAGTGCTTCAGTACGCCGAGCGCGTGGGGGGCTCCCTGGGTGGCGACGTCCCACACCATCGCCGTGTGTCCGGCCGCCCTGACGGCGTCCACGTACTTCTGCGCCTGGGTCGCGGCCGCGCCCTCCTCGGCGACGACGAGCGTGTCGGCCTTCGGCCGCTCGGCGACGGTGTACGTGAAGTGCGAGCCGGCGACCTTCCTGCCGTCCTTCGTCTCGCCGGTGAACCAGACCTCCACCGTGTCGCCCGGCTTGCCGCCCTGCACCCTGGCCCGGTACTCGTCGAAGTACAGGTCGTCGTGGCCGCCGTAGGTCCGGCCGCCCTTCCAGCGCCGCAGGGCCCGGTCGTGGGTACGGCCACCGTTGACGCGGTACTTCAGCTCCTTGTCGCGGATCGCCTTGCGGACGACGACGGAGACCTCCTGGTCCGCACCCCGCGCGTACGACGTGGGGAACGTGGCCGGGGTGAAGTCGGCGGCGCTCAGCCCGACCGAGGAGACGGGGCTGTCCGGGTGCACGGCGGTCTCGGCGACGGAGAGCGCGAACGGGATGTTCTTGGCGAACTCCTGCTGGATCAGCTTCTCGTCGTCGGGGAAGTTGAAGACCGACTGGCAGTCCTCGGGCTTCCAGGCGTCGTTCGGGTCGATGGCCGACGCGGTCTGGCAGGTCGACATCTCGGGGGTGAACATGGCGATGCCGTTGACGTTCGACGCGTGCCCGTCCGCCTCGCCGTTGGTGGTGTACAGCTCCGAGGAGACCTGCGAACGGTAGCCGGGGATGGCCGGGTTGTCCGGGGTGCCGGCGAGTGCCTTGTAGAGGACGTCGTCCGGGGTGGGGGTGGCGACCTGCCAGCCGACGCCGTAGAGGAGGAGTTCGGCGGCGGAGTGGTAGTTGACGGCGTACCGGAACCCGACGCGTTTCTCGAAGCCGTCCAGCGCCTTCGTCTCGGGCTCGGACTCGGGGCTCGCGCCGCGGTAGGTCTCGCTGGTGGGGTCGGGGGACGAACCCTCGTCGTCGTAGTCCCACTTGTAGGGGAAGTTGCGGTTGAGGTCGACGCCGTCACCCGTGCCGATGACACCGTCGCCGTTGACGTCCCGCAGGTTCTTGCGCCACAGGCGGGTCGTGGAGTTCTTGAACGTGTAGTCGTAGCCGTCGGGGTTGGCCGAGATGACGAACCACAGCTCGGTGGAGTCGACGATCCTCCGGATGCGCTGGTCGGTCCTGTAGCGGTCCAGGTAGTAGTGCATCAGGCGCCGGGTCATCTCCGGAGTGATCCACTCACGGGCGTGCTGGTTGGACAGATACAGCACGGACGGCTTGGAGCCGTCCTTCGTCTTCCTGGCTCCCCTGGTCAATTTGAGGGCGAGGATGTCCTGGCCGTCGACCGTCTTTCCGATGGACTCGACCTTGGTCAGACCCGGGTTGGCCTGGGCGGTGCGGAGGATCTCCTGCTTGAGTCCGCCGCTTCCGCCGTAGGGGCGGAACACGCCCTGGGAGGCCTTCTCGATGAGCGCCCGTGCCTTGGCCGGCACGGTGTGCTCGGTGAGGTCGACGCCCTGTTCGCGGAGTTTCGCGGCCTGCTGGTCGGTGAGGTAGACCTCGACCTCGGATTTCCCGGCCTTTCCGCCCCCGGCGGCCTGCTCGGCGAGTTCGTCACCGTCCTGACCGGCCTTGAGAAGCAGGGGTATCTGCTGCTTGGTGACCTCGGCACGGAAGACCTTGACCGCGTCCGGGTCGGACCGCGCCGGGCTTCCGCTCCGTGCCTGGGCTACGGGTGCGAGGCTCGCTCCGCCGATCAGGAGCGCGCCGACAGCGAGGATCGATCTCGCTCTGTGTCTCATGAACCCCCCTAGCGGTGGTCCGCCACAGCGGCGAACAGGTTGCCAGGCTCATGTCAGTCAAAGATCGAGTCAAGAGCGCCTAACGGCCACGCACCTGACGGTTCGCCGGGTACGCGAAGGCCGGTGCCCAGGCCTCAACTGGCCCTCGGCACCGGCCCGTTGGCCCCGCCGGCTCAGCCGGCCAGGTTGTCCGCCAGCTCCTCACTGAGGTTCGCCTCCGTGCCCGGGATGCCCAGGTCGGCGGCGCGCTTGTCGGCCATGGCCAGCAGGCGGCGGATACGGCCCGCGACCGCGTCCTTCGTCAGCGGCGGGTCGGCGAGCGCGCCCAGCTCCTCCAGCGAGGCCTGCTTGTGCTCCATGCGCAGGCGTCCGGCGGCGGCGAGGTGCTCGGGGACCTCCTCGCCCAGGATCTCCAGCGCCCGCTGCACCCGCGCACCGGCGGCCACGGCGGCCCGGGCCGAACGGCGCAGGTTGGCGTCGTCGAAGTTGGCGAGCCGGTTGGCCGTCGCCCGCACCTCGCGGCGCATCCGGCGCTCCTCCCAGGCCAGCACCGACTCGTGCGCGCCGAGCCGGGTCAGCAGCGCGCCGATCGCGTCGCCGTCGCGGACGACCACCCGGTCCACGCCCCGCACCTCACGGGCCTTCGCGGCGATCGACAGCCGGCGGGCGGCGCCGACCAGCGCGAGCGCGGCCTCCGGGCCCGGGCAGGTCACCTCCAGGGAGGAGGAACGACCGGGCTCGGTCAGCGAGCCGTGCGCCAGGAAGGCGCCGCGCCAGGCCGCCTCCGCGTCACAGGTGGCCCCGGAGACCACCTGCGGGGGCAGGCCGCGGATCGGACGGCCCCGGCCGTCCACCAGCCCCGTCTGACGGGCCAGCTGGTCGCCGCCCGCGACGACACGTACGACATAGCGCGAGCCGCGGCGCAGCCCGCCGGGCGCCATCACGATCAGCTCGGAGCTGTGGCCGAAGATCTCCAGGATGTCCCGCTTGAGACGGCGGGCCGCCATCGCGGTGTCCAGCTCCGCCTCGATCACGATGCGCCCGCTCACCAGGTGAAGGCCGCCGGCGAACCGCAGGATGGCGGAGACCTCCGCCTTCCTGCAGCAGGTCCGGGTGACGGGTAGCCGGGAGATCTCGTCCTTCACCGCTGCCGTCATCGCCATGGGCCGATCCTTCCATGCATCCGAAAAATACGGTCGTACGCGGCGGCCAACAGCTCCGGGTCGTGCCGGGGTGTTCCGTCGGTCCGGGCCACCGGCGCCAGCTCGACCGCGGCTCCCAGCCGCTTGGCGGCCTCGGTGAGCGAGTCGCGATCGGGCACGGCGGCCTCGTCGGCCAGCACCACGTCCAGGGCGAGTTTAGGGGCGTGTCGGCCCAAAACCTCCAAATGACGCTGCGGGGAGAAGCCCTCGGTTTCTCCCGGCTGCGGGGCGAGGTTCAACGACAGCACCTTGCGTGCCTTGGTCTCGGTGAGGGCGTCCAGCAGCTCGGGGACGAGCAGGTGCGGGATCACCGAGGAGAACCAGGAGCCGGGGCCGAGCACCACCCAGTCGGCGTCCAGGACCGCCGCAACGGCCTCGGGCACGGCCGGCGGGTCGTGCGGCACCAGGTGCACCGACTGGACCTCGCCGGTCGTGAGGGCGACATTCGCCTGCCCGCGCACGGTGTCCACCTCGTCCGGGCGCTTGGGGTCGTGCCCCTTGACCAGGGCCTGCAGCTCCAGCGGTACGGCGGACATGGGCAGCACCCGGCCGTGCGCGCCGAGCAGTTTGCCGACCAGGTCCAGGGCCTGCACATGGTCGCCGAGCTGCTCCCACAGGGCGACGATCAGCAGGTTGCCGACCGCGTGCTCGTGCAGATCGCCCTGGGACTGGAAGCGGTGCTGGATGACCCGGGCCCAGGTCTGGCCCCACTCGTCGTCGCCGCACAGTGCGGCCAGCGCCTTGCGCAGGTCGCCGGGCGGCAGCACGCCCAGCTCGTCGCGCAGCCGGCCGCTGGAGCCACCGTCGTCGGCCACGGTGACGACGGCGGTGAGATCACCGGTGATCCGGCGCAGCGCGGCGAGCGAGGCGGACAGACCCATGCCGCCGCCGAGCGCGACCACCTTCGGCTGGGCGCCCCGGCGGCGGGGCCGGCCGCCGCGGGCTTCGGCGGGGCGGGCCGCTCCCTCGGTCGTGGCACGGCTGGCGCGCCCCTCCGGCACCATCCGGCGCAGCCTGCCGAGCCGCCGTGTACGTTCCGTCATTCCCGTCCCATGTCCCGGTGTACGACCACCGTCTCCACGCCCTCGGCCGCGAGACGCGCGGCGAGCTTCTCCGACATCGCGACCGAGCGGTGCTTGCCGCCGGTACAGCCGATGGCGATCGTCACATACCGCTTGCCCTCGCGCCGGTAGCCCGCCGCGATCAGGCGCAGCAGTTCCGCGTACCGGTCGAGGAAGTCCTTCGCGCCCGGCTGGTTGAAGACATAGGCGGCGACCTCCTCGTTGAGACCGGTGAAGGGGCGCAGCTCCGGGACCCAGTGCGGGTTGGGCAGGAACCGCATGTCCGCGACCAGGTCGGCGTCGACCGGGAGGCCGTACTTGAAGCCGAAGGACATCACGGTGGCCCGCAGCTCGGGCTCCTCCTCGCCGGCGAACTGGGCGTCCATCTTGGCGCGCAGCTCGTGCACGTTCAGGCTGGAGGTGTCGATCACCAGGTCGGCGTCGCCGCGCAGCTCGCGCAGCAGCTCGCGTTCGGCGGCGATGCCGTCCACGATGCGGCCGTCGCCCTGCAGCGGGTGCGGGCGGCGCACCGACTCGAAGCGGCGCACCAAGGCCTCGTCGGAGGACTCGAGGAAGACGATCCGCCGGGTGACGCCCCGGGTGTCGAGGTCGGCGAGGGATTCGCGCAGGTTGTCGAAGAAGCGCCGGCCGCGTACATCCACCACGACCGCGATCCGCGCCACATTGCCCTGTGAGCGGGCGCCCAGCTCCACCATGGTGGGGATGAGGGCGGGCGGGAGGTTGTCCACGACGAACCAGCCGAGGTCCTCCAGACACTTCGCCGCCGTCGACCGTCCGGCTCCGGACATGCCGGAGATGATCACCAGCTCGGGGATGGCCGCCTCCGGGCCTGCGGCCGGCGTACCGTCCGTGCTCACCTGTGCTCCGTTTTCCTGGGCCGCGGGCTGCTCGCCGGCCGCGGGGTGCGGCTGATCCTGCCCCGCTTCCGTGTGGGCCCGATCTCGCTCTGCTGTGGGCTGTTCGTCGTGCTCGGTCATCTCTCCTGCCCCCGTCGTTCGTCCGGGAGGCCCGCGGTTACGGGCTCCCCCGGGGAACCCGCCGTCGTATCGGGTTCCCCGTCATCCATGATCTCTCCGGTCGCCGTGTTCACGGCGGGTGCGGCCGGAGCCGCCTGGGCGAGGGCCGCGGCGATGGTCTCGGCCGTCTTCCGGCCTATCCCGGGCACCTCCTGGATCTCCTCGATTGTGGCGGACCGCAGCTTCTTCACCGAGCCGAAATGCTTGATGAGCGCCTGTTTGCGGGTCTCGCCGAGGCCGGGGACGTCGTCCAGGGGACCGGCCCGGAAGCGCTTGGCGCGCTTGGTGCGCTGGTATGTGATCGCGAACCGGTGGGCCTCGTCACGAACGCGCTGGAGCAGATAGAGGCCCTCGCTGGTGCGGGGCAGGACCACCGGGTCGTCGTCGCCGGGCAGCCAGACCTCCTCCAGGCGCTTGGCGAGGCCGCAGACGGCGATGTCGTCGATGCCCAGCTCGTCCAGGGCGCGCCGGGCCGCGGCGACCTGGGGCTGCCCGCCGTCGACCACGACGAGCTGGGGCGGATAGGCGAACTTCTTCGGACGGCCGTCGTCGTCCTTGAGGAAGTTGGTGATCTCGTCCGGGCCGGTGAGGGTGCCGTCGCCGTCGCTGAGGGCGTCCTCGGTGCAGGAGCCGTCGGCCCACTCCCCCGTCTTCTCCTTCTCGGCGAGGTACCGCCTGAAGCGGCGGGTGATCACCTCGTGCATGGAGCGGACGTCGTCCTGGCCCGCGAAGCCCTTGATCTGGAAGCGGCGGTACTCGCTCTTGCGCTGCAGGCCGTCCTCGAAGACCACCATGGAGGCGACCACGTCGTCGCCCTGGAGGTGGGAGATGTCGTAGCACTCCATGCGCAGCGGGGCGCTGTCCAGGTCGAGGGCCTCGGCGATCTCCTCCAGGGCGCGTGAGCGCGTGGTCAGGTCGGAGGCGCGCTTGGTCTTGTGCAGCGCGAGCGCTTGCTGGGCGTTGCGCTGCACGGTCTCCATGAGCGCCTTCTTGTCACCGCGCTGCGGGATGCGCAGCGAGACGTTCGCTCCGCGGCGCCCGGTCAGCCACTCCTGGACCGGTTCGACGGGCTCGGGCAGCGCCGGGACCAGGACCTCCTTGGGGACGGAGTCCCCGGTCTCCTCGCCGTAGAGCTGCTGCAGGGCGTGCTCGACCAGGGCGCCGGTGGTGATCTCCTCGACCTTGTCGGTCACCCAGCCGCGCTGGCCGCGCACCCGGCCGCCGCGCACATGGAAGATCTGGACGGCCGCCTCCAGCTCGTCCTCGGCGACGGCGATGAGATCGGCGTCCGTCGCGTCGGCGAGTACGACGGCGTTCTTCTCCATGGCCTTTCGAAGGGCCTCGATGTCGTCGCGCAGCCGCGCCGCCCGCTCGTACTCCATCTCCTCGGCCGCCTCCGTCATCTGCTTCTCCAGACGGCGGAGGTAGGTGCCGGTGCGGCCGGCCATGAAGTCGCAGAACTCCTCGGCCAGGTCCCGGTGGTCCTCGGGGCTGATCCGGCCGACGCAGGGGGCGGAGCACTTGCCGATGTACCCGAGCAGGCACGGGCGGCCGGTGCGGGCGGCGTTCTTGAACACGCCGGCCGAGCAGGTGCGCACCGGGAACACGCGCAGCAGCAGGTCGACGGTGTCCCGGATGGCCCACGCGTGCGCGTACGGCCCGAAGTACCGAACGCCCTTCTTCTTGTGACCACGCATCACCTGCACGCGCGGGAACTCCTCGTTCATCGTCACCGCGAGGTACGGGTAGCTCTTGTCGTCGCGGTACTTGACGTTGAACCGGGGGTCGAACTCCTTGATCCAGGAGTACTCCAGCTGGAGGGCCTCCACCTCCGTGGACACCACGGTCCATTCCACGGACGCGGCGGTGGTCACCATCGTCCGGGTGCGCGGGTGCAGGTTCGCCAGGTCCTGGAAGTAGTTCGCCAGGCGCTGGCGCAGGCTTTTCGCCTTTCCGACGTAGATCACCCGGCGGTGCTCGTCACGGAACCTGTACACCCCGGGGGAGTCCGGGATCTCACCCGGCCTGGGGCGGTAGCTGGAGGGATCGGCCATGTCTCACACCCTACTGGCGAGCACCGACACCGCGTCGGGCCTGTGGACAACGCCCACGCCCGTGCCGTTCACCTGTCCACAGCCCATCCCGTGTCCGCCGTGCGGCAGGCCCGTGTCGATCACGTGCCGGACGATCCGGAACGCCTCGTCGAGCGGCACGGAGGCCTCGTCGGGGTACGTCTCACGCTGCCGGTGTTGCACACCGCGGACAGTAGGCGCCCTACGGGGCCGGTCAGCCAGGTTTCGAGCCGGCCCTCGGCGATCCGCCGCCGCGGCACGGTGACCGCCTCCGCCTCCGTCACGGCGTGCCATCACCGGTCACGGGCCGTGCGATCGCCGGTCACGGCATCGCCGTCGAAGGTCCAGGTTCCGGTCACGTGTCGATCTTCCCATCGGGCGACTGGGGCGGGCGTGACCCTCGTGGCAGAAAGCCCCGGCGCGGAGCCGCGGCCCGGCCAGGGGCGGCCGTGGCGGGTTCGAGGTGTTGTCGGGGTCTGGTCAACACGCTTCAATGCGGGGGAACTCGGGGCCGTGCACGCGCTCGAACAGGTGCGGCGTGCGCAGCCAGGGGCGTCCACCGCGCCCACGGGGGTGGCCCCGCACACCAGCGCAGGCGGCCTGACCAGCCGTAGCGACACCTCACAGAAAGGCGCCCCGGCATGCGGCATGCCACAGAGCACGCGCACCTCCCCACCGCGGAACTGGACACGGCCCTGCGGGGCGGCCCCTTCCATGTGGCGCTGCGCGCCGCGATCGCCGCACGCGGGCTGCCGCTCCAGCGCGTCCAGCACCATCTGTCCCGCCACGGGGTCAAGGTCGGGGTCACCAGCCTCAGTTACTGGCAGCAGGGTGCCCGCCGCCCGCAGCGCCCGGAGTCGCTACGGGCCGTACGGGCGCTGGAGGAGATCCTCCAGCTGCCGGACGAGTCACTGATCCGGCTGCTCGCCGAGGCCGACGCGCGCACAGCGGGCGGACGGCCGGCGGGGCGCTCCTACCGCTCCCTGCTCGAGGCCTCGGACGTCCTGGACCGGCTCCGGGCCGAGCTCGGCTGGTCCCTCGACGGCGGGCTGCACACCCTGGGCCACCACGAATGCGTCCGCATCGGCGCCCGGCGCGAGCTGGCCGGCCGCGAGGCTCACCACATCGTGCGCGCCCACCGCGACGGCGTCGACCGTTTCGTCGCCGTGCACCATGGCGACCCCGGCTGCCGCCCGCACGACACCAGAGTGCGAGCGCTGGAGAACTGCCGCACCGGACGTGTCCGCTGGGACCAGGACACCGGCGTGCTGGCCGCGGAGCTGCTCTTCGACATCCGGCTGCGCGCCGGCGACACCTTCCTGTTCCGGTACGGCATCGAGGACGGCACGGCCGGACCCTGCCGCGAGTACCTCCACCGCTTCGGCTTCCCCGGCGGGCAGTACGCCCTCCAGGTACGGTTCGACGCGGCCGCGCTGCCGGTCCGCTGTCATCGCTTCACCCAGCACTCGGCGGCGGCCCCCCGCAGCGCCCGCCACGAACTGCCGCTCACCGGCCCCCACCACTGCGTCCACGTGGTCGAACCACGGATCCGACCCGGCATCGTCGGCATCGCGTGGGAATGGGATTGAAAGAGCCGGGTGAATTCGTCGAGTGAAGTCGCCTCGGGTGTAAGGGTGTTGGGGCGTTTCGGACCGGCCGCTCGAGCGATGAGCCAGGGCTCGCGGGGTGGCGGGTGCGGGTGCGCGGCGTACGGGTCTCCGAGCGTGACGGCGCCGTGGCGGCGGGTGGGACGCGGGGCGGCAGCGGCGGTGACGCGGCGCCCGGCGCAGCGGCGTGGCGGCACTGCTGCACCCGGGCATGACGGCGCACGCGACTGCGCCGGCGGTGTTGTGCGGCCGTACGCCCCGGTCAGGCGGCCGGGCCGGCGATGATCCTGCCGTTCGTCGCTTTCACGGGCAGCTCGGTCAGGGGCTCGGTGGCCGGTGACTGGACCACCTTGCCGGTCACGGCGTCGAACTGGCTGCCGTGACAGGGGCAGATCAGGGTCGTCCCCTGGAGCTTGTTGATGGGGCACCCGGCGTGCGTGCAGATCGTGCTGTAGGCCTTCAGCGCGCCGTTCCCGTCCCGGCTGACGACCACGTTGTGGTCCCGGTAGAGCTTGGCGCCACCCTTCGAGACCTCGTTCTCGGCGCCGAGGTCCACCGGCGCGGTCGGAGTGGCCGTGACCGAGCCACTCTCACCCGGAACCGAGCACGCTGCCAGGCCGAGCCCGGCGACGGGGGCCACGGCGGCCCCTCGGAGGACGGTACGACGGCTCGCGGACGGTCGGGCGGGCATCTGGGACTCCACTGCTCAAGGGGTGTGCAGGGCGACGATACCCGGGCGCAGGGGCCGGCCTCGGGGCGGGGGCGGTGCCTGCGGGAAGCGGCGCCCGGAGCGGGGTTGCGGCGCATGCGCGCACAAGGAGGGAAGGGCGTAATCGCTTGCGCAAGCGTTTACGCGGAGGCGGTCGATGGGATACGGTCCCAGCCGGAAGGACTGCGCTCGGTCGGTCGGCAAGGAGACACGATGCCCACGATGGCGGACGTCGCGCGGAACGCCGGAGTCTCCGTCGCGACCGTCTCGCACGTGCTGAACGGCACCCGCCCCGTGCTGCCCCACACCCGCCAGGCCGTGCTCGACGCGATCGACGCCCTCGGCTACACCCCGAACACCCTGGCGCGGTCCCTGGTGACCTCCCGCACCCGCTCCATCGGGCTGGCGGTGTCGGCGATCAGCAACCCGTACTTCACGGAGATCCTCCAGGGCGTCGAGACCGCCGCCCTGGCGGCGGGCTACAGCCTGCTCATCACGGACCCGCACGACGACCCCGGGCACGAACGCAAGGTCGTGCAGCTCCTCCATGAACGCCGGGTGGACGGCGTGATCGTCGCTCCCTCCGCGCGTCCTGACGAACTGGTCGGCTATCTCCGCCGGCACTCCGTGCCGACCGTGTTCCTGGACCGGGTGATCGATGCGGGCGTTCCCGGACCAGGGGTCGATGCGGGCGCGATGGAGGGCCTTGCGACAGGTGCTGGAGCCGGCGCGGCCTGCGACGAGGACGCGCCCTGGTACGACCAGGTCTGCGCCGACAGCGCCGAGCCGACCGCCCGTCTGGTCACCCATCTCGCCGGGCGAGGCCATCACAGAATCGGCCTGGTCGCGGGCCTGCCCGGGCTCAGCACCACCAGTGAGCGTGTCTCCGGCTACCGGGACGGCCTCAGCGCCGCCGGGCTGGACTTCGACGAACGGCTCCTCGTGTCCGGCAACTCCGAGTCCTCGGGTGCCGAGCAGGCCACGGCCGCCCTGCTCGCCCTCCCCGAACCACCCACGGCACTCGTCACCGCCAACAACGCCATGACCATCGGCGCCCTGCGCGCCCTGCGCCGGCACGGCCTGTCCGTCCCGGACGACATCGCCCTGTGCTGCTTCGACGACTTCGCCTGGGCCGACCTCTTCTCCCCCCGGCTCACCGCCATCGCGCAGCCCAGCAGGGAGTTGGGCACGCTGGCCGTCCAGGTGCTCCTGGACCGTCTCGCCGAGCCGCGCCGGGCGAGCCGGACAGTGCGGCTGCCGTGCGCGTTCGTCCATCGCACGTCCTGCGGGTGCCCGGAGGAGCCGGGCAGCTCCGAGAAGCCCGGGCACATCGCGTCATCCACGCCGTCGGAGAAGGGAACCGCCTCGTGATCGTCGTCGCCGGTGAGGCACTGATAGACCTGGTACCGCAGGGCTCCGGCGCCCTTGCAGGCCTGAAGCCGGCGCTCGGCGGCGGCCCGTACAACACCGCGCTGGCCCTTGGCCGGCTCGGGTCACGCACCGCGTTCTGCTCCCGGACCTCACGCGACGCCTTCGGCGAGGCCCTGCTGGACGGGCTGCGGCGGGCGGGGGTGGACGTGTCGGGCGTGCAGCGCGGGGCGGAGCCGACGACGCTCGCGGTGGCCACGATCGACGGCAGCGGCTCTGCCGCCTATTCCTTCTATGTGGACGGCACCGCCGACCGCCTGTTCACCGCCCCCGCCGTGCTGCCCGCCGACACGCGCGCGGTGTCCTTCGGCACCTGCTCGCTCGTCCTGGAGCCGGGGGCGAGCGCCTATGAGGAGCTGATGCGCACGGCGGCCGGGCAGGGGCTGTTCACCGCGCTCGACCCCAACATCCGGGCGGGGCTGATTCCGGACGCGGACGCCTACCGGGCGCGTTTCAAGAGCTGGCTGCCCTCGGTGACGCTGCTGAAGCTGTCCGCGGAGGACGCCGAGTGGCTGGGCGGCACCCCGCGGGAGTGGCTGGCCGCGGGACCGGCGGCCGTCGTGGTGACCCGGGGCGGGGAGGGTCTGACTGCGTTCACCCGGGACGGTGCGGAGCACGTCGTGCCGGGTGAGAAGGTCGCCGTGGTGGACACCATCGGCGCCGGTGACACGGTGAACGCGGCCTTGCTGCACGGGCTTTCCGCCCTGGACGCGCTGTCGGAGGAAGCGCTCGCCGCCCTCGGGACAGAGGGCTGGACGCGGCTGCTGCGCTTCGCGGCACGCGCGGCTGCGATCACCTGCTCGCGAGCGGGGGCTGAGCCGCCGTTCGCGACGGAGCTCGGTGATCTGTGAACGCCCCGTTTTCTCTCCGCTATTTTCCTCTCTGCTGTTGTCAAGGTGCTGCCGGATCCGTGATGCGGGGACCCCTCGGACCCCGGAGCCGGGGTGGCTGATGGTGGAACGAGCGGCGCCCCGCGGGAAGTTCCCGCGGGGCGCCGCTTTTTCTGATGGTTTGTCAGGCCTTGCGCGTCGTCTTCTTCGCGGTCGCCACCTTCTTCGTGGCCGCATCGGCCTTCTTGGTCGCCGTGTTGTTGGCCTTGGCCGTCACCGTCTTCTTCGCCGCCGTCTTCGCGGCGGCCGTCCTCTTGGCCGTGCCCGACCGCGGCGCCTTCACCGGTTCCGCGTCGCTGATGCGATCGGCGCCGAGGATCTCCCGCAGGAACTTGCCGGTGTGGCTGGCCGGGACCCCGGCGACCTCCTCGGGCGTGCCCTCGGCGACCACGAGGCCACCGCCGGCACCGCCCTCCGGGCCCATGTCGACGATCCAGTCGGCAGTCTTGATCACGTCGAGGTTGTGCTCGATGACGATGACCGTGTTGCCCTTGTCGACCAGGCCGCCGAGAACCTTCAGCAACTTGCTGATGTCCTCGAAGTGCAGACCGGTGGTGGGCTCGTCCAGGACGTAGACCGTGCGTCCGGTGGATCGCTTCTGCAGCTCGCTGGCCAGCTTCACGCGCTGGGCCTCACCGCCGGAGAGGGTGGTGGCGGACTGGCCGAGGCGGACGTAGCCGAGGCCGACGTCCTTCAGCGTCCTCAGGTGCCGGGAGATGGCCGGGACGGCCTCGAAGAAGTCGGTGGCCTCCTCGATCGGCATGTTCAGCACGTCGGCGATGGACTTGCCCTTGTAGTGGACCTCCAGGGTCTCCCGGTTGTACCGGGCACCGTGGCAGACCTCGCACGGGACGTAGACGTCCGGGAGGAAGTTCATCTCGATCTTGATGGTGCCGTCGCCCGCGCAGTTCTCGCAGCGGCCGCCCTTGACGTTGAAGGAGAAGCGACCGGGCAGGTAACCGCGGACCTTCGCCTCGGTGGTCTCGGCGAACAGCTTGCGGATGTGGTCGAAGACGCCGGTGTACGTCGCCGGGTTGGACCGCGGGGTGCGGCCGATCGGTGACTGGTCGACGTGCACGACCTTGTCGACCAGGTCGTCGCCGTCCACGCGCGTGTGCCGTCCGGGGACGTTCCTCGCGCCGTTCAGCTCGCGCGCCAGGTGCGTGTACAGGATGTCGTTGACCAGCGTCGACTTGCCCGATCCGGAGACGCCGGTGACGGCCGTGAACACGCCCAGCGGGAAGGACACGTCGATGTCCTGCAGGTTGTTCTCACGGGCACCGTGCACGGTGAGCTGCCGGGACGGGTCGCGCGGCCGCCGGATGTCCGGCACCGGGATCGCCTTGCGGCCGGAGAGGTACGCGCCGGTCTGCGACTCGGTGTTGGCGAGCAGCTCCTTCAGCGAGCCGCTGTGCACGACCTTGCCGCCGTGCTCGCCTGCGCCGGGGCCGATGTCCACGACCCAGTCGGCGACCTTGATGGTGTCCTCGTCGTGCTCCACGACGATGAGCGTGTTGCCCATGTCGCGCAACCGGACCAGGGTCTCGATCAGCCGGTGGTTGTCGCGCTGGTGCAGGCCGATGGACGGCTCGTCCAGGACGTACAGGACGCCGACCAGGCCGGAGCCGATCTGGGTGGCCAGACGGATGCGCTGGGCCTCGCCGCCGGAGAGCGTGCCGGCCGCGCGGTTGAGCGAGAGGTAGTCCAGACCGACGTCGACCAGGAAGCGCAGTCGCTCGTTGACCTCCTTCAGCACGCGCTCGGCGATCTTCTTGTCACGGGCGCTCAGCGTCAGCCGGCCCAGGAAGTCCGCGCAGTCGCTGATCGACATCGCGGAGACCTCGGCGATCGACTTCTCCATGATCGTGACCGCGAGGACGATCGGCTTCAGGCGCGTGCCCTCGCAGGAGGGGCAGGGCACCTCGCGCATGTAGCCCTCGAAGCGCTCGCGGCTGGCGTCGCTCTCGGCCTCGCTGTGCCGGCGCTTGACGAACGGCACCGCGCCCTCGAAGGGCGTGGTGTACACGCGCTCGCGGCCATACCGGTTGCGGTACCGGACCTCGATCTGGGTCTTGTGGCCGTGGAGCAGGGCCTTCTTCGCGCGCTGCGGCAGGCCCGCGAACGGGATGTCGGTGCGGAAGCCGAGCGCGTCGGCGAGGGCGCCGATCAGGCGGCCGAAGTAGTCCTTGGTGTGCCCGTGCGACCACGGGTGGATGGCGCCCTCGTCCAGGGTCTTTTCCTCGTCCGGGACGATCAGCTCGGGGTCGACCTCCATGCGCGTGCCGATGCCCGTGCAGTCGGGGCAGGCGCCGAAGGGCGAGTTGAAGGAGAAGGAGCGGGGCTCCAGTTCCTCGAAGGACAGGTCGTCGTACGGGCAGTACAGGTGCTCGGAGTACATGCGCTCGCGCTCGGGGTCGTCCTCGGGGAGGTCGACGAAGTCGAGTACGACCATGCCGCCGGACAGGCCGAGGGCGGTCTCGACGGAGTCGGTGAGGCGGCGCTTGGCGGACTCCTTCACCGTGAGGCGGTCGACGACCACCTCGATGGTGTGTTTCTCCTGCTTTTTCAGCGCCGGCGGGTCGGACAGCTGGATGGTCTGTCCGTCCACACGCGCGCGGGAGTAGCCCTTGGTCTGCAGGTCGGCGAAGAGGTCGACGAACTCGCCCTTGCGCTCGCGCACCAGCGGCGACAGCACCTGGAAGCGGCTCCCCTCCGGCAGCTCCAGGACCTTGTCGACGATGGCCTGCGGCGACTGGCGCGAGATGGGGCGGCCGCACTCGGGGCAGTGCGGCTTGCCGATGCGCGCGAAGAGCAGCCGCAGATAGTCGTAGACCTCGGTGATGGTGCCGACCGTCGAGCGCGGGTTGCGCGAGGTCGACTTCTGGTCGATGGAGACCGCCGGGGACAGGCCCTCGATGAAGTCGACGTCCGGCTTGTCCATCTGGCCGAGGAACTGGCGGGCGTACGAGGACAGCGACTCCACGTAGCGCCGCTGGCCCTCCGCGAAGATCGTGTCGAAGGCCAGGGAGGACTTGCCCGACCCGGACAGGCCGGTGAAGACGATGAGCGAGTCACGCGGCAGGTCGAGCGAGACATTCTTCAGGTTGTGCTCGCGCGCGCCACGGACGATGAGACGGTCGGCCACGCCGGTCCGCACCTTTCTTGAGAGAAGTGACAGGGGCGGGGCCCCCGTGCTTCTTCAGACTAGGGGGAGCCACTGACAACGCCGGTCGGATTCTCCGGTTGCATAACAACCCCCGGCCATCCAGCATGCCCGACGCCGCCTCCGACGATATAGCACGTGCTTTCGATTTGCGGACGAGCTTCACCACCTTCACCCAAAGGTGTGGTGGGGGCTAATGTCAGGCCCATGATTGATCACGCTCATGACCTGGCATGTGTACGTGACGCGACCGAACGGCTCCTCAGCGCGGTCGCCGAACTGGACAACGCGTCGCTCGCCGAGCCGTCACGGCTTCCGGGCTGGACCCGCGGGCACGTCCTCGCCCACCTCGCCCGCAACGCGGACGCGCTCGTGAACGTTCTCGAAGGCCGGCCCATGTACGCGAGCGCCGAGGTGCGGGACGCCGACATCGAGCGTGACGCCCCGCGTCCCCTCGACGCCCAGCTCGCGGACCTGCGCGAGAGCGCGGCCCGCTTCCAGGCGACAGGGGACGCCCCGGCGGACTGGTCGCGCACGGTGGAGCTGCGCAACGGGGTCACCGACTCCGCGTCCCGGGTGCCGTTCCGGCGGTGGGCCGAGGTCGAGCTGCACCACGTGGATCTCGGCATCGGGTACGAGCTGGAGGATCTTCCGGCCGAGTTCACGGACCGGGAGATCGACTTCCTCGCGGAGCGCTTCGCCGGGCACAAGGAGGTGCCCTCGACCGGCCTGGTTGCGAGCGACGGCCGGATCTGGACCACGGGCGGTGGCGCGGAGGGCGGAGCGGTCGCGGTGAAGGGCACCGGCGCCGACCTGCTGGGCTGGCTCGCCGGGCGGCGTGACGGCTCCGGGCTGACCACGGACGGCGCGCTGCCGAAGCTGCCTCCGCTGTAGGTCGCGCACGGTCCGCGGGCCCGTCCCCGCTATAGGCTGATCACCATGACGTACACCGGAGAGGTCAGGGTCGGCGGACCGGCGGATGTGCACGAGCTGAAAGACCTGATGATCACGAAGATCGCGGTCGGCCCGATGGACAACAACGCCTATCTGCTGCGTTGCCGGGCCACCGACGAGCAGCTCCTGATCGACGCCGCCAACGAGGCGCAGACACTTCTCGGCATGATCGGTGACGACGGCATCGCGTCCGTCGTCACCACGCACCAGCACGGCGACCACTGGCAGGCGCTGGCCGAGGTCGTCGCGGCCACGGGCGCGCGTACGTACGCCGGCCGCGAGGACGCCCCCGGCATCCCCGTGCCCACCGATGTCCTCGTCAACGACGGCGACGTCATCAGGGTGGGGCAGGTGGAGCTCACCGCACGGCACCTCGTCGGGCACACCCCGGGTTCGATCGCGCTGGTCTACGACGACCCGCACGGCCATCCGCACATCTTCACCGGCGACTGCCTCTTCCCGGGAGGCGTCGGCAACACGCGCAAGGATCCGAAGGCCTTCGCCAGCCTGATCCACGACGTGGAGACGAAGATCTTCGACGTGCTGCCCGATGAGACCTGGGTCTATCCCGGGCACGGCAACGACACGACCCTGGGCGCGGAGCGGCCGCATCTGCCGGAGTGGCACGCGCGCGGGTGGTGAGCGCCGGGCGCTTTCCTCTTCTGAGCGCTGCGCACCCGTTCTCGCCGCGCGCCCCGTGTGAACGTTTCGCACGCGCCGGGGGTGCGTACGCGCTCCCCGTATGCGCTGTCACGCGGTCGACTGGTGGTAACCCCGCAGAGGATGACGGCTCCTCTGCGGCAGGGCCGCCGGTCTCCAACCACGCCCTCGACCGGCGGCCCAGGCCAACGGCCCACGCCGTGAGGAGTGTTCACACGACCGCAACACCCGTTCCCAGTATGCGGACAGTTATGGTCGTGACCTGGACAAACGCGGGGTTCGCTGCCAATCTCCCGCCATGTACCCAGCCCCTCGCGTCCTGCGCCGTGCGGCAGCCGCCGCCACCGTAGCCCTGCTCACCACAGCCGTAGGCTGCGCCCCGCAGCCCGACGACAAGGCGTCGGCCGCCTCCTCCGACTCGGCAGCGAAGAGCTGCGCCAAGGGCAGGCTGGCCACCAAGACGTCCGGAAAGCTGACGATCGCGACGGACGAACCGGCGTACGAGCCCTGGTTCAAGGACGACAAGCCCGCCAACGGCAAGGGCTTCGAATCGGCCGTCGCGTACGCCGTGGCGAAGCAGCTCGGCTACGACAACAGCGCCGTGGTCTGGCAGAGCGTGCCGTTCAACAAGGCGTTCGCGCCCGGCGAGAAGACCTTCGACTTCGACATCAACCAGGTGTCGATCAGCACCGAGCGCAGGAAGGCCGTCGACTTCTCCTCCGGCTACTACGACGTGCGCCAGGCCGTCATCGCGCTGAAGAGCAGCAAGGCCGCCAAGGCGAGGAGCATCGCGGACCTGAAGAGCCTCAAGCTGGGCGCCCAGGTGGGCACCACGAGCCTCAACTACATCAGTGACGTGGTGAAGCCGTCGCAGGAGGCGGCCGCGTACTCCAAGAACGACCAGGCCATCTCGGCGCTCAAGAACGGCCAGGTGGACGCGATCGTCACCGATCTGCCGACCGCCTTCTACGTCACCTCGGCCCAGGTGACCGACGCCAGGATCGTCGGCCAGTTCGAGAACCAGGGTGGCACGCCGGAGCAGTTCGGGCTCGTCCTCGACAAGGGCAGCGGCCTCTCGTCGTGCGTGACGCAGGCCGTGGACGCCCTGCGCAAGGACGGCACGCTGGCGAAGCTGGAGAAGCAGTGGCTGTCGGACGCCGTCGACGCTCCGGTGCTCAAGTGACGGTCATGGAGGAGGAGTCCGGGGAGGACTTTGGCAAGGACGTCCTGCGCGACGAGTACGTCCCGTCCGAGCGGCGGCTGGAGCGCGAGCGTCACAAACGCGCGCGTGCCCGTCGCGCGACGGCGATCGCCGCCCTGTCGACCCTGGTCACCGGCGTCGTCCTCTACCTGGTCGTGGTCAGCGCGCCCGGCTGGCCGCGCACCAAGGAGACCTTCTTCGACGGGCAGTACGCGCGCGAGGCCTTTCCCAAGGTCCTCGAAGGGCTGTGGCTCAACGTCCGGCTGCTGCTGATCTGCGGCGTGCTGGTGCTCGTTCTGGGCATGCTGATCGCCATCGCGCGCACCCTGCCCGGGCCCGTGTTCTTTCCCCTGCGTGTGCTGGCGGCCGCGTACACGGATTTCTTCCGCGGCCTGCCACTGATCATCAACCTGATGATCGTCGTCTTCGGGGTGCCCGCGCTGCGCCTCCAGGGCGTGACCGTCGACCCTGTGCTGCTCGGCGGTACGGCACTGACACTGACGTACTCGGCTTACGTCGCCGAGGTGTTCCGCGCCGGCATCGAGTCCGTGCACCCCTCGCAGCGCGCCGCGGCCCGTTCGCTGGGTCTGACCAACCGTCAGGCGCTGCGGTTCGTCGTGCTCCCCCAGGCCGTACGCCGTCAGGTGCCTCCCCTGCTGAACGACCTCGTGTCCCTGCAGAAGGACACCGGGCTCGTGTCGATCGGCGGCGCGGTCGACGCCGTTCGGGCGGCCGACATCATCGCCCAGCGCAGCCTCAACTACACCCCGTACATCGTCGCGGGCCTGGTCTTCGTCGCCCTGACCATTCCGATGACCCGCTTCACGGACTGGGTGACGGCCCGCATGGACCGGCAGCGGGCCCAGGGAGGATCGCTATGAGCGACACAGTCACGCCCGTGCTGCGCATGGAGTCCGTCCGCAAGACCTTCGGCGGCTCCGTGGTGCTGCGGGACGTCGGTCTGGAGGTCACCCCGCACACGGTGACCGCGCTGATCGGCGCCTCCGGTTCGGGCAAGTCCACGCTGCTGCGCTGCGCCAACCTCCTGGAGGAGATCGACGACGGCGCGATCTGGCTGGACGGCGAGGAGATCACCGATCCACGCGCCGACCAGGACGCGGTCCGGCGCCGGATCGGCGTGGTGTTCCAGGCGTACAACCTCTTCCCGCACATGACGGTGCTGGACAACATCACGCTGGCGCCCCGCCGGGTGCACGGCGTCCCCCGCGCCGAGGCCGAGGAACGGGCCAGGGAGCTGCTGGAGCGCCTCGCACTGAGCGCCAAGGCGGATGCCTATCCGGACCGGCTCAGCGGCGGTCAGCAGCAGCGTGTGGCGATCGTACGGGCGCTTGCCGTACGGCCGCGGCTGTTGCTGCTGGACGAGATCACGGCGGCGCTCGACCCCGAACTCGTGGGTGAGGTGCTGGAGGTGGTCCGGGACCTGAAGGCCGACGGCATGACCATGGTGCTGGCGACGCACGAGATGGGCTTCGCGCGGGACGTCGCCGACCAGGTTTGTTTTCTGGACGGTGGAGTCGTGTTGGAGCGCGGCACCGCCGAGCAGGTCTTCGGCGACCCGCAGCAGGAGCGCACGCGACGCTTCCTGCGGCGGATCGTGGAGGCGGGCAGGCTGTGAAGCCCCCGGTCTACGCCTCGGCCTGGGCCGCGCCCACCAGGGCGGCGACCCGCTCCACACCGAACACGTAGCCCTGCACACCGCATCCGGCGATCACGCCGTCGGCTCGCAGCGAGACATAGGAGTGGTGCCGGAACGATTCGCGCTGGTGGATGTTGGAGATGTGCACCTCCAGCACCGGCATGCCGTCGCAGGTGTTGAGTGCGTCCAGAATCGCGACCGACGTGTGGGAGTAGGCGCCGGGGTTGATGACGATGCCGCAGTGGTTCAGGCGCGCCTCGTGGATCCAGTCGACCAACTCACCCTCGTGGTTGGACTGCCGGAAGTCCACCGTGCCACCGTGCGCGGCCGCGGCCTTGGCACACAGCGCCTCGACGTCGGCCAGGGTGTCCCTGCCATAGATCTCGGGCTGGCGCTGACCGAGCAGGTTCAGATTGGGCCCGTTGAGGATCATGATCGGGGCGTTGGCCAGGGTGCGGGGCACGTTTCCTCCGGTCCGTTCGGGGCGGTACGCCGACGACCGCCGCTCGCACCCGGTCTATCACGCCGACCGGAGCGCATGACGGGCCGCCTGCACCGGGGGCCTCGGCGCACATCACTGTCGCCCGATCGCCTCCGCGCGCCCCGTAACTGTTGATCACGGCGCGTGGTTGACGCGGCATGCAGCCTGTGCGTGCCGTGAGCGCCCCTTCGATGACGAGACTCGCCGCCGCGTCCCTGGCGGGGACCGCGATCGAGTTCTACGACTTCTTCGTCTACGGGACCGCGGCGGCCCTGGTCCTGGGGCCGCTGTTCTTCCCGACGTTCTCGCCGGTCGCGGGGACGCTGGCGGCGTTCGTGACGTTCGGGGCGGGGTTCGTGGCCCGGCCGCTGGGCTCGGTGGTGTTCGGGCACCTCGGCGACCGGCACGGACGCAGGCCGGTGCTCGTCCTCTCACTGCTGGTCACTGGCGCTTCGACGGTCGCGGTTGGCTGTGTGCCGTCGTACGGGACGATCGGCGTCGCCGCACCCCTGTTGCTGCTCGTGCTGCGCTTCCTGCAGGGTCTCGGGCTCGGCGGGGAATGGGGCGGAGCGGTGCTGCTGACCGCGGAGCATGCGCCGCCCGCACGACGTGCGCTGTGGTCGAGCTTTCCTCAAGTGGGGCCCGCGGTGGGCTTCGTGCTCGCCAACGGGGTGATGCTGGCGCTGTCGGCGGCACTGTCCGACGCGGACTTCGCGCGGTGGGGCTGGCGCGTGCCGTTCTGGGTCGCGGGTGCGCCGGCGCTCGCCGGGCTGTGGCTGCGCTCGTCGCTCGCCGAGAGCCCCCGGTTCCTGGAAATCGACGACCACGCGCGCGTGCCGCTCGTCGAGGTCGTACGGCATCACGGGCGGCTGGTGCTACTGACGGCCGGCGCGCTGGCCATCGGGTACGCGGTGTTCTACGCGGTGACGACCTGGTCGCTGGCGTATGCGACGGAACGGCTCGGGGTCAGCCGGACGGTGATGCTGACCTGCGTCATGGCCGCGGTGGTCGTGAAGGGCGCCCTCACGCCCCTGGTCGCGCTTCTCGGCGACCGCTACGGGCGGCGGCCGATGTGTCTGACAGGGTGCGCAGCCTGCGTCCTGTGGATGCTCCCGATGGTGGCACTGCTGGCCACCGGCCGACCGCTGCTGATGTTCCTGGGCATCCTGGGCGCTCTGATCTCCTTCGTCACCATGTTCGCGGTCATCGCCGCCTACCTGCCGGAACTGTACGAGGCGCGGGTGCGCTGCACGGGCGCCGCAGTGGGCTACAACCTCGGCGGGGTCCTCGGCGGCGCGCTCACCCCGATCGTGGCCACGGCGCTCGCGGAGCAGAGCGGGCGTGTGCCCTGGGCCGTGGGTGTGTATCTGACGGGCATCGGGCTGATCAGTCTGGTGTGCTTCGCGCTGCTTCCGGAGACGCGGCCGGTGCCCGTACCGGCGGTGGAGCCGGCGACGGGCTGACCGGCCCGGCACCGGGACGACCCGACGACTGCAAGCGTCCCTCAGCCGGACCGGACGGGCGGGCACTACGGATTGACGGCCAACTCCAGGTAGGCCGCGAAGAGGACCAGGTGGACACCACCCTGCAGGGGTGTGGCCCGTCCCGGCACCACTGTCAGGGAGCTGACGACGATGGTCAGCGCGAGCAGCAGCATGTGTGTGGAGCCGAGGCCGAGGACGAGCGGCCCGGACAGCCAGACGGAGGCGAGGGCGACGGCCGGGATGGTGAGGCCGATGCTGGCCATGGCCGAGCCGAGTGCGAGGTTGAGACTGGTCTGCACCCGGTCGCGGCGTGCGGCGCGCAGCGCGGCGATCGTCTCCGGCAGCAGCACGAGCAGGGCGATGATCACGCCCACGACTGCTTGGTTCAGGCCGGCCGCTTCCACGCCCGACTCGATGGTGGGCGAGACCCCCTTGGCCAGGCCAACCACGCCGATCAGGGCCAGGCCGAGCAGACCGAGGCTGATCCAGGCGGTGCGCCCGGACGGAGGCCGGGCGTGGTGGTCGGCCGTGATGACCTCGCCCTGCCGGGTGATCGGCAGGAAGTAGTCGCGGTGGCGCACGGTCTGGGTGGCCACGAACAGTCCGTACAGAATCAGTGAGGACAGCGCGGCGAAGGTCAGCTGCACCGAGGAGAACTCGGGTCCGGGCTTGCTGGTGGTGAAGGTCGGCAGCACCAGGCTGAGGGTGGCCAGCGTCGCCACGGTCGCCAGGGCGGCCCCGGTGCCCTCGGGGTTGAAGACGGCGGTGCCGTGCCGCAGGGAGGCGGCGAGCAGACACAGCCCGACGATGCCGTTGCAGGTGATCATCACGGCGGCGAAGACGGTGTCCCTGGCCAGGGTGGAACTTTTACTGCCGCCGTCCGCCATGAGGGTGACGATCAGAGCCACCTCGATGATCGTGACGGCGATGGCGAGCACCAGGGAGCCGAAGGGCTCACCGACGCGGTGGGCGACGACCTCGGCGTGGTGGACGGCCGCCAGGACGGAACCGGCGAGCACCAGGGTCACGAGGGCCACGACCGCGCCAGGCAGGTTGCGGCCCCAGGTGAGGACCAGGAGGACGACCGCGAGGACGGGCACGAGGATCGTCCAGTGCCGGGTGAGCGCCCGGCGCCGAGTGATCATGCGGCGATGTTCGCAGAGAGGTACAGGATTCGCATTCCGCTCTTTTCGGATACTTCTTTTCCTTTCCGCTTGTCCTTCCGCCGTGGGGCCGGGTACCTGGCCATACCTGCCGCAGGCTTCGTCAGGCGTCGACGCTGTCCTTCCGAGCGGTTTCGCCGTCGGTGTACGCCGCCTCGACGGTGGCCCGCTTTCTGGTGGCCATCAGGCTGGTGACGGTCGTGACGACCAGGACCGCGCAGATCACGCCGAGCGAGACCGGGATGCTGATCTCGGGGACGTGAACGCCGGACTCGTGCAGGGCGTGCAGAACCAGCTTCACGCCGATGAAGCCCAGGATGATCGACAGGCCGTACGACAGGTGGACCAGCTTCTTCAGCAGGCCGCCGATGAGGAAGTACAGCTGTCGCAGGCCCATGAGGGCAAAGGCGTTGGCGGTGAAGACGATGTAGGGGTCCTGGGTCAGACCGAAGATCGCCGGGATCGAGTCCAGGGCGAACAGGACGTCCGTGGTACCGATGGCGAGCATCACGACCAGCATCGGGGTCATGACCCGCTTGCCGTTCTGCCGTATCCACAGCTTGGTGCCGTGGTACCGGTCGGCGACACCGAACCTGCGCTCCGCGGCCTTCAGCAGCTTGTTCTCCTCGTACTCCTCGTCCTCCTGGTCAGCGCGGGCCTCCTTGATGAGCTTCCAGGCGGTCCAGATCAGGAAGGCGCCGAAGAGGTAGAAGACCCAGGAGAAGCCGACGATGATCGCGGCTCCCGCGGCAATGAAGACGGCCCGCAGGACCAGCGCTATGAGCACGCCGACGAGCAGGACGCGCTGCTGGTACCGCGCGGGCACCGCGAACTTCGCCATGATCAGGACGAAGACGAAGAGATTGTCGACGCTCAGCGACTTCTCGGTGATGAATCCCGCGAAGAACTCGCCGGCCGGTTGTCCGCCGCCGAAGACGAGAAGGCCGAAGCCGAACAGCCCGGCCAGGGCGATCCAGACGACGGTCCAGATCCCGGCTTCCTTGATCGACACCTCGTGGGGCTTGCGCCCGATGAGGAAATCGACCGCGATCAGGGCGGCAAGGCCCACGATGGTCAGGACCCACAGGGCCACGGAGACTTCCACTGCACCTCCGGCATTACGTAACGGCAAACACGTCAGCGTCGTCGCTGCCGGAGGTCTCTTCCACCCGCGTCGGGCCGGCGCCCCGGGACCGGAACCGGTCCGTACTGACGGGCGCGCCGCGGCCAGGAGTACTCCCCTCCGTACGGAAGACAGTACCTCAATCACCAAGGAAAGGTAAAGGGAAAAGTAAAATAAAGACCAAATGCGCTGATGGAAAGCCTTTACCGGCCCTTGGTCAGGGCTCTCGCCACTTCGGTGAGCACCTGGTGCACGACCTGGCTGCCAGCCGGCACCAGCGACGGTTCGTAGGTCCAGGCGTGGCCCACCCAGGGGTCGGCGAAGTGATCGTCGGGCACAGGGGTGAGTCGCATCAGCGAACGCCACAGCGGATCGAGCAGGGGGCCATAGGCGGCGGCGTCCTCGCGGTCCGCCACCAGCAGGAGGTGGACACCGACATCGGGCCCCTCGTCGGCGAGATAGCGCAGCCGGGTCACCGCCCGGTCGTCGAAGCCGTGCGGGAAGTCGTTGACGATCAGGAGCTGACGGGCGGTGTCGACATCGGCCGGCAGCGACTCGGGCGCGCCGCCGCGCACCGCCATCTGCACCAGATCGACCCTCCGGGTGAGCCGCTCCAGCACCTCCGTCACACCTGCCGCGCCGGTCGCGGGAGGCGCGGCGAGCACCCCGGTCCGCGTGAGCGGGGCGAATGCCGCCGCCCCGGTGCCGGCCGGGTCGATGACCTGCACGGCGAAGTCCGCCGCCGGATGCACGGCGAGCAGCCGCGCCGCGAGTGCCGCAGCCGTCTCCATGGCCAGGTGCCGCAGTTCGGCGGAGTCCGGGAAGCCGCTGGGCGCCGCCGGGCCGCTGTCGAGCCACAGGCCGCGTTCCAGCGGCAGCCTGACCAGCAGAGGGATGCGCAGCGGCTCGCTCTCGGGCAGATGGAGGTCGCCGAGGCGCAGGGCCATCGGCGGCTCGGCGGGCACGCGGTAGCCGTGCCAGACGGGGTTGTCCCAGCGGGCGTAGGCCGGCGGCAGCGCGGGCTCGACCACCTCGGACTCCGCGGTGAGCTGGGCGATGTCACGGTCGAGGACCGCACGCGCCTGGTCCACCAGCTGTGTCCGGCGGGCATGGGCCGCCTCGCGCGCGACGTCGCCCGCGGTGCCGAGCCTGCCGCGGGGGTCGGTGAGGACCTGGTCGAGCTCCTTCTCCAGGCGGGAGTCGGCGAAGTCGACGGCGCTGCGGTACGCGGCGGTCGTGCGGGCCAGGTCCTCGAACATCCCCCAGACCTGGTTGTACAGCCGCTCCTCCATCGACCAGCCCACGGCGTCGCCCGCGACGGGTTGCGCGGGCCCGCCGTCGTCGGCAGTCGGAGCCGCCGGGGGCGGTGTGCCGTTCTGGCGACGGCCTGGGTGCTTGTAGTCGACCCGGGTGCCGGGGTCGCGCGAGGCTGCGCCGGGTCCCTGTGTGTCGTGGGGGTTCCGCGCGTCATACGGCGGTGCCGGCTCCGAGTGCCTCGGGGTACCGGACGGAGTCGGCTCAGCAGTCCCGGACGCGGCGGTGTCCCGGGGCTCGGGCGCGTCGGTGCCGTACGGCCCGGCGACCGGTGTGACGCGCGCGGCGGAGGCGGACGTGTCGTGCGGTGGGGCCGTGGAGGTGCCCTGCGGCGTGCGGGCCGACGTCTCGTGCGCAGACGGTGCGGAGGGCGGCGCCTGCAGCGTGCGGGACGGGCCGGGGGCGGCCGCCTCGCCGGAGTCGGCCGACTCACCGGAGGCCGCCGCCTCATGGGCGGTTGCCGCGAGGGCGGCGGCCTCGCGAAGGCCCTGGTCGGTCAGGAGTGCGGGGAGTCCGGCCGCGTAACCCTGGCCCACCGCACGCACCTTCCAGACGCCCTGTCTGCGGTACAGCTCCAGGGCGAGCACGGCGGTCTCGCTGTCCAGGCCGGTGAGGGTGTAACAGGCGAGTTCGGTGCCGTCGAGGCTCTCGACCGTCGTGTGCGGGGAGGCGACGGCACCGAACCGGAGCGGTGCCCCGGGCCCGGTGGGCAGGGCGAGGAAGACGTCGACGCGGTGGACGGCCTCGGGCAGGGCGCCCAGGTCGACGGCGAGCCGGTGCTCGGTGGCCGCCTGCCGGGGCACCTCGACACCGGGTACGACGGGCGCGCCGGGGTGGGCCACCCAGTGCGGACCGTGCACCGTGCCGCTCTCGTCGCCGAGCGTGGCTCCGGCGAGAACCGGCACCCCGGCCGAGATCCGGATCGTCAGCCGGACCTGGGACAGCGGGTGGTTCTGCCCCCGCACCAGCTCGGCCTTCATCGCCGTCGTCCCCCTGTGTCGTTGTCGTTCTGTCGTGCGTCCCGCCGGTCGGGCAGGCGGTCCTACAGGTGCTGCTGGATCGCCGGCATCAGGTCCTGGAACGTACGGCCGTAAGCCGGGGTGCCCAGCGCGGTCATCGTCCAGCCCGGGCCCGCGCGGTGCACCTTCGCCATGATCTGGGCGGTGTAGTCGCCACCGCCGTCCAGCGTGTAGCGGGCCAGTTCCTGCCCGTTGGTCTCGTCCACGAGACGGCAGAACGCGTTCTGCACCTCCTGGAAGGTCTGGCCCGTGAAGGAGTTCACGGTGAAGACGATCTGGTCGATGTGAACCGGAACGCGCTGCAGGTCCACGAGGATGGCCTCGTCGTCACCGCCCTGTCCGGCGCCGCCGACGAGGTTGTCACCGGTGTGGCGGACGGAACCGTCGTCGCTCACGAGGTGGCGGAAGAAGACGACATCGACCGGCTGGGTCTCGGCGAAGAGAACGGCCGACGCGTCCAGGTCGATCTCGCGCGTGCGGGAGCCGAACAGACCGCGCCGCTTCGCCGCCTGCCAGCCGAGCCCCATACGGACCGCGGTCAGCGTGCCCCCGTCCTTCTTCTCCAGGCTGATGGCCTGACCCTTGCTCAAGTTGACGGACACCGCTGAATCCCCTCTCGAAGGTCCCCTGTTGCCGCGCAGTGCGCGGTTGTCCAGAACCCTACGCAGGGGCACCGACAGTGCCGAACCCCGGCCCGCGCTTTGTGTCGGTGTTGCAACACTTGGCGCATATACCGAGGTCCGGCAGGGTGGTGGGGCTCAGGCGAGACCGGCCTCCCGCATCTGGCGCAGCTCCTTCTTCATCTCCGAGACCTCGTCACGCAGCCGGGCCGCGATCTCGAACTGCAGCTCCGCGGCGGCGGCGCGCATACGCTCGGTCATCTCCTCGATCTGCTCGGCGAGTTCGGCCGCCGGGCGGTCCGTGGGAACCACGGCCGCCGCCTTGCCCTTGGCGGCCTTACCGGCCTTCGCGCCCTTGGCCGCCTTGTCGCCCAGGGCCGGGACGGGTGCCTTGGCGCCGTTGCCGTCCTTGGACTTGCGGTAGCCGGTGCCGAGCAGCTGCTCGGTGTCGACCTGCTCGCGGGCGATCTGCGCGACGATGTCGTTGATCTTCTTGCGCAGCGGCTGCGGGTCGATGCCGTTGGCCTTGTTGTAGGCGACCTGCTTCTCCCGGCGCCGGTTGGTCTCCTCGATGGCCTTCTCCATCGCCGGGGTGATCTTGTCGGCGTACATGTGGACCTGACCGGAGACGTTGCGCGCCGCGCGGCCGATGGTCTGGATCAGCGAGGTGCCCGAACGCAGGAAGCCCTCCTTGTCGGCGTCCAGGATCGCCACCAGGGACACCTCGGGCAGGTCGAGGCCCTCTCGCAGGAGGTTGATGCCGACCAGGACGTCGTACTCACCGGAGCGCAGCTCGCGCAGCAGCTCGACGCGGCGCAGGGTGTCGACGTCGCTGTGCAGATAGCGCACCTGGATGCCGAGCTCCAGGAAGTAGTCGGTGAGGTCCTCGGCCATCTTCTTGGTGAGCGTGGTGACGAGGACGCGCTCGTCCTTCTCGGTGCGCTTGCGGATCTCGTGCACCAGGTCGTCGATCTGGCCCTCGGTGGGCTTGACCACGACCTCCGGGTCGACCAGGCCGGTCGGGCGGATGATCTGCTCCACGACGCCGTCGGAGCGCGACATCTCGTAGGTGCCCGGGGTCGCCGAGAGGTACACGGTCTGGCCGATGCGCTCCTGGAACTCCTCCCACTTCAAGGGGCGGTTGTCCAGGGCGGAGGGCAGGCGGAAACCGTGCTCCACGAGGGTGCGCTTGCGCGAGGCGTCGCCCTCGTACATCGCGCCGATCTGCGGGACGGTGACATGCGACTCGTCGATGACGAGCAGGAAGTCGTCCGGGAAGTAGTCCAGCAGGGTGTTGGGCGGGGAACCGGGCGAGCGACCGTCGAAGTGCATCGAGTAGTTCTCCACACCGGAGCAGGTGCCGATCTGGCGGAGCATCTCGATGTCGTACGTGGTGCGCATCCGCAGGCGCTGGGCCTCCAGGAGCTTGCCCTGCTTCTCCAGCTCGGCCAGGCGCTCCCCCAGCTCCTTCTCGATGTCGTTGACGGCCCGCTCCATGCGCTCGGGGCCGGCCACGTAGTGGGAGGCGGGGAAGATGTACAGCTGCTGGTCGTCGCTGATGATCTCGCCGGTGAGCGGGTGCAGCGTGGACAGCGCCTCGATCTCGTCGCCGAACATCTCGATGCGGACGGCCAGCTCCTCGTAGACCGGGAAGATCTCGATGGTGTCGCCGCGGACCCGGAAGGTGCCACGGGTGAAGGCCATGTCGTTGCGCGTGTACTGGATGTCGACGAAGCGGCGCAGCAGCTCGTCCCGGTCGATCTCGTCGCCGACCCTGAGGGGGACCATCCGGTCCACGTACTCCTGCGGGGTACCGAGGCCGTAGATGCAGGACACCGAGGCGACCACGACGACGTCGCGGCGGGTGAGCAGCGAGTTCGTCGCCGAGTGGCGCAGCCGCTCGACCTCCTCGTTGATCGAGGAGTCCTTCTCGATGTAGGTGTCCGACTGCGGGACGTAGGCCTCGGGCTGGTAGTAGTCGTAGTAGGAGACGAAGTATTCGACCGCGTTGTTCGGCAGGAGCTCGCGGAACTCGTTGGCCAGCTGGGCGGCCAGCGTCTTGTTCGGCGCCATGACGAGCGTGGGACGCTGGAGCTTCTCGATCATCCACGCCGTGGTGGCGGACTTGCCGGTGCCGGTGGCGCCCAGCAGGACGACATCCCTCTCACCGGCCTCGATCCGCTTGGCCAGGTCGGCGATGGCCGTCGGCTGGTCGCCGCTGGGCTGGTAGGGGCTGACGACCTCGAAGGGCGCCACCGTGCGTTCGATGTGGGAAACGGGCCGCATGTCATCCACCGTACGACCCCGCACTGACAACGGGTCCGGATCAGCGGTTCTGCGGGGTCCGGGAGACGGGATGCCCGGGCTGGTGCCCGTGGTGGAGGGCGGGACGCCGGTGCAGGTGGGAGGCGACAGCGGAGGCCGGGACCCCCGGTTTGTGCTCGACGGGCCTGGGGACGGGCCGACCCATGATCATCAGCGGGTCGAAGATCACCACGACGCCCGCGAGGATCAGGAAGGCGAGCGGGCCGATCAGCATGGGCGCGAGCACGGACGGTTCCGGCGCGCCTCCGCCAGTGTGCGAAGTGCCGTCGAGGTGGACGCCGAGGGCGGCCATGCCCGTGTAGTGCATACCGCTGACCGCGAGCCCCATGACGAGGCTCGCCCCCACGCTCCACATGAAGCCCCGGACGCGTCCGGCGGCCCACAGCGCGGCGGTGGCGGCGACGACCGCTATGACGACGGAGGCGGCGACGGTGTACGTGTTGTACGTGAACCGCCCGTGGAAGTGCACGCCGGCCATGCCGAGGTAGTGCATCGAGGCGACGCCCAGACCGGTGATGGTGCCGCCGGTGAACAGCGCGGTGCCGGTGGCGCCCCGGTAGCCGACGATGAAGATCCCGACGCCGACCATGACGATGGCGAGGGCGAGGCTCGCGTAGGTGATCGGCTTGTCGTAGTGGATCGGCGTCTCCTTGATGGCGAAGCCCATCATGGCGACGAAGTGCATGGTCCAGATGCCGGAGCCGATCGCGGCCGAGCCGAGGGCCAGCCAGGCGGGCCTCCGGGAATGCGTGACCAGCAGGGACCGGGTGGTGCAGCGCAGGCCGAGGGCGCCGCCGAGGCAGGCCATCAGATAGGCCACCAATGGAGTGACGGCCCCATAGCTGAATCCGTCGACCGTGCCTTGCATCCGCGGCTGCCCTTCCGCCCTCGTGCGTCCCGGAATCCTTGAAATGTTCCCCCGGCCCAGGACCGCCGGGGCGGTCAGGGTTGTCGCAGAGAGTATGACCCCCACCGGAATGGTCGAACGATTTTCCGGCAAAGAAACACGGCCTTGCCTCAGTTGTGCGGCACCGGTGTGCGGACTTGGGACATATCCATCGCGTCTGTGGCCGTCGTGCGCCCGGCGTCGTTGACTGTCTGCTGACAGTGTGGTTGCTGTCCGTGTTCACTCGACGCGAGGAGTCTGCATGCACGCGCGCGTAGTTGCCGCCACGGCCGCCGCGGTCCTGGGGGCGGCGGCCCTGCTGAGCCCCGGCACCGATGCCCGGGCCGGCGAATTCGCCGTGCCCACGGTGATCGCCCACCGGGGTGCCTCCGCCTACGCTCCCGAGAACACGCTGGCCTCGATCGACAAGGCCGCGCAGCTGGGCTTCTGCTGGGTCGAGAACGACGTCCAGCGCACCAAGGACGGCGAGCTGGTCGTCATCCACGACGACAGCCTGCAGCGCACCACGAACGTCGAGCAGGTCTTCCCCGGCCGCGCGCCGTGGAAGGTGAAGGACTTCACCGCGGCCGAGATCGCCCGGCTGGACGCGGGCAGCTGGTACTCCCCCGCTTACGCGGGCACGCGCGTGCCGACGCTGAAGCAGTACATGCGCCGGATCGAGCACAACCACGAGAAGCTGCTCCTGGAGATCAAGAACCCCGAGCTGTATCCGGGCATCGAGCAGCAGACCCTGAAGCTCCTCGGCAACGAGGGCTGGCTGGACCGCAAGCACCTGCACCGGTTGATCGTGCAGAGTTTCAGCGCCGACAGCATCCGGACCGTGCACGATCTGAAGCCCGCGATCACCACCGCCCTCCTCGGGTCGCCCACGGTGTCGCAACTGCCCCGGTACGCGCGCTTCGCCGATCTCATCAATCCCTCGTACGGGTCGCTCTCCAAGGGGTACGTCGGGGCCGTCCACACCTTCGACGGGCCGCACGGCAAGCCGCTCGGGGTGTTCGCCTGGACGGTCAACGACGCGGCCACCGCGCGGAAGGTCGCGGGCTACGACGTGGACGGGATCATCACCAACAAGCCCGACGTGGTGCGGGCGGCGCTCGGCTCGGACTGAACACGGCGGGCATTGTCAGTGGCGGGTCGTACCGTGGGCGCATGGACAGCCATGGGCAGGATGAGCAGCAGGTCGTGTGGACGGTGGTGGGCACCGACATCGGGCCCCTGATGCTGGCGGCGACCCGTGACGGCCTGGTCAACGTGGTCTTCCACGCCACGGACACGGTGCGTGAGCGCACCCTGGAGCGGCTGGCGGCCCGGCTGGGCAGCGCTCCCGTGGAGGATCCCGGCGCGCCGCTGCTGACGGAGGCGATACGCCAGCTGCGGGACTACTTCGCGGGCACGCGGCACGACTTCGACCTGCCGCTGGACTGGTCGCTGATCTCCGGCTTCAACCGGCAGGTGCTGCGCGAGCTGGCCACGGGTGTGCCGTACGGCACGGTGGTGGGGTACGGCGATCTCGCCGGGCGGGTGGGGCAGCCCGGCGGGGCCCAGGCGGTCGGCGCGGCCATGGGTGCCAATCCGCTGCCGGTCGTCGTTCCGTGTCACCGGGTGGTGGAGAGCGACGGCGGGATCGGCGGCTTCGGGGGCGGGCTGGAGACCAAGCGGAAGCTGCTCGCCCTGGAGGGGGTGCTGCCCGAGCCGCTGTTCTGACCGACCCGGCCACTCGTCTCTGACCGGCCCGGCTGCTCGTGTCCGACCGGGCCCGGCTGCTCGTCCTACTCGTCGTAATGCCGGGCCTCGAAGACGTTGCCGTCGGGGTCGCGGAAGTAGAAGCTGCGCGTGGCGTCCCCGCGGGCGCCGGAGAGGTCGCGGTCGATGCCCGACATGGCGACGCCGTGTGCCTCCAGGCGGGCGCGCAGGGCATCGAAGTCGTCGGCCGGCAGAGACAGGCAGACGTGGTTGACGGGGTGGCCCGCGCTCTCGGCCGCACCCGGCAGCATCTTCATGCGTGGGGCCATGGTGAACGGGGCGAGGTCGAGGATGGTCTCCTCGTTGACGCGCACGGAGGGGAAGGCCACCTCTCCCTCGGCGAACTCGGCGACCTTGATCGGCTCCAGACCGACGGCCTCCCGGTAGAAGCCGGCCGCGGCCACGGGATCGGCCACCCACAGGACGACGTGATCGAGACGCGTGCTGTTCCTGGTCATGCGCCCCAGGCTGGTGGCGTCCCCCGCAGTCCGCAAGCGCACCGGCCATAAGCGTTTAACGACGGCCGGCGCCCGCCAGAGATGAGGAAAGGCCGACAGACAGGAGGCGGTGCGCGTGGTGCTGGTGGTGTCGGAAGAAGTCCGGGAAGCGATCGACGCACGGCGGCCGGTGGTCGCCCTGGAATCCACGATCATCGCGCACGGTCTGCCCCGCCCGCGCAATCTGCAGGTGGCGCTGGAACTGGAGGACGCGGTGCGGCGGGAGGGCGCCGTACCGGCGACCATCGCCGTACTCGACGGTCGTCCGTGTGTCGGCCTGGACAAGGAGCAGCTGGAGCGGGTCGCCAACGAGGACGGCATCCGCAAACTCGGCCACCGCGACCTGCCGCTCGCCGTGGCGAGCGGCACGAGCGGGGCGACCACGGTGTCGGCGACGGCACAGCTGGCCGCGGTCGCGGGCCTCAGGGTCTTCGCCACCGGCGGGCTCGGCGGGGTGCACCGGGAGTGGACGGTGACCCAGGACGAGTCGGCCGACCTGGGGCTGCTGGCCCGCACCCGGATCACGGTGGTCTGCGCGGGCGTGAAGTCGATCCTGGACGTGCCGGCGACCCTGCAGCGGCTGGAGACGCTGGGCGTGGCCGTCGCCGGGTACGGCACGGACCGGTTCCCCGGCTTCTATCTGTCCGACTCGGGGCATCCGGTCGACTGGAGGCTGGACACCCCGGAGCAGGTCGCGGACGTCATGCGCGCCCAGGACGCGCTCGACGGGCCGTCGTCGGCACTGATCGTCGCCCAGCCCGTCCCCGAGGCGGAACAACTCGATCCCGAACTGCACGCGCGCGTGCTGGCGGACGGCCTGCGCGCCTGTGCGGACCAGGGCGTCTCCGGTCAGGCGGTGACCCCCTTCCTGCTGGACTACCTGGTCCGGCACACCGACGGGGCCTCCCTGAGCGCCAATCTGGCGGCCGTGCGCGGCAACGTACGGCTGGCGGCGCGGATCGCCACGGCGTGGACCAGGGGGTGACCGCGGGCCGGGACGGCGCCCTGCTGGTCGTCGGTGACGTGGTCACGGATGTGGTCGCCCGGCACCGGGGGCCGCTCGCGGCCGGCACCGACACCGCCGCGGCGATCCGCACACTGCCGGGCGGCGCGGGCGCGAACGTGGCCTGCTGGGCCGCACACACGGGCTGTGCTGACGTACGGCTGCTCGGGCGGGTGGGCGCGGACTCGGCCGCGTGGCACGAGCGTGAGCTGGTCGCGGCCGGGGTCCGGCCCCGGCTGGTGGTCGATCCGACGGCTGCGACCGGGACGGTGATCTGCCTCGTCGATGCCGGTGCGGCGGCAGAGCGTACGTTCCTCACGGACAGCGGGGCGTCCTTGCGACTCGACCCCGCCGCCTGGTCGGACGATTTGCTCGACGGTGTCGGCCGACTGCATCTGTCGGGCTATCTGCTGTTCACGGAGCCGAGCCGGGAGCTCGCACGCATCGCGCTTACGGCGGCACGCGCGCGTGGCGTGCCGGTCAGCCTCGATCCGGCGTCGGCCGGCTTCCTGGTGCGGCTGGGGCTTGACCGCTTCCTGGCCTTCGCGGAAGGGCTGGACGTGTTGCTGCCCAGCCGGGACGAGGCATGCCTGCTGACGGGGCTGCCGGATCCGGCGGACGCGGCGGCCAAGTTGAGCCGTCTCGTCCCGCTGGTGGTCGCCAAGGCGGGTGCGGACGGCGCGCTGGTGGCCCGTTCCGGCAGCCCACCGGCCAGAGTCCCGGCCACGCCGGCGGTCCCTCGGGACACCACGGGTGCCGGTGACGCCTTCACCGGCGCGTTCCTCGCCGCCCTGCTCGCGGGGGCGGACCCGCACGAGGCGGCGGCACGCGGCTGCCGGGCGGGGGCGGAGGCGGTCGAACGGGTGGGCGCCAGACCGCCACGTCCGGGAAGCGACGACCGGCCACCGTCCGGCGACTGAGGACACCGGCAGGAAAGGCTCGACCCGTGCTTCCCATGCCCTGACGCAGTCGGGCGCGATCCGCGCCGAACCGGGCCGGGACGCCTAGTCCTTCCTTCCCCACGCCGAGATCATCGGCGCGGTGGCGAGATCCATGCCGCCGGCCTCGACGTTGGCCAGGTGCTGGTCGATGTCCTCGTCGGTGGCGAGCCCCGCGGTGACGAGCCGGTTCCGGATCTGACGGACCGTCGCGGCCTCCAGAGCGGTGCAGGCGGGTGACGTCACCGGGAAGAACGCATCGGCCTCCACCCCGCTCAGTCCGGCCTCACGCAGCAGACGCGGGAGTCTGCGGCCGTACGACAGATCGGCGCCACGTTCGGCGAGCAGCTTGCGGAAGCCCTGACGCAGGCGGTTGGCGAGCCGCTGCTCGGGGCCGTACTCGTCGGGGCAGATCAGGGGCTGGAGGGCCGGGTCGGCATCCTCGATCAGCAGCCGCCCACCGGGCCGCAGAGCCTGGATCATGGACCACAACGCCCTTTCCCGGTCCGGCACATGGACGAGGACGAGCCGGGCGTGGACCAGGTCGAAGCCCTCACCCGGCGGTTCCTCGGCACCCACGTCGTGGACGCGGACCTCCACCGGCGGGTGGGCCACGGCGGTGATCCGAGAGGTGTCGATGTCGGTGGCGACGACCTGTCCGGCGGGGCCCACCTTCCTGGCGAGCCAGGACACGACCGAGGTGCCGCCGGCCCCGACTTCCCAGCAGCGCCAGCCGGGCCCGATACCGAGCGCCTCGATGTGCCGGAAGGTGGTGGGATCGAAGAGCGCGGCGAAGGCGTCGAAGCGCTGTGCGGCCTCGTTCTGCCGGTTGCTCAGGAGGTACCCGTCGGATGAGGTCATGCCACGATCATCCCAGTCCCCATCGTCCACAGCCGGGAACCAAGCGGAACGTCCAGTTCCCACAGGCTTACCCGCGCTTTGCCCTCGGCTGGCAGACTTGCCGGGCAAGGCGCGAAAGCGTTGCAGGAGGAGATCCAACCGAGGAGATCCAGATGTCCATGGCGGGGAATCTGCGGAAGGTCACAGGGCTGGGCAGGGTCGGCGGCCTGCGCAAGGTGGCGCAGCTGGCCCGGCGACGGCCGCGCGTGGACCTGAGTCATCCCGCCCGGTCACCGCTGGGCTCGTCGGTGGTCAACTGTGTGACGTACCAGGACGGCGTGCGCGTGCCGCAGTGCACGGACCTGGTGGATGCCGTGCGGATGGTGCGCAAGACGGGCGAGGGCTTCGTCTGGCTCGGGCTGCACGAGCCGACCGATGGTGAGTTCGCGGGCATCGCCGAGCTGTTCGATCTGCATCCCCTGGCGGTGGAGGACGCGGTCGAGGCTCATCAGCGTCCGAAGCTGGAGCACTACGGCAACACGCTGTTCGCGGTGTTCAAGACCGTCTGCTATGTGGAGCACGAACAACTGACGGCCACCAGCGAGGTGGTCAACACCGGCGAGATCATGGTGTTCGTCGGTGAGGACTTCGTCATCACGGTGCGACACGGCCGGCACGGCTCGCTGGGCCCGCTGCGCGAGGAGTTGGAGGCGCATTCGCATCAGCTCGCCAAGGGGCCGGCGGCGGTGCTGCACGCGATCGCCGACTATGTCGTGGACGACTATCTGCACGTCACGGACGCGGTGCAGGCCGACATCGACCAGGTCGAGACGGAGGTGTTCTCGGAGAACGGCGCACGGCTCGACCCCGGCCGCATCTACCAGATGAAGCGTGAACTGCTCGAGCTGAAGCGGGCGGTGGTGCCGCTCGGCCGCCCGGTGGAGGACCTTGCCACCCGGCCCATCCGGGTCGTCGCCCCGGAGATACAGGCCTACTTCCGCGACGTGCTCGACCACCTGATACGGGCCAAGGAACAGATCGCCGCCTTCGACGAACTGCTCAACTCGATTCTGCAGGCCCACCTCGCACAGGTGACCGTCGCGCAGAACGAGGACATGCGGAAGATCACGGCCTGGGCCGCGGTGATCGCCGTGCCGACGATGGTGTGCGGTGTGTACGGCATGAACTTCGACCATATGCCGGAGCTGCACTGGCGGTTCGGGTATCCGCTGGTCATGGCCGTCATGGGGGCGGCGTGTCTGGGGCTGTACCGGGGCTTCCGGCGCAACGGCTGGCTCTGAACCGCGGGGGCCCACTGCCGGCCGCCCGGTTCAGCCGCTCCAGGCAGGATGGCGCGGGTCGTCGGCGCGTACCAGGACGTCCGCCGTGCCGACGGGGTCGGTCTCGGACTCGTAGCGCTCGAAGGCGGGGAGCGTCCACTGCTCGGCCTCGGGAGTACGACGGCGCAGGGCGCCCGGGGAGAGGAGGAGGTGCACGGTCAGGTCGAACGGGAACCAGTGCCGCAGCAGGAGGGGGCCGTGGAGCAACAGGACGCCGCCGGGCGGGAGTTGGACATAGGGGCTGCGCGTGGCCCGGTCGGTGACAGGGTCCCACAGATCGGGCAGGACGCGCCCGCTGCCGCCGGGGTCGAGCGGGCCGAAGACCTCGCGCCACAGGGCGCTGGTGTCGAACCATCCGCCGTAGTACGACTCCGCGTCGCGCCGCCCGTGTTCCAGGCGGAGCGACGCGGGCCGCAGGAAGCCCCCGGCGCCGACCACGAGTGAAGGGCGGCCGCGCACCCGCAGCGCCTCCCCGACCCGTTCGGCAAGGTCGCCGGGCCGGGCGGCAGGGGCCCCGTCGAAGCCCACACGCAGCCAGGCGCTCCCATCGGCCGGCTCCAGCCCGGCCAGCCTATCGGCGAGCAGCTCGGCGAGCCGGTCCCAGGTGATCGCTTCGAGTCGCACAGGGCCATGATGCCGGGTGCGGAAGGCGAGGTGACAACGGCTGCCGGGGCGGGCCCGGCCGGCGGAGAGGGCGAGGCTACGGCTCCTGCCAGTGCGACGGACGGTACAGCGGAGGCGGGCGCTGTCTCGGCCGTCGGGAGGCGAGGGAGCAGCGCCTGTCAGCGGTGCAGCGGTGGTGCGGTGCACGGTAGCCGGGCGCGGTCCCGGTCGGCGGACGGAGGGAACGAGGTGATGGCACCTGTCAGGGCGAGCTGTGCGCTGAGGCCGGGGACGAGGCCGGCCGGTGGCGGAGCAGCGAATCAGTGGCGGCGTTCGGACGCTCGACGGGCCGCCAGCAGGGTCGCAGATCGGACTCGCTGCAGGTGCGCGCCGCAGCGAGGAGAGGGATCAGCGTGCGGCCTAGCGCGGTGAGGGCGTACTCGACGCGGGGTGGGTTCTCGTCGTAGGCGGTGCGGTGCGGTGCGGTCGACCAGGCCGTAGCGCTCCATCGCGCGCAGGGTCTCGCCTCGCTGAGGACCTTCGGTGTGACGGCCTTCAGCGGGATCCGCAGTTCGCCGAACGGCAGGGCGCGTCGGTCATCGTCGGAGGTCGGTCATGGATCGGGACCCGCCGGTCATAGATCGCGGGACCCGTCGGCCCCCGGTCGGGACCCGTCCGGCCGTCGGCCTGCAAGCGCCGACCGTGATCAGGGACGCATCGGTCATCGGTCCAGACCCGTCGGTCGTCGTCGGAAGGAGAGGCACACCCGGGAGAAGCAACCGAGAAGGAGAGGGGGAGGGGGAGGGGGAGGGGGAGGGGGAGGCAGCGCAGAGCGAGAAGAAGGGGTAGGCACGGCGTGGGAGGCGCGGGCGGCGGCGGGGAAAGTACCGCTTATGGCGCTTCCCTCAACTCCCCACTCCCCCGGTCGGCTTGTCGTCATCCAGGCGCAGAAGCCCAAGCGGTGCGCCACCTGTCGGCGGGGGCCGCTGTCGCTGCTCGTGCTGGAGGAAGGGGCACCGCGCTGCCTCGGCTGCGCGGACCTCGGCCACCTGGTGTTCCTGCCGCGCGGGGACACCGCGCTGACCCGCAGGTCGAGGGAGGAGAGCGGGCTGTCGGTCGTCGTGGTGCGGTTCAACCGGCGCAAGAGCCGTTACGAGCGGCAGGGCGTGCTTGTGGAGGAGGCGGCGCTGGCCCGGGCCGAGGCCCGCTGCCTGGCGGACGCGGAGGCGCGGCGCAGGCGGCGGGCGCGGGACGCACGGCGCCGGACGGCGGAGGACGATCGGTTCGCGGCAGCGTTCGCGGCCGAGATCCTGCGGCTCTTTCCCGGCTGCCCGGCCGGTCGCGCACGGGCCATCGCGGCGCACGCGTCCATGCGTGGCAGCGGGCGGGTCGGGCGCAGCGCGGCCGGGCGGGCGCTGTCGGAGGGAGCGGTAGTCTCGGCGGTCGTGGCGGCCGTACGGCATGTGGACACGCCGTACGACCAGCTGCTGATGAACGGGGTGCCACGGTACGAGGCACGGCGCCGGATCACCCCGGCCGTGGAGAGCGTGCTGCGGGCCTGGCAGGACACCGGGGCGGGGGCTGGGGCGGAAGCAGGCTGAGCGAGGCAGGGCGGGGGGACACTTGCGGGTGGATCGTGGCGTGTCTCGGCCACACTCTGGGATCGCTCCCGGGCATTCACTGAGGGTGATGGTGTATGCGGGGCGCGTGCCGGTCGGAACGACGCGAGACAGGCGTGGAGATGGCGCGGGCCGTTCTTCGTGCTGGTCGTGGCCCTGGAGGCCCCTCGGCAGGCAGCCGGAGGGGCCCCGCTGAGGGAGACGGAAGGGGTCCGGTACCGGCCTGGGGGCACGACGTCAGAAAGCGCCGTCCATCGCTCTGCGCGGCGGTCGGCGTAGACGTATCGTGGCCGAAAGAGTCCCGGAAGAGCGCCGAAGGATGCCGCCTGACGGCGTACGGCCGGTCGTACACCCGATACCCGCGCGGTGTCCGTACGCGAGGAAGACGATCATGGCCGATCCCAAGGGGTTCATGACCACGCCGCGCCAGGAGTGGGCGCGGCGGCCCGTCGAGGAGCGGGTGCGGGACTGGGACGAGGTGTACGTCCCGGGAGCGCTGCTGCCCATCATCAGCAAGCAGGCCGACCGGTGCATGGACTGCGGCATCCCGTTCTGCCACGACGCCTGTCCGCTGGGCAATCTGATCCCGGAGTGGAACGACCTCGTCTCGCGGGAGGACTGGCGGGCGGCCAGCGACCGGTTGCACGCCACCAACAACTTCCCCGAGTTCACCGGGCGGTTGTGCCCGGCGCCCTGTGAGGCAGGCTGCGTGCTCGCGATCAACCAGCCGGCCGTCACCATCAAGAACGTGGAGTGCGCGATCGCCGATCGGGCCTGGGAGGAAGGTTTCACCCAGGCGCGGCCGCCCGAGCGGCTGTCCGGAAAGACGGTCGCCGTCATCGGCTCCGGGCCGACCGGGCTCGCCGCGGCACAGCAGCTGACCCGCGCCGGACACACGGTCGCCGTGTACGAGAAGGACGACCGGATCGGCGGGCTGATGCGGTACGGGATCCCCGAGTTCAAGATGGAGAAGCGGCATCTGGAGCGGCGGATCGAGCAGATGCGGGCCGAGGGGACGAAGTTCCGTACGTCGACGGCGGTCGGGCGGGATGTCGGGGCGGCGGAGCTGCGGGGGCGGTACGACGCCGTCGTCATCGCCACGGGGGCCACGGCGTGGCGGGAACTCCCGGTGCCGGGCCGGGAGTTGAGCGGGATACACCAGGCGATGGAGTATCTGCCGCTGGCCAATCGGGTGTGTGAGGGGGATCTGGAGGTGTCGCCGCTGTCGGCGGTCGGCAAGCACGTGGTGATCGTGGGCGGTGGGGACACCGGGGCGGACTGTCTGGGGACCGCGGTGCGCGAGGGGGCCGCGTCCGTGACCCAGCTGGACATCTACGCGCAGCCGGGCGCCGAGCGCGACGAGGACGCCGAGCCGTGGCCGACGTACCCGAAGATCTACCGGCTGTCGGCCGCACACGAGGAGGCGCGGGACCTGCGTACGGCACCGGCGGCGGACGCGGACGCGCGGCTGTTCGCCGCCTCCACGCTCCGCTTCGCCGGGGACGGCAGCGGGCGGGTGCGCTCGCTGCACCTGGTGGAGGTGGACGAGCGGCGGCAGCCGGTGCCGGACTCCGGGCGGACGCTGCCCGCCGATCTCGTGCTGCTCGCCCTCGGGTTCTCCGGTCCGGACCAGGAGGACGGGCTGATCGGTCAGTTGGGGCTGGCGCTCCAGCCGCGCGGCACGATCGCCCGGGACGACGGCTTCGCGACCAACGTCCCCGGGGTGTTCGCCGCCGGGGACGCGGCGCGCGGGCAGTCGCTCATCGTCTGGGCGATCGCGGAGGGGCGGGCGGTGGCGGCGGCCGTCGACCGCTATCTGACCGGGAGTTCACGGTTGCCGGCACCGGTCTCTCCGAGGGATCGGCCGATGAGGGTGTAGGCGTCGGCGGGCGGCTTCGGTGCGGCCGCTGGTTGTCCTCGGCCGCGGTGACTGGCCGGTCCGGCACCGCCGGGTTGCGCTGTTGTGGTGGCTGCCATCGCGGCGGGAGGAGACGAGGCGATCGGCGCCTGCGCCTCCCGGCGTCCGCCTGCGCCTCCCGGCCTCCGCCTGCGCCTCCCGCCTCCGTCTGCGCCTCCCGGCCCGGTCAGCCGGTGCGCTCGTCCGTCCCCGCCACCTTCCCCGTGGACAGGGCCACTCGGTTCCACGTGTTGATGGTGCAGATCATGGCGATGACATGGGCCAGTTCCTCCTCCTCGAAGTGGGCCGCGGCCTCGGCGTAGACGGAGTCGGGGACGCCCGCGTCGGCGACGAGGGTCAGGGCTTCCGTGAGCGCGAGGGCGGCCTGTTCCTTCGGGGTGAAGAAGTGCCGGGCCTCGCGCCAGACGGCGACCATGTGCAGCCGGTCCTCGCTCTCGCCGGCCTTGCGGGCGTCGCCGGTGTGCATGTGCAGGCAGTAGGCGCAGCGGTTGAGGTGCGAGGCGCGGATCTGGATCAGTTCGACCAGGGCCGGGTCCAGGCCCGCGCGGGCGGCGGCGTCGAAGCCGATGACGGCGCGGAAGACCTTCGGGGCGGACTTCGCGAAGTCCAGCCGGGTCCGGGAGGCCTCGGCCTCGGCGATCGCGGTGGTGATGCCGCCTGCGGTGATGTCCGTGTTGCCGGCTGCAGTGGTGTCCGTGTTCGTCGTCATGGCTTCAACCTACGGGCCCGATAGACCGGTTGTAGGGTGCATTTCCATGACAGAATCGTGGGTCAATTCCGCGGAGCGGATCGGCGTCGATCTGCATCTGGAGCTGGCGGGTCCGGGTGGGCGGCGGGCGGCGCTGACCCGCGCGCTGCGGGAGGCCGTGCGCAGCGGGCGGCTGGCGCCGGGCACCCGGCTGCCGCCGTACCGGTCGCTCGCCGCCGATCTGGGCGTGGCCCGCAACACGGTGGCCGACGCGTATGCGGAACTGGTCGCGGAGGGCTGGCTGACGGCCCGCCAGGGTTCGGGCACCAGGGTCGCCATGGGGGTGCCGCTCACGCCTTTCGGGCAGTCGGGGAGGGCCAAGCCGCTGCGACATGCCGTACGGACGCCGGTGAAGGCACCTCCACGCGCGCGTGGCCCGCGGCACGAGCTGCGGCAGGGCGCTCCGGACGCGTCGGCGTTCCCGCGGACGGCCTGGTCGGCCTGCTATCGGCGGGCGCTCCAGGCGGCGCCGGCCGAGGCCTTCGGGCCGGGGGATCCCGCCGGGCGCCGGGAGCTGCGGGAGGCGCTGACCGAATATCTGGCACGCGCGCGTGGCGTGCGGACCGAGCCGGACCGGATCGTGGTCTGCTCGGGCTTCGCGCACGCGCTGCGGTTGCTGTTCGGCCAGGGCGCGGGCGGGGTGCTGCGCGGTCCGCTGGGCGTGGAGGCGTACGGGCTGGACTTCCACCGGGGCCTGCTCACGACGGCCGGGGTGCGGACCGTGCCGCTGCCGCTGGACGAGGACGGCGCGCGGGTGGACGCACTGGGGCGGGAGCGGGCCGTGCTGCTCACGCCGGCCCATCAGTTCCCGACCGGCGGCCCGCTGCATCCGGAGCGCCGGGCGGCCGTGATCGACTGGGCACGCGCGCGTGGGACGGTCGTACTGGAGGACGACTACGACGGCGAGTTCCGCTACGACCGCAAGCCGGTCGGCGCGCTCCAGGGCCTCGATCCGGAGCGGGTGATCCACCTCGGGTCGGTCAGCAAGAGCCTGTCACCGGCGCTGCGGCTGGGCTGGATGGTGCTGCCGGAGCGGTATGTCGGTCCCGTGCTTGCCGCGAAGGGCGAGCGGGAGGGCTGGGCGAGCGTGCTGGACCAGCTGGCCCTGGCGGAGTTCATCGTCTCCGGGTCGTACGACCGTCATGTGCGGCGCATGCGGCAGCGCTACCGGCACCGGCGTGACCGGCTCGTCGCCGCGCTCGCCGAGCACGCGCCGCACGTCCAGGTGACGGGGATCGCGGCCGGGCTGCACGCGGTGCTGCGGCTGCCGCCGGGCACCGAGCGGTCGGCGGTGAAGGCCGCCGCGTGGCAGGGGATCGCCCTGGACGGACTCGCCGCGTTCCGGCATCCGGAGGCGGCGGCGACGGTGGGTGACGGACTGGTCGTGGGCTATGCGGCCGCCGCCGAGCAGGCCTACGGTGCGGCGTTGGAGGCGCTGTGCGGGGTGCTGCCTCCCGGGTGAGGAGCGCGGTTCAGAGATCGGGGTCGGCGGCGGTGGCGTAAACCTTCGCCTACCGGTGGCCGAGGCTCGCGGCTTCGGCGGCGCCGAGCGAGCGGCCGCGCAGCCAATGAACACCACGATCAATGAATACCGCGATCAAAAACACCACGATCAATGAACACCACGACATGGAAGTTGAGCGAGAAGCAGCACACGGTCGCGGTCAGGACAGCAAGAAGTCGGCCTCCCCCGCCTTGGCGCCCTCGATGAACGCGGTCATCTCGGCCGCGGTGTAGATCAGCGCCGGACCGTCCGGGTCGGTGGACTGGCGTACGGCGATCCGGCCGTCGGCCAGCTTCATCGCCTCCAGGCAGTTCCCGCCGTTGCCGCCGCTCCAGGGCTTGTGCCAGCCCTCGCTGCCCAGCTCCCGCGCGGGCATGCCGTTGTAGACGTGTCCGCGCGGCGTGATGCGATCCATTCACAGCTCCTTGCGGAGATCCCGGAGGATCTCCTTCGTGCGTTGTGCCGTAGCGGCCTGCGCCGCCATGCGGTCCATGACCTCGAGGTGGGTCGCCACCTCCGTGCGCGCGTCCAGATAGACGGCGCCGGTCAGGTACTCGCTGTAGACCATGTCCGGCAGCTCCGGCACGGCGAATCGGAACAGCACGAAGGGCCCGTACGTCCCCGGGTGCGGGCCGCTCGCGAACGGGGCGACCTGGAGCGTCACATGGGGCAGCTTCGTGGCCTCGAGCAACTTGTCGATCTGCGCGCGCATCACCTCCGGCGGGCCGACCGGGCGGCGCAGGGCGGTCTCGTCCATCACCGCCCAGAAGCGGGGGGCGTCGGGACGGGTGAGCAGCTGCTGGCGTTGCATGCGCAGGGCGACGTGCCGCTCGATGTCGTCCGGGCTGGTCTGGCCGATGGCACCGGACCTGAGCACACCGCGCGCGTAGTCCTCGGTCTGGAGCAGGCCGGGGACGAAGTGCGGCTCGTACGAGCGGATCAGGCTGGCCGCACCCTCCAGGCTGACGTGCATCGAGAACCAGCCGGGCAGGATGTCGTGGAAGCGCTGCCACCAGCCGGGCCTGTTGGCCTCCTCGGCCAGCTGGACGAAGAGTTCGGCCTCGTCGTCGGGTACGCCGTAGGCCTTCAGCAGCAGTTGCAGGTACGGGATCTTGAGGGAGACCTCGGCCATCTCCATGCGGCGCACGGTGGCGGGCGCGACGCGCAGCACGCGGGCGGCCTCCTCGCGCTTCAGTCCGGCGCGTTCCCGCAGGTCCAACAGGCGTCGGCCGAGGACCACCTGACCTACCGTCGGCGCGGACCGCGGTTCGCTCACGCTCTCACCTCCACCGGTCGTCTCCGCCGAACATCTGCCGACAGGTGTTCCCCGACCGGCGTTTGCCTGATTCCCGACAGCCCTGCGGCGCCACTCGAAGATGCATTCGAAGACCGGGCCGGCCCTTCGATGACCCCAATTGGCGCCGCTCGACGTGCTGTTGCGAGCAGTGTGCCACGGTCTCTGACCGAGTCACACAGCACTCTGCATTTTTCAGAGTGACACTTGCCAAGTGTTCACGGCGGGGAGATAGTGGCAAGCGTGATTCCGTCCGCGCCCTTAGGAACAGACGCCGCCGCAGACCGTCCCGGTCTCGGCGCTGCCACGGCAGCAGCCCCCGACGGGGGCGCTGCCGGGCGCCGGTTCCGCTTCGAGCTGGCCGCACATCCGGGTTCCGTCGCCCAGGCGAGACACCTGGCGCGCGCCCGGCTGACCGGCTGGTCGGTGTGCGAGGACACCTGCGACAGCGCGACCCTGGTCATATCCGAGCTGGTCACGAACGCGATCGTGCACACCGCGAGCGGTCGTGTGGTGTGCGAGCTGCAGACGCAGGACGACACCGTGCGCATAGCGGTACGCGACGAGGGCTGCGCTCCGGGAGAGCCGCACCCGTCCCCGCAGCGGCCCGACGAGGAGCATGGGAGGGGATTGCTCCTCGTCGACGCGCTGTGCCGGGCCTGGGGTACCCAGGAAGACGGACCCGGGCTGCTGGTCTGGGCCGAGCTGGCCCACGAGACGACTGCTCCGCGGGGCGACCTGGGCTGGGGCGCCCGCCCCAAGCCGGGCCGCCCGGACGACTCCGGTGAGGGCGAGACGCCGGAGGGCCGGCAGGGGGCCGCCGGGTACCCCCACCATCTCGCCCCCGAGCACCGGCACCGCCACGGGGCACCGGAGCTCCACCGACACCGCCCCCTGGACAGACCCCCGCACCAGCCTTCGCACCGAATCCCCGAGCAGCACCGCGCCGGGGAGCACCCGTGACCGCACGGTACGGCTCCGGCGACCACGGCACCGGCACCGGCACCGGCACCGGCAGAGACCACGGCACCGGCAGATACGACTCCGCGGGGTACGACACCGGCGGCAACCGGCGCGAGGTCACAAGCCCCTTCCCGCCCCGTGCCTTCGAAGCCGCCCGTGCCACCCATACGGCCCATACGGCCTATACCGCCCATGCCACCCGTGCCGCCGCTGCCGTCGGCCGGGGCCCCGAGGGGTCCCTCGGTCTGGACACGCTGGTACGGCTGCAGCGGCTCAGGTCCATCCCCGACCCACCCCGCCGGCTCGCGGTGCCGGACGGCATGACCGCACCGCTCGGCTGCGACGCCGTGGCCGTGCCCGACCGCCTCGGCCCCCTGGTCGTACCCCGGCTGCCCCGGCTGGGCTGTGTGTACACCGACGGCGCCCGCTGGTGGTGGATCGTTCCGTCGGATTCCGACTACGCCCTGCCCTGGCCCTCCCCGGCCCACTACGCCCCCGGCGCCCTGGTGACCGGCACCGCCCGGCTCATCCACCGCCCGGAGGGTACGGTCCCGTACACCCCGCCGATCCCGCTGTACCTGGCCCTGTGCCGGGTGACCGGGACGACTCCGGACTGGTCACTGGCCTCACCCAGGGCGTGACGCGCACGGGGGACCGAGTTCCAGCGCACTGGGGAACCTGGTTCTGTCAGCACCGAAGCCGGCCTGAGGCAGGACGGACGGCGACGGTCCGCTCATTCGGTCGTCTCGGTGCCCCGCACGATCACCAGGAACGTGTCCGTCGCGAGGTCCATGACGACCTCGGCGGGCAGGCCTTCCAGACGCCGCGCGTGCGCGAACTCCTCCGCGGGCCAGGATCCCCGCGGACCACCGGCGGGAAAGCGCTCGAGCACCGTTCGCCCGTTCACCATCTCGCACCTCCAGAAAGCGTCGTACGTGTAGGAGTTAACGCCCTGGAGAAGGGAAACGCCTCGCTCGGTGACGGGACTGAGACATTACCTACACTCGTTCGGCGCGCAGCGTGACAAGCCGTTCACTTTGCGAGGCGAACCGCACCTTGTGTGTCAGTAACCGCACCTTCCGTGTCAGTAGTCGTACTCGTCGTGAAGGCGCAGCCGGTCACTGCCGGCGGGACTGCGGCCGAGCGCGGTGAGGTCGAGCAGGCCGGCGAGCGTGCCGAGTCCGTCCAGCCCGTCGTCGTACACCGAATAGGTGTGGAAGACCCGGTCGTGGTCGCGCAGGAAGCAGCTGACGCCCGGTCGGTCGACCAGACCCCGGTCCGACTCCACGGTGGCCTCGAAGTCGAGGTTGAAGTCGAGATTGAAGTCGTGGCCGCCGTGGGAGGCGGCATACGACGAGGAGTACCAGGGCACCATCCAGCCCATCCGCGCCTTGAACGGCAGGATCCGGGTGAACGGCGCGCGGGAGACGGCCGCGAACGAGGTGTTCCGGGCCCGCAGGTGGGCCAGGTGGCCGACCTGGTCCAGGAAGGCCGAGCAGCACGGGCAGCCGGACTCCGACTCCGGGGCGAACACGAAGTGATGGACGACGAGCTGGGCCCGGCCCTCGAAGAGGTCCAGGAGGGTGGCCTTGCCGTCGCCGCCCTCGAAGACGTACTCCGCGTCGACCTCGACCATGGGCAGCCGCCGCCGCGCCTGACCGAGCACCTCGCGGGCCCGCCTGACCGCCTCTTCCTTGCGCAGCAACTCCTCGCGCGCCGCGCGCCACTGCTCGCGCGAGACGATGTCGGGAAGCGACATGAGCCCTCCTGTCCGACGGCCGGTTCGGGGTGGTGACCGTCGCCGGGGGCGGAACTCATCGGCGGGCGCGAAGATTTTCTGTCAGGGGGTCAGTGGCTCAGTAGGTCACCGGCAGCGCCACCAGCCCCCGCGCCCGCATCGACGGCCGCCACCGCAACTCCCCCGCGCCGAGGGCGAGATCGGGGAGCCGTTCGAGCAGGGCCGCGAGCGCGATCTCCGTCTCGGCACGGGCCAGCGGGGCGCCCAGGCAGTAGTGGATGCCGTGGCCGAGGGCGAGATGACCGGAGGCGTCGCGGGAGAGGTCGAGGCGGTCGGGGTCGGGGAACCGGGCAGGGTCACGGTTCGCGGCGGACAGGGAGACCCAGACCGTCTCCCCGGCGGGGACGGTCACACCGGAGATCGTCACCTCCTGCACCGCGAAGCGCCGGATCCCGAACAGCGCCGGTCCCTCGTAACGACTCAACTCCTCAACGGCCAACGGAAGTTGCGCCGGATCCTTGCGCAGGGCGGCGAGCTGGTCCGGATGCCGGAGCAGGGCGAGCACGGCGTTGCCGATGAGCTGGACCGTGTTCTCGTACCCGGCGAAGAGGATGAGGAACGCCAGCGACATCAGCTCGTCCTCGCTGAGCCGGTCGCCCTCGTCGCGCACGGCGATGAGGTCGGAGAGGAGGTCCTCGGCGGGCTGTTCGCGCTTGGCGGCGAGGAGGCGTGTGAAGTAGCCCAGCATCGCCACCATCGCTTCCCGTCCGGCCCCGGGGCGCGAGGGATCGGGAGCGACCAGGGCGTCGGTCCAGACCCGGAAGTCCAGCCGGTGTTCCTCCGGCACGCCGAGCAGGTCACAGATGACGGTGATCGGCAGCGGGGCGGCGTACGAGGCGATGAGGTCGGTGCTGCCGTGCGGACCGAGCGCGTCCAGGAGGCGGTCGGCGGTACGGCGGATGGGCTCGCGGAGCTGCTGGATCCGGCGCGGTGTGAAGGCGCGGCCGACCAGGCGCCGGATCCGGGTGTGGTCCGGCGGGTCCATGTTGAGGAGGTTGGCGTCGAGGGCGGGCGGCAGTGGGAAGCCCTGGTACGTGCCGGGGGCGGCGTGCCGCTTGTCGAGCGAGAGACAGGGGTCGGCGAGCGCGGCCCGCACGTCCTCGTACCGCGTGACCAGCCAGGCGGGGGTGCCGTCGGGACCGGTGATGCGCTGCACGGGCGCGGTGTCGCGCAGGAGCCGGTAGACGTCGTAGGGCTGCTCGATGAGGCCGTGCGCGAGATCCATGCCGGTCAGACTACGCGGCCTCAGGTGTCGTACTCCTGGATGCGCCGCCCGTGTCCCCGGTCGGTCAGCGCCGGCAGCCGAGCCGCCAACTCCCTTGCGACAGACGGCACATCGACGGTGAGAAGACGCCGGTCGCGCATCAGGACTCTGCCGTCGACGACGGTGGTTCGGACGTCCGAGGAGCGCGCGCTGTGCACGAGGGTGGCGGCGAGGTCGTGGACGGGCTGGGTGTGCGGGCCGGTGAGGTCGACGAGGACGATGTCGGCGCGCCGGCCGGGTGCGAGGGTGCCGACGCTGTCCCCGAGGCCGACCGCCCGGGCGCTCTGCACGGTGGCGTGGTGCAGGGCCTGCCGGGATGTCAGCCAGCGTGGATCGCCCTCGGTGGACTTCTGGATCAGGGAGGTCAGCGCCATCGACTCCCAGACGTCGAGGGAGTTGTTGGAGGCGGCGCCGTCCGTGGCGAGCCCGACGGGGACGCCGGCCGCGCGCAGGGCCCGCACCGGTGTGGTGGTCGGCCAGGCGAACTTGAGGTAGCCGCGGGGCGCGGTCGCCACGGCCGTACGGCCACCGGTGCGGGCCAGCAGCGGAAGGTCCCGCTCCAGGATGCCGGTGCCATGGGCGATGAGCAGGTCGGTGTCGAGGAGTCCGGCGCGGTCGAGGACCTCGATGGGGGTGAGGCCGTGCCGGGCGAGGCTGGTGTCGGTCTGGTCGCGGTTCTCGGCGGCGTGGATGTGGACGGGCAGGCCGTGCCGGCGGGCGAGCTCGGCGGTGGCGGCGAGGTCGGCGCCGGTGACGGTGTAGGGGGCGTGCGGGGCGAGGGCGGTGGTGATGCGGCCGCCCGCGCCACCCCGGTGCCGGAGGGCGAACTCGGCCGAGCGCTCCCGCCCTTCGGGGCCCTGGCTGGAGAAGTAGGCCTCGCCGAGGTGGGCGCGCAGACCGCACTCGGCGACGACGGCGGCGACCGTGTCCATGTGGAAGTAGTGGTCGGCGAAGCAGGTCACCCCGCCCCGGATCATCTCGGCGCAGGCGAGCCGGGCGCCCAACGCCACGTCGGCGGCGGTGAGGTTGGACTCGACGGGCCATACGACGTCGTTGAACCACTCCTCGGTCGGCAGGTCCTCGGCGAGTCCGCGCAGGGCCACCATCGGGGCGTGCGTGTGGCAGTTGATCAGCCCCGGCACGGCGACCTGCCCGTGCGCCTCGATCCGCTCCCCGGCGGGCAGGTCCCGTACGGCCGCGGCGGTGGTCACCGACTCGATGACCCCGTCGCGTACGACGATCGCCGCGTCCTCGCGGAACCCGATCTCTTCGTCCTCGTCATGGACGAGCACGGTGCAGCCGGTGACGACGAGGTCGGCGGGAGAGATGGGCATGCGCCCACCGTACGGCTATGCGGCGGCGGGGAGGGGCACCTCGACGCCCTGTATCCTCAACTCGCCCAGCGCGTCGCGTAGTTGCCTGACGTGCCGAGGCGTGAGCCGGCCCGTCTCGTCGAGGTGTACGGCACAGGCCGTGGTCGTGTCGACAAGTCGCTCCAGAACGTCCGCGACGGTCTCCGTGCCCGTGGTGTGCCGGGCGAGGGCGGGCAGTTCGGCGGCGGCGAGCGCGATGGCGGTACGGGCCTCGGCGAGGGTGCGGTAGGCCTCCCGGCGCAGCGCCCACCGCTCGGCGCGGTCGCCGGACTCGCTGAGGACGTGCACGAGATAGGCCTGCGCGGCGCTCCCGGCCGTGGCGAGCCGCGCGCGTACCCCGCCGCCGCGCTCCCCCGGCATCGGCAGATGCCCGACGACCAGCACGAGCGCGCAGGCCAGCAGGGTCTCGCCGATCCGGCTGACGGAGGCCTGCGGCTCGCCGCCGGCCATGACCAGGGCGAGGACGAGGACGGTGACGACGGCCGTCAGCGCGGCGAAGTGCCGGGTGGCGACCGGCACGAGCGCTCCGCAGACCGCGACCAGCGCGATCAGCCCGGCGGGCCGGGGCAGCAGCGCGGCGAGCCCGGCGAACACCAGGGCGCCCAGCACGGTCCCGGCGGCCCGGCACAGTACGCGGGAGGCGAGCGGCCCGAGGTCGGGCTTGACGAGGAAGACGGCGGTGGCGGGTAGCCAGTACCAGTGCTGGTGCTGGCCGTACCAGCGGGTGTGGTGCAGGGCCTGGGCGATGGCGGCGCTGGCTCCGAAGCAGAGGGCGACCCGCAGCCCGTACTCGCGTCCGCCCGTGCCGAGCGCGGCCCGGACGGCGTGCCGCACGTCCCGGCGCCTGGCGGGCGGCCGCTGCCCCGCGGCCTCGGTGCGGTCGAAGGTCTCGGCGGCGCGCAGCAGGGCGTCGTCGAGGGCGCGCAGGGCGGGGGCGGACCGGTGGGGGGCGGGCAGCGGGCCGGTGCCGGTGTTGCCGCGGACTGCCGCGGCGAGCCGCCGGGGTCCTTCCGCGGCCCGCGCTGAGACGGGCTCCCCCGCCCAGAACAGGGCGGTGGCGGCCTCGGCGAGCGGGAGGGCGGCCACGTACTGCGCGTGCAGCCGACGCTCGGCGGCGGAGCCGGCATGCCGGCGCAGCCGGGGTCCGGCAAGGGCGTCCTGGGCGTGGTCGAGGGCGGCGGTGAGCGCGGCCCGCCGGGCGGTGGCCCGCTCACCACCGACGGCGTCGAGCAGCGCGGCGATCGCGTCGTACACCTCGGCGACCGCCGCCCGCTCCCCGTCGAACCGGAAGTCGAACCGGGAGTGCCCGGCGAGCGAGCCGGGCGTGGGCAGGGCGAGCCGCAGCAGAATCAGCCAGCCGGCCCCGGCGAGGAAGGCGAGGGCCCGCTGCCAGCCGCTCTGAGCCGCGGGCATCCCGGCGCCGAGCGCGGCGCCGACGAGCAGCTGCGTACCGGCGGCTGAGGCGACGGGCCCGACCGCGCTGATGCCACCGGCGAGCAGCCCGAGCAGGGTGAGCGCCAGGGTCAGCGGTACGGCGGCCAGCCCCTGCCCCGCGTACGTCCCCGCGAGCAGCCCGAGCGCCCCGGCCAGCGCGGGCACCCCGAGCCGCTTGACGGAGGCGCGTCGGCTGCCGGGCCGGTCGTTGATACCGGCGAGCATCGCGGCGATGGCGGCGAGGACACCGGGGGCGGTGTGTCCCGTGCCGACTCCGGCGAGCAGCAGCGGCCCGGCGGCGAGCGCGCCCCGGGTCACCGCGCTCCAGGGAACGGGACCGCGCTGGGCGCGCAGGGCATGGGCGAGCCAGAGGGGTGCGGCGGGCCGGGACACGGGGCTCCTGTCGTACGCGGGCGGAATGTGATGCCTTCGGACGACGGTGGCCGGGTGGGCTGTCCTTCCACGGTAGGGGGCGTTCCCGGCGCGAACGGGGTGATCACGTTTCGGGCGTGTGAAAGGTGCCCGGGCGTCCGGTTTCTTTATGAACGCAATGCGCCGGCTCCTCCTATGAACGCAATGCGCCGTCGACGAGTTCCTCGGCCTCGGTCACGGCGGCGACGAGGGCCTCCGGTGCAGCCCGAAGCCCAGCCACCAACGAGTCGATGCCCCGCAGCCCGGCCCGCTCCAGCAGCCGCTTCTCGTTGGTGACCCACTCACCGCGAGCCGCGAGCACCGCGTGCGCGGCCTGGGCGGCGGCCGTGGCGAGGGAGCCGACGGTCTCCGTGAGGCGGCCGTGGGCGGCGTGGTTCGCCTTCGCGTAGGCGAGGGTGGCGCGGGCGCTGCCGTGCCAGCGCTCGGCGGCGGTGGCGCGCAGCCTGGCCGGATAGCCCGCAGGGCGGGGCAGGGTGCCCCGGAGCACCTGGTTGAGGGCCAGTTCGGCCACGATCAGGTAGGTGGGGATGCCGGCGAGATGGAAGAGCAGCGGCTCCACCCGGAACCGTCCCGCCTCCGCCTCCGCCAACTCGTGCTCGACCACGTCCAGGTCCCGGTAGTGCACATCCACCCGGCGTCCGTCGATGGTCAGCCAGGCGCCGCCGTTGAAGACACCGCCGCCCCAGCCGCCGACCTCGGAGACCTCGCCCTGCCAGCCGACGGCCCGCAGGTCGTCGGGGTCGAAGGGGCCGCGGTAGTAGACGGCCAGGTCCCAGTCGCTGTCGTCGCGGTGGGTGCCCTGGGCGCGGGAGCCGCCGAGGGCGACCGCCCGGACGGTGGGGAGGGCGGCGAGGCGGTCGGCGATACGGGCGAGGAAGACGGAGTCGGGGTGCTGGGGCACGGGGTCGGGGCTGGGGCCCGGCATGCAGTTGGGGCTGGGCATGGAGTTGGGCGTGGGCATGGGCTCAGCCTGCCGCAGCCATCCCGAAGTCCGCGCCCGAAATACCCACGAGGCCCTCCGGTTCACGACTGTCTCCTGAGACCCGCTGCCGCACGGATCAGCTGGTCAGGGGCCATTGTCAGTGGCACGCGTTATCAAGGAACCGTAACGCAGTGTGACGACGGGGGAGGCGGATGTGATGATCCAGGACGACAGGGACAGGGACGACGGCAAGGACAGGGAGAGGGACGCGAGCGGGCAGGAGCGGGGAGGGGAACCCCTGGGGCACCGGGAGCAGCGGGGGCGCCAGCGGCACCCGGACGACCAGGTGGACGGTTCGCAGGCGCGCACCCATCTGTCCATGGCAGGGCTGCGGTCGCGAGGCTGGACGCCGGGCATGGTCCGCCAACTGCTCGGCGAGCCCGATCTGCTGCGGAGCAATCCGCACTTCGACGCGGCCCCGCGGACCCGGTTGTATCGCCTCGACCGGATCGAGAAAGCCGAGCTGAGCGAGGAGTTCCGGGCCGTTTCGGCGGCCGCGGCCCGCCGGTCCGCCGCGGCGCGGGCGGCCGCGCTCCGGCGGCGCCGGGAGGTGCTGGCGCGGATCGCGGCGGAGCCCATCGACGTGCCGCGCCTGACGGCGCGCCGGCTCGCGGAGCTGGCGGTGGACCACCGCAACCGGCGCGACGCCGAGCGGGCGTACGAACGCGGAAGGCATGCCCCCGATCCGGCGGCGGTGCAGTCGGCCGATCCCCCCGCGCTCGACCGCTGGAAGGTCGACTACCTGCGCCATCGGCTGACCCGGTACGACCAGCTCCTGGACGGGCTGCACGGGAGCACGGGACGTGCCGCGGCCGAGGAACTGCTGCGCCGCCGGGTCTACGCCGCCATCGCCGACGCGTACCCGGATCTCGCACGGGAGTGCGAACGACATATGGGTGAACGGCGGTCGGGTCCACCGGGCGCATGACAGGTCGCCACGAAGATCCCTCAGCGTAGCGACTGCCTGCGCGGCTGTCCCTACGCTCCCGGCACATGAAGGATGATCAAGCCCTTCGGGCGCACGAACGTCTGACGGCCTCCCCTCTGCTGCGCCCCGTCGCCTTCGGTGAGGGGCGGCGGTTCGGCCTCTGGGACCTGGCCTCGCTCGCCGAGGGCGCCCTCGGCCCAGGCTGCGACCCGGACGCGTTCACGGTCTCGGGCGAGAAGCGGTTGCGGCGCGCACTGGGCTCGGCCGGGCGGGAGCACCGACACGACGACGACTTTTCGAGGAGGTACTGGATCTGCTCGTCGGGCACGGCCGGGCGGGGAGTCGTCGGCACGATCGCCGTCGACACCTGGCCGATGGGCGCGGGCGCGCTCCGCGTCTCCTCGCTCTACATCCATCCGGCGGCACGGCGCAGCGGTCTCGCCGGGGCCGCGCTGAACACGGTGTACGAAGCCTGCCGCGCCGCGGGGCTGCACGGATTCCGTCTCGACACGTACTGGACCTGGCAGAGCACCGTCCGCTACTACCTCAACCGCGGGCTGTGGGTGACCTCTTGGAAGCATGCCCTGGGATTCGCCCGGCTCTCGTTCCTGCCCGCGTACGACGTCCGGGAGGAGGGCGGCGCGCTGACGCTGTCGGTCGAGGGCGAACCGCTGCTCATCGCCGGTGACGACGGGCGGCGGCTGCTTCTCCGGGAGACCGATGGCTACCGGCGCATCGCCGGCAGAGGTGAGGTGATGGGCGTGTACGCACGCTCCACGCTCGCTCTGCATCTCGCCGTCCGCGGACGTCCGTTGGTGCGCGGGGCGGAGCAGTGGGCCAGGGCCGGCTGGTCGTGCGACATCGGGGAGCCGGAGGGGCTGGCCCACCAGATCGGGGTGTTCGAAAGGGTCGCACGGGAGGACGGTTGGCGGGTGGAGAGTCCGTACGCCGATGCCTCCGCCGTCGGTGTCCCGGCGCCCTGAGAAAACCGGATGCGGACAGGGCCGAGGGGTCCGATCATCGGGAGGTTGTCCCAGCCGCCACCCGGGAGCCGCGATGATCCGACGAGTGAACGCCTCCGGCCTCTTGCCGCCGCCCGCCTATGCGCACGCCTCGGTGGTGGAAGCGGGCACCAGGCTCGCCTTTCTCGCGGGGGCCGTGCCGCTCGACGAGACGGGGGAACTCGTCGGTCCCGGTGACCCGTTGCGGCAGGCCGAGCAGGTGATCGCCAACCTCGGCGAGCAACTGCACGCCGTCGGAAGCGACTTGGCACATGTGCTCGCGACGGATGTGTACGTGGTGAGCAGTGAGCCCTCGGTGCTGTCCGCGGTGTGGGAGGTGGTGGAGGCCTCCGGGCTGAGCGCGGGTCCGCACTCGTCCACGCTGCTCGGGGTCGCCTGTCTCGGCTACACCGGGCAGCTGGTGGAGATCACGGCCACGGCCGTGGTGCCGGAGCGGGAGGGGCATCGATGACGGAGGAGGTCGTGCTGCGCCGGGCCGTGGCGGCGGACGCCCGTGCCGCCGCGGATGTGTATCTGCGGTCGTTCGATGCCGCCCTGCCCACCGTCGTCCGGCCGCACACCGACGACGAGGTGCGGGAGTACATCCGGGATGTCGTCGTGCCCTTGCGGGAGACCTGGGTGGCGGAGGCCGACGGCGCCGGGATCGTCGGGCTGATGGTGTTGGACGGGGAGTTGCTGTCCCAGTTGTATCTGGCCCCCGAGTGGCGGGGGCGCGGCATCGGCGACCGGTTCGTCGCGCTGGCCAAGGAGCGAAGGCCGGGCGGGCTGGCCCTGTGGACCTTCCAGGTCAACAAGCCCGCCCACCGCTTCTACGAGCGCCACGGTTTCGCTGCGGCCGAGTCCACCGACGGCAGCGGGAACGAGGAGCGGGAGCCCGACGTACGGTACGTCTGGCGGCCCTGAGCCCGGCGGATCCGGTCCACCATGGCGGCTGCGAGCCTCCCCTTCCGGATCACCGCGCCTGCCGCCCCCACCTCCTGCCCTTGGGCAGCGGCCTGGCGTAGCCGCCCGCTCGGCTGGTGGTCAGGCCCAGGGCGACCAGGGACTCGGCGAGCTTGACCGCCGCGGCCACGCCGTCGACGACGGGCACCCCGAGCTTCTCCCCCACCGCCTGCTGCAGTCCCGTCATCCCGGCGCAGCCCAGGACCAGGACCTCGGCGCCCGCGTCCCGGGCCCGCTCGGCCGCCGTCAGGAACGCGGCCTCGGTGCGGCCGGGGTCGTCGGCGAGGTCGAGGACTCCGAGGCCGGTGCCGACGACGGCGGCGCAGTTGCGGGCCACACCGGCCGTCTCCAGGCTGTCCTCGATCTGGCCGCGGGAGCGGTCGAGGGTGGTGACGACGCCGTAGCGGCGGCCGAGGAGGCAGGCGAGGTGGGCGGCGGCCTCGGTGATGTCCACGACCGGGACGTCCACCAACTCCCGTACGCCTTCCCGGCCGTGCTCGCCGAAGCCGGCCAGGACGACGGCGTCGTAGGCAGGGCCGTCGTACGTCCGCAGGGTGTCGAGGACGGCGGCGGCGGAGAGGTAGCTGTCCAGCCAGCCCTCGGCGGACGCCGGGCCCCAGGCGGGGGTCAGGCCGGTCACCGTGGTGGCCGGACCCGCGGCGGCGCGGGCGCCGCGGACGATCTCCTCGGTCATCTCCTGCGTGGTGTTGCAGTTGGTGACGACGATCCGCAACTCCGTCAGGCCTCCTTCGCCGTCGTCGCGCGCTCCCCGCGGCCCAGCAGCGCGTACAGGGCGGCGGCGAGTGCCGTGCCGATGAACCAGGAGTACGGCGCCACATCGCTGAAGCTCTTCACCAGCGCGACCACGGCGGCCACGGCGGCGGAGGGCAGAAACGCCCACAGTGCCCTCGGGTTGACGCCCCTGCGGTAGTGGTACGGGGTGCCCGGCCGGGCGTCGAACAGCGCGTCGACGTCGACCTTGCCGCGCTTGACCCAGTAGTAGTCGACCATGATCACACCGAACAGCGGGCCCAGGAAGGCGCCGAGGCCGCCGAGGAAGTAGTTGACGACGGTCGGGTTGGAGAAGAGGTTCCAGGGGGTGACGACCAGCGCGGCCACCGTGCTGACCATGCCGCCGACCTTGAAGGTGATCTTCTGCGGCCAGACGTTGGCGAGGTCGTACGCCGGTGAGACGAAGTTGGCGACGATGTTGACGCCCATGGTGGCGACCGCGAACGTGAACGCGGCGATCACCAGCACCCAGGTGTTGCCGACCTTGGCCACCAGTTCCGCCGGGTCGGTGATGGCCTGTCCGAACGCCTTCAGCGAGCCGGCCGTGACGATCACCGACACCACGACGAAGGCGGTGGAGTTGATGGGCAGGCCCCAGAAGTTTCCGCGTCGGACGGTCCTGTGGTCGGGCGCGAAGCGGGAGAAGTCGCAGAAGTTGAGCATCAGCGTGCCGTAGGTGGCGAGGATCAGACCGATCGCGCCGAACCACTGCCGCCACTGCTCGCCGGTGGACACCGGGTGCGGGGTGGAGGTGAGCGAGATGCTCCAGTGGGCCTTGGCGAGGACCCAGAGCGCCAGCGCGATCATCACCAGCCAGATCGCCGGGCCGCAGAAGTCCTGGAACTTCCGCACCGCCTCCATGCCCTGGCGGATGATCAGCGCCTGGAGCAGCCAGAGCGAGACGAAGGAGATCCAGCCGAGCGCGTCCAGGCCGAGGAAGGAGTGGTGGGTGAGGGACTTCAGGCCCGGCCAGGCCGCCAGCAGCATCACGTTCACGGCGACGGAGGCCAGATACGTCTGGATACCGTACCACATGATGGCGATCACGGCCCTGATCAGCGCGGGGATGTTGGCACCCCAGACGCCGAAGCTGATGCGGCTGACCACGGGGAAGGGCACGCCGTGGCGCTGGCCGATCCTGCCCATCCCGTTCATGCCGGCGTAGATGAGCACGAAACCGACGAGCAGGGAGGTGAAGACCTGCCAGACGTTCATGCCGAGGACCAGCAGGCCGGCGGCGAAGGTGTAGTTGCCGAGGTTGTGGACGTCGGACATCCACATGGCGAAGAGGTCGAAGACCTTCCAGTTCCGCTGCTGGGCGGGGGCGAGGTCCTCGTTGACGAGACGGGGGTCGGGGGCGAACGCGGGGGCGCCGGTGGCTTCGGCGCGGTCGGCGAGGGACACGGGGCCTCCTGGACAGGGGGACGAAGGGGCCATACCGCAGGAACTCGGACGGACTGCAGGCCGGGAAGCCGACAGTGAGCCGCATTTGGTATACCAAACTGCGGACATGGTGCCGTCGTCAAGCGCTCGGACCGATGTCGTTGCCGTTACGGCCCCGTAAAAGTCGCCTCGCGTCGGCGAAGATGGGTCCATGACGAAGATCGAACCCCTGGGCGCGGTGCGCGAGCGGGTCCTGGCGAGCCTGCGGGAGGACATCATCGCCGGACGCCTCGGACCCGGTGACCGGCTCGTCGAACGGGAGCTCGCCGAGCGGTTCGGCGTCTCCCGGGTGCCGGTGCGGGAGGCGATCCGCGCGCTGGTCGCCGAGGGCTTCGTCCTCTTCGAGTCGGCCCGCCGCACGGTGGTACGCCGGCTGGACCCGACCGACGTCAGGGAACTCTTCGAGCTGCGCGAGGCGTTGGAGGTGCACGCGGCGGGACTGGCGGCGTCCCGGGTGACCCCCGAGGCCCTGGCGGAGCTGCGGGACCTGCTCGACCAGGCGGCGCGGGCGACGAAGGAGGGCGACGCCGAGGCGATCACGGACATCAACACGCGCTTCCACGACCGCATCCGCGCCCTGGCCGGCAACAGCCTGCTGATCTCGGTCATGGAGCCGGTCGACGGCCGCCTGCGCTGGCTCACCCGGCGCAACGAGGAGTGGCCGCAACTCCTCACCGAACACCGCGAGTTGTACGAGGCGATCGCCTCCGGAGACCCCGACCGGGCCCGCGCCCACGCGCTCGACCACGTCCGCGCCAACTACCGGTCGACGGTACGGCACCTGTTCGGAACCGATCCCGCCGACGCCGGCTGAGAGAGACCACTGCGGCCTGCCGGCGGCCGGCGGCCGGTTACCGCAGTCCGGCCGCCTTCGCCGCCGTGCGCAGCACCTCCCGGAGCATCTCCGCGGTGAGCCGGCCGGTGAAGGTGTTGCGCTGGCTGACGTGGAAGCAGCCGAAGAGGTCGAGGCCGTCGAGCGCGACCCGGGTGCCGTGGGCGAAGGCCGGGCGCGGCCGGGGCACGGTCCAGCCCGCCTCGCTGAACGCGGGCAGCGCGGCCTGCCAGCCGAAGGCGCCGAGTACGACCGCGGCCCTCAGCGTCGGGCGCAGCAGCCTCAGCTCCTGGACCAGCCAGGGGCGGCAGGTGTCCCGCTCGCCAGGGGTCGGTCTGTTGGCGGGCGGGGCGCAGTGCACGGGCGCGGTCACACGGACGCCGTACAGCTCCAGCCCGTCGTCGGCGCTGACGGACGTGGGCTGCGAGGCGAGCCCCTCGTCGTACAGCGCCTGATAGAGCACGTCTCCGGAGCGGTCGCCGGTGAACATCCGGCCGGTGCGGTTGCCGCCGTGCGCGGCCGGCGCCAGCCCGATGATCACCAGCCGTGCGTCGGCGGGGCCGAAGCCGGGTACCGGCCGCCCCCAGTACGTCCAGTCGACGAACGCGGCGCGTTTTGTACGGGCCACCTCCTCGCGCCATGCGACCAGCCGAGGACAGGCCCGGCACTCCGCGACCCGCCGGTCGAGCCGGGCGAGAGCGCTGCTGTCGTCCATACGGCCACGGTATGCCCCTCCGCCGGCTCGCGTGATCTGCACCTGGCACCCCGGGCCCCCGGCACGCCACCGCCCCGGGAAAATCACGTCCGGTTCACCCGGGGCGGGGAGTTATGGTCGGTTGCATGGCTTCGGAGGATGCTGACGAGAACGTGAACCGTGGCACCGGCGGACCGGACTCGCCCGGCCCCGCCCCGGACTCGCCGGACTCGCCGGACGCCCCGGACGACCACGGCTCCGGTGGCTCCGCCGTGCAGCCCGTCGATCCGAAGATCGCCGCCGCGGTGGCCGCCGCCGAGGCAGCGGGGCCTGCCAAGGGTGAGACGGTCCGGATCGACAGCTGGATCTGGGCCGTGCGTCTGATCAAGACACGTTCCCTGGGCGCCACCGCCTGCCGGGGCGGCCACGTCCACGTGAACGGCGAGCGGGTGAAGCCCGCCTACTCCGTGCGCGTCGGCGACGAGGTGCGCCTGCGACACGAGGGCCGGGAACGGATCGTGATCGTCAAGCGCCTGATCCGCAAGCGGGTCGGCGCCCCCGTGGCCGCCCAGTGCTACATCGACAACTCCCCTCCGCCTCCCCCTCGCGAGGCCGTCGCCCCCGTCGGCCTACGCGACCGCGGCGCCGGACGCCCCACCAAGCGCGACCGCCGCGAAATGGAACGCCTTCGCGGCCTGGCAGGACCGGACCTGCCGAGCGGCTTCGGCGGCGCCGCAGGCCCCAGCGGCTTCGCCGGACTCGGTGAGCCCGGTGGATCCGGGGAACGGGGTCGTCCCGGGGACCGGAGCGGGTCTGGAGGCCGGCACGGGTCCGGAGGCCGGCACGGGTCCGGCAAGCGCGGTGGAGCCGGGTCCGGCGGTACCGGTGGACACCCCCTGGGACGGTGATCCAAAGGCACCGGCCGAGCACACAACGGGCGCCCTCGCGTCCCGGCACACACCGATACCGTCGGCCAGGCCCCCGCGCCCGGCCGACGGCTTCGGCGCCGCGCACGTGCACGCCGTGCACGTCGCGCGGAAGCGTCACCGCCGCCGCACCAGCCTCAGCAGCTCCCGATTGTGCCCGCGCCGCACCCAGGCGATCAGGGCGAGCGGCACCATCAGGATCAGCGGGGTCGCCGCGTTCTGGCCCTGGAAGACCGTGAGCTGCACGATGAACGCGCCCACCATCAGCGCGCTGAGCGCGATCGCCGCCAGGGACTGCAGCAGCGGGATCAACAGCGCGACGGCTCCGGCGAGTTCGAGCGCGCCGATGGTGTACATGGCCCCACTGCCCCAGCCGATCTTGTCGAAGGCCTCGACGGCCGAGGGGTGCGCGATGAGCTTGGGCAGCGCGCTCGCGATGCCGTAGAACAGTGCGAGCAGCACCTGCACGGTCCGCAGCGCGATCCGGGCTGAGCGCCTGCGGCCACTGGGGAAGTCGGCGGAGGCGCCGGAAGCGGTGCGGGCCACGGGAGCAGTTGTCTCGGACATGAGGATCTCCTGGGGAAGCGGTGCCGATTGCTTTCACCGAGGTAGACCCGGCACCGTCCGGAAACTCATCGCTCCCCGGCCGCCCTGTGCGACCGAGTGTCCGCTATGCCTTCGGCACCGCCCGCACCCATGTCCGGTCCGGTGTCAGATACGCGTCCACCTCCAGCCCCGCTTCCTGAAGTGCCGACTCGAACTGCTCCTTGCTCAGCGGCCGGGCCAGGAACGTCTGGGTCCAGTGCGCGTCCGGGAAGTCGTACTCGACATGGACCGAGTTCGCTCCGTTGCCGACCGGCTCCGCGGAGACGACCCGTACGGTGAAGCCGCTCGGGTCGACCCGCTCCCTGGGCACGTTCGTGTGGTAGTCCTCGCCCTCCCGCTGGATGAGCACACAGCCGTCCTTGGCCACATGCCGGGCGCAGGTGCGCAGCAGGCCCCTGCGCACCTCCTCGTCGCCGACGTGCACGAGGAACGACGCGAGCATCACCACGTCGAACTCCTCACCAGCCAGGTCCAGTTGCTCGATGGGGCCGCATATCGTGCGCGCCCCGCGGATCCGGCTCAGCATGTCGGCTGACTCGTCCACCGCCGTGACCGTGAAGCCGCGCTCGAGCAGGGGATGGGTCATCCGGCCCACTCCGCTGCCCAGCTCCAGGATGTGCGCCCCGGCCGGTACCGCCGCGGCGATGATGTCCGGCTCGTCGCCGACCGGCAGCCGCTCGTACAGCTCGACCGCGCAGCCGTCCGGGGTGATCGCGCCGGGTCCCGTGCCCTCGTATCCCTCACGCATGTCGACCGTCATGCCCGAACAACGGCCGGTCCCCGTACGCCCGTTCCCCCTCTGTCGAGGTTCACTCGTTCGTGTCATCCAGGCCGTTCGGCCGGGAACGGAAACCAGCCGCGCCCGATGTACCAGTGGCCGCCCGCCCGCAGATGGTCCCGCACGGCCCGCTCCACGGACGTGCGGGCGGGCAGCTCCGCAACCGACAGGTCGGGGTCGCCGAAGACGAACTGGACGGGTTCGGTGTCGGCCGGCTCGGTGTCCTCGCGGACGGTGCGGAACCGGTCCTGGAAGCGGACGATGTTGGAGTCGGCCGGCAGGTACCGCTTCAACTGCGGGTCGAGCAGCCAGGAGTGACACAGTGCGGCCACCGGCCGCTCCTCGGGAAAGTGCACGGCGAAGAACTCGCGGGCCCGGGCCAGGGAGCGGTCGCAGGCGGACGGGGTCAGCGGACCCTGGAAGTCGGGTATGTGCAGGTTCAGGCAGGCCGTTCCGGGGACCGCGGCCAGCCCGGCCGCCGCGAGCACGGGAGCCGTGCGCTGCCCGAGCCGCGCCCGCTCGAACTGCAGCCGGCCCAGCTGGTACAGCTCGCCGCGGAAGTGCCTGACGAGCCAGCGCCGTGAGAGGACGCCGGTCGTGCCGTGCCGTCTGCGGTGCGCGGCCATCTGACGGCCCAGGTCGGCCAGGGTGCGCCGGGAGACCTCGGGCGGAATGCCGCGTTCCCGGTGCCGGGCGAGGGTGTGCGGGGCCGCGGCGACGAAGACGTACACGGCGAAGACTCCCGTCAGCCCGGCCGGGACCGCGTCGAGGAGTGCGGCGAGCTCGGGGGTGCGGCCGGTCTCCTCCGGATCACGAAACAGCTCCTCGACGCACTCCTCCAGGAGCGTCCGTGCTCCCGGGTCACCGGTCACCCGGCGTCCTGCGGCCACCAGATCGTTGATGTCCTCGTGCGGCACGGCCAGGTCGAGCAGCAGTTCCGGCAGGTCGTCGGCGTCCGGAAGCAAGGGATCCCCCTTCGACGAGCGACAGGACGAACGACGGGCGAGCGCCGTTGATGAACGCCGTTGGTGAACGCCGTTGGTGAACGTCGTTGGTGAACGCCGTCCCCGAAGAGTACGTTGCCCTCAGGAGTGGTGGTCCGATGCGTACGGGCAGTGAACCGGTGACCGCGCGCAGTGCGCTGCGGGCGCGGTTCTGGCTGTGCGTGTGGGGACTGGTCTGGGCGGTCTTCGGCACGACGGCGTTCGCGCTCGTCGGGCGCCCGGGTTGGGCGGCGGCCTGTGGGGTGCTGTGGCTGGTGGTGACCGCGGACATGATCATGGTGCTCAGACACATCCGGCAGGGTCCGCACTATCAGCCGGGCCGTGACGTGCCGCCGTACCGGCCGCCGGAGGGCGGACCGCCGTACCCGGGTCCGTCGCGGCACCGGCATCCGTGACCGGCGCACGGGATCGGTCACCGTCGGCCGGCCATCCATGAGGCGGTCCCGCCGCGGGCCGCTCAGTCGTCGAAGCGTGCTGCCCTCACGTAGTCCGGGTTCGGGTCCAGCGCGGCCGCGAGGCGGAAGTGGCGTTTGGCCTGGTCGGGGCGGCCCTGGCGTTCATAGGTGCGGGCCAGTGCGAAGTGCGCGAACGCGTTGTCCGGCTCGCGCTCCAGCACGATCGTGAACTCCAGCTCGGCGGGCCGCAGTTGCGCCGCGGCGAAGAACGCACGCGCGCGCAGCAGCCGGGCCGCGGTGTTCTCCGGGTGCGCGGCGATGACCGGGTCGAGCAGCTTCACCGCACCCCGCGGGTCCCGTGAGTTGAGCAGCTGCTCGGCTGCACGGAAGTCGATGACATGCGTTTCCGGAGTACGTCCGGTGGAACCGCTGATCTCGGGCACGGCAGAGTCCTTCCCTCACTCCGCCCGTTCAACGCGCGAGGAGGGGGCCGCTATTCCTGTGCTACTGCTGCTACTGCGCGATGCCCGCACGCGCCCGCCGCACGAGCTCCTCCCACACCTCGGCGACACGCTTGTGCAGGGCGTCCAGCGGTACGTCGTTGTCGATCACGATGTCCGCGATCCGTCTGCGCTGCTCGCGGGTCGCCTGCGCGGCCATACGCGCGCGCGCGTCCTCCTCGGTCATCCCGCGCAGCCGGACCAGCCGGTCGAGCTGGGTCTCGGGGCTCGCGTCCACGACGACCACGAGGTCGTACAGCGGCGCCAGGGCGTTCTCGGTGAGGAGGGGCACGTCGTGGATCACCACGGCGTCGGCGGCCGCGGCCTCCTCCAGCTCGCGGGAGCGGGCACCCACCAGCGGGTGCACGATCGAGTTGAGGACGGCGAGCTTCTCGGGGTCGGCGAAGACGATCGAGCCGAGCTTGGGCCGGTCCAGGCTGCCGTCAGCGGTGAGGACGTCCTCGCCGAAGGCCTCGACCACGGCGGCGAGGCCGGGGGTGCCCGGCGCCACGACCTCGCGCGCGATGCGGTCCGCGTCGATCAGCACGGCCCCGTGCTCCACGAGCAGCCGCGACACCTCGCTCTTGCCGGCGCCGATCCCGCCGGTCAGGCCCACCTTCAGCATGAGCGTCAGCTTAGGCCCTGCCACTGACAGCTGGACCGGCGGTGGTCAGCTGTCTCCCTCGCGCTCCGCCAGGAACCGCTCGAACTCGCGGCCGATCTCGTCGGCGGAGGGGATGTCCACGGGCTCGGCCAGCATGTTGCCCCGGGTCTCGGCGCCCGCGGCGGCGTCGTACTGGTGCTCCAGGCCCTGGACGAGCGCGGTGAGTTCCTCGTCGCCCTCCTGGATCTGCCGGTCGATCTCCGTCTGGGTGCGGTACGCGTCCGTACGAAGCGAGTGCGCGACGCCCGGCAGGACCAGCCCGGTGGCTGCCGTGACGGCCTCCAGGACGGTCAGGGCGGCGTCCGGGTACGGCGAGCGGGCGATGTAGTGCGGGACGTGCGCGGCGACGCCCAGGACGTCGTGCCCGGCCTCCATCAGGCGGTACTCCAGGAGCGCCTCGGCGCTGCCGGGCACCTGGGCCTCCTCGAAGGGGCTGCGGTGGCCCGGGACGAGGTCGGTGCGGTTGCCGTGCGGCGTGAGACCCACCGGGCGGGTGTGCGGGACGCCCATGGGGATGCCGTGGAAGTTGACGGAGAGGCGGACGCCGAGCCGCGCCACGATCTGGCGCACGGCCGCCGCGAACCGCTCCCATTCCACGTCCGGCTCGGGCCCGGACAACAGCAGGAAGGGGGCGCCCGTGGTGTCCTGGAGGAGGCGGACCTCGATGGCCGGCACCTCGTAGTCGGTCCAGCGGTCCCGCTTGAAGGTCAGCAGGGGCCGGCGGGCCCGGTAGTCCACGAGCCGGTCGTGGTCGAACCGGGCGACGAGCTGGTGGGGCAGTGAGTCGAGCAGCCCGTCGACGATCTGGTCCCCGGTCTCACCCGCGTCGATGTATCCGTCGAAGTGGTAGAGCATGACAAGGCCGGCCGACTCCTGGGCGAGCGCCATGTCGACAACGGCGAGGCCCTTCGGCTCCCATGCGTACAAACCCTGCGGATCAAGCACTGTGACCGCTCCTCCTCGTGTTCGTCGTCGTCAACACGCCCTGGACGACGGGCATTCCCGCGACACGCCGTTGATCAGGCTCTCGGGGGCGGTACGAACGAAGGCGTGGGCGACCGCAACTCCCTGGGGGCGCGGGGAACTGCGCGCGCAACCGCAGACCGCCCGCGGCCGAACGACTGGCGGCACGGCCCCCGAACACGCCTGAGGGGCCGTACCCCGAAAGGTACGGCCCCTCAGAACCAGCTATCGGCTAAGCCTCAGCGGCAGCGATCAGCTCTGACCGCCGGCCAGCTTCTCGCGCAGCGCGGCCAGCGCCTCGTCCGAGGCCAGCGCACCGGAGGTGTCCGCGCCCTCGGAGGAGTACGAACCGCCGGTCGCAGCCGGGGCCGCAGCCTCGCCGCCGCCCTCGGCGGCAGCAGCCGCGTCGGCCTCGCGGGACTTGATGACCTGCTGCTGGTGCTGCTCGAAGCGGGCCTGCGCCTCGGCGTACTGGCGCTCCCACTCCTCGCGCTGCTTCTCGTAGCCCGGCAGCCAGTCGTTGGTCTCCGGGTCGAAGCCCTCGGGGTAGATGTAGTTGCCCTGGTCGTCGTAGGACGCGGCCATGCCGTAGAGGGTCGGGTCGAACTCGACCTCCTCCGGGTGGGCACCGAAGGACTCGTTGGCCTGCTTCAGCGAGAGGCTGATGCGACGGCGCTCGAGGTCGATGTCGATGACCTTGACGAAGATCTCGTCGTTGACCTGGACGACCTGCTCCGGGATCTCCACGTGGCGCTCGGCCAGCTCGGAGATGTGGACCAGACCCTCGATGCCCTCGTCCACGCGGACGAACGCACCGAACGGCACCAGCTTCGTGACCTTGCCGGGCACGACCTGGCCGATCTGGTGGGTGCGGGCGAACTGCTGCCACGGGTCTTCCTGGGTCGCCTTCAGCGACAGGGAGACGCGCTCGCGGTCCATGTCGACGTCGAGAACCTCGACGGTGACCTCCTGGCCGACCTCGACGACCTCGGACGGGTGGTCGATGTGCTTCCAGGACAGCTCGGAGACGTGGACCAGACCGTCGACGCCACCCAGGTCCACGAAGGCACCGAAGTTGACGATCGAGGAGACGACACCGGAGCGGACCTGACCCTTCTGCAGGGTCGTGAGGAACGTCTGGCGGACCTCGGACTGGGTCTGCTCGAGCCAGGCACGGCGGGACAGGACCACGTTGTTGCGGTTCTTGTCCAGCTCGATGATCTTGGCCTCGAGCTCCTTGCCGACGTACGGCTGGAGGTCGCGGACGCGGCGCATCTCGACCAGGGAGGCCGGGAGGAAGCCACGGAGGCCGATGTCGAGGATGAGACCACCCTTGACGACCTCGATGACGGTACCGGTGACGATGCCGTCCTCTTCCTTGATCTTCTCGATGGTGCCCCAGGCACGCTCGTACTGGGCGCGCTTCTTCGAGAGGATCAGGCGGCCTTCCTTGTCCTCCTTCTGGAGGACCAGGGCCTCGATCTCGTCGCCGACGGCCACGACCTCGTTCGGGTCGACGTCGTGCTTGATCGAGAGCTCGCGGCTCGGGATGACACCTTCGGTCTTGTAACCGATGTCGAGCAGGACCTCGTCCCGGTCGACCTTCACGATGACGCCGTCGACGATGTCGCCGTCGTTGAAGTACTTGATCGTCTCGTCGATCGCTGCGAGGAAGGCTTCCTCGTTACCGATGTCGTTGACCGCTACCTGCGGGGTGGTGGCGGTGGTCTCGGTGCTGCTCGTCATGTGGGAAAGGGCTCCGGTACGGACATTGAAGTCGTAGGTACTGCTTACGCCGGGAGCCCGTTTCGCTCTGCAGAAGCCGGACAGCCAAGGAAGCGCCCCACCAGATACTGGTGATGGCGCCTCGACAACCGAGGGGACATACAACAGATGCGAGCGCAGCCTGCTACGTCTGAGGAGCGCAGGCCCGCAGCGCAACTTGTAGCATACGGGGGCAGCCGGACATGGTCAATGCGCGAAGGCGCACACCCGGGGCGGATCGCCGCATAACCGGCAGAAGAAACGTCCCTTGAGGCCAGGCAGGCCTGAAGGGACCGCCTCCGTGGCGGACCCCTTGCGGGTTGGACGGAAGAGTACGACGAGGGAGCCGATCATCCAAGAGCCGGAAGCGCACGAGCCCGAAGGATCCGAGACATTCGAACCGGAGGCGACACGCCGTGACGCCGATGTCGCGGAGAGCGCACGGGCCAACCGGGGCTGGTGGGACCGCAACGCGGACGAGTACCAGGTCGAGCACGGCACGTTCCTCGGCGACGACCGCTTCGTGTGGGGCCCGGAGGGCCTGGACGAGGTGGAGGCCGAGCTGCTCGGCCCGCCGGAGGAGCTGAAGGGCAAGGATGTCCTGGAGATCGGCGCGGGCGCGGCCCAGTGCGCCCGCTGGCTGGCCGCCCAGGGAGCCCGCCCGGTGGCGCTGGACCTCTCGCACCGCCAGCTCCAGCACGCCCTGCGCATCGGTGGATCGTTTCCGCTGGTCTGCGCGGACGCCGGCGCGCTGCCCTTCGCGGACGGCTCCTTCGACCTGGCCTGCTCGGCGTACGGGGCGCTGCCCTTCGTCGCCGATCCGCGGCTGGTGCTGCGTGAGGTGCGCCGGGTGCTGCGGCCGGGCGGCCGGTTCGTCTTCTCGGTGACGCATCCGATCCGCTGGGCGTTCCCGGACGAGCCGGGCCCCGAAGGGCTGTCGGTGGCGTCCTCCTACTTCGACCGCACGCCCTACGTGGAGCAGGACGAGGAAGGCCGCGCGGTCTACGTCGAGCACCACAGGACCGTCGGCGACCGGGTCCGGGACATCGCGGCGTCCGGTTTCCGCCTGGTGGACCTGGTGGAGCCGGAGTGGCCGGCCTGGAACACCTCGGAGTGGGGCGGCTGGTCCCCGCTGCGGGGCAGCCTGATCCCGGGGACGGCGATCTTCGTGTGCGAGCGGGACTGAGCCCGGCCGGTCATCGGGGGCACGCGCGCGTGGGGAGTCGCAGGGGGCGTTGATCGCGGGCACGCGCGCGTAGAGGCCGTTTTCGCCGTCGTACGACACTAGGGGCGTGATCCGTTACGACGCCCTGGACGCGCTCCCCGTGCGCTCCGCCCTGCCCGCGCTGACCGAGGCCCTGGAGGACGGCGGCACCGCCGTGCTCGTGGCGCCGCCCGGCACCGGCAAGACGACTCTGGTGCCGCTCGTGCTGGCGGGGCTGGTCGGGGGCGGGCCCGAGCGGCGGGTCGTGGTGGCCGAGCCGCGCCGGATCGCGGCGCGCGCTGCGGCCCGGCGCATGGCGTGGCTGCTGGGCGAGAGGCCCGGTGAGAGCGCCGGCTTCACGGTGCGCGGCGAACGGGCCGTGGGACGGCACACGCGCGTGGAGGTCGTGACGACCGGCGTGCTGCTGCAGCGGCTGCAACGGGACCAGGAGTTGCCGGGCGTCGACGTCGTCGTCCTCGACGAGTGCCACGAGCGGCACCTGGATGCCGACACGACGGCGGCGTTCCTGTGGGACGTACGGCAGGCGCTGCGGCCTCAGCTGCGGCTGGTAGCCGCGTCGGCGACGACGGACGCCGAGGGCTGGGCACGGCTTCTGGGCGGGGCGCCCGTGGTCGAGGCGGAGGGCGTCGCGCATCCGGTGGAGGTCGTGTGGGCGCCTCCGGCGCGTCCGGTACGGCCGCCGCACGGGATGCGGGTCGATCCGGCGCTGCTGGCTCATGTGGCGTCGGTGGTGCGGCGGGCGCTGGCCGAGCGGGACGGGGACGTGCTGTGCTTCCTGCCCGGTGTGGGCGAGATCGCCCGCGTGGCGGGGCAGCTCGGGGATCTGGGGGCGGTGGACGTGCTCCAGGTGCACGGGCGGGCGTCGGCCTCCGTGCAGGACGCGGTGCTGGCGCCGGGGGCCCGGCGCCGGGTGGTGCTGGCGACCTCGGTGGCGGAGTCCTCGCTGACGGTGCCCGGGGTGCGCGTGGTGGTGGACTCGGGGCTGGCGCGGGAGCCACGGGTGGATCACGCGCGGGGACTGAGCGGGCTGACGACGGTACGGGCGTCAAGGGCGGCCGGGAGGCAGCGGGCGGGGCGGGCCGGGCGGGAGGCGCCGGGGGCGGTGTACCGGTGCTGGTCCGCCGCCGAGGACGGGCGGCTGCCGGCGTTTCCTGCGCCGGAGATCAAGGTGGCCGATCTGACCGCGTTCGCCCTGCAGGCGGCCTGCTGGGGCGATCCGGACGCCTCCGGGCTGGCGTTGCTCGATCCTCCGCCGGGTGGGGCGATGCTCGCCGCGCGCTCGGCGTTGACGGCGGTGGGGGCGGTGGACTCCGCCGGTCGGGCGACGTCGGTGGGTGTGCGTCTGGCTCGGCTGGGGGTGCACCCCCGGCTGGGGCGGGCGTTGCTGGACACAGCCGGTGAGGGTGCGGAGGTTGTCGCTCTGCTCTCCGAAGAGGTGCCGCGGGATTACGGGGATGATCTTGCTGCCGCCGTGCGGCGGGTCCGGCGTGGGGGTGACGCCTACGGTGCGCGGTGGGCCGCGGAGGTGCGGCGACTGCGGGCCGTCTCGGGGGAGTCCTCCAACCCGACCGCCCACGACCGTCGGCCAGAAGGCACCGACCAGCCCCGACCGGCCGCCCCGGCCGAGGGACGTGACCGTCACGCCGAGGCCGCAACAGGCTCTCCGGCCGGGGCGGGTGGGGCCGGGGCGGACGCGCTTGCCGGGCTTGTCGCCGCGCTCGCATTTCCCGAGCGGGTCGCCAAGCTGGACGGTGGGTCGTATCTCATGGCCTCCGGGACTCGGGCCGAGCTCGGGGAAGGGTCGGCGTTGCGGGGAGCGCCCTGGATCGTCGTCGCCGTTGCCGATCGGCCCACCGGTAAGGGGCACGCGCGCGTGCTGCTCGGAGCCGCCGTGGAGGAGGGCGTGGCGCTCGCCGCCGCCGAGCCCCTGTCCGGCGAGCGGGACGAGGTGCACTGGGCCGACGGGGACGTCGTGGCCCGGCATGTCGAGCGGCTGGGCGCCATCGAGCTGGGCGTGCGGCCGCTGAAGGACGCCGAGCTGGCGCTCGTACGCGCGGCCCTGCTCGACGGGCTCCGGCAGGAGGGGCTCGGGTTGTTGCGCTGGTCGCCGGAGGCGGAGGCGCTGCGGCAGCGACTGGCGTTCCTCCGTGCCCGCCTCGGCGAGCCGTGGCCGGACGTGTCCGGCGACGCGCTGCACGCGCGCGTGGACGACTGGCTGGAGCCGGAGCTGAGCCGCGCCCGGCGGCGGGCCGATCTCGGCCGGATCGACGCCGGGCAGGCGCTGATGCGGTTGCTGCCGTGGGCGAGCGGGGAGGCCGGACGGCTCGACGAACTCGCGCCCGAGCGGATCGCCGTGCCGAGTGGGTCCAGAATCCGGATCGACTATCGGGACCCGGAACGCCCGGTGCTCGCGGTGAAGCTGCAGGAGATGTTCGGTCTGCGCGAGACGCCGGCCGTCGCGGGGGTGCCGCTGCTCGTGCACCTGCTCTCCCCCGCCGGTCGGCCCGCCGCCGTCACGGCCGACCTCGCCTCCTTCTGGAAGGACGGCTACCAGGGCGTACGGGCCGAGCTGCGCGGGCGGTATCCCAAGCATCCGTGGCCCGAGGATCCGGCGAACGCCGAACCCACCCGGCACACCAACGCGCGGCTCAGGCGCTGACCGGTTCGGGTTCGGCGGGCTGTGCGGGTGCCGGGTCCTGGGGGCGGCGGGCGCGGGCCTCCAGGCAGAGGGAGAGGGCCAGGAGCAGCACTCCCGCGGTCAGGGAACCCCAGGGGACGTACGAGGTGAGCATCAGGACCAGGGTGCGGTTGTGCTTGACCAGGGCGACCGTGTGCTCGATGTAGTCCTCGCGCATCTTCACGTCCCCGGCGAACGCGGTGACCCTGTCCCGGCCGCCGAGCAGGGTGCCCCCGCGCAGTTCCTCCTGGTGGAGTTCCTCGCCGTAGACGGGTGCGCCGGTGACGGGTTCGACCCAGAACCTGCGGACCGTGCTGTACCAGCGGGTGGTTCCGGTCTTGGCGACCGATTCCGGGGTGATGCCCTGGACGGGCATGGTCTTCGGCATGGGGACCTTGGTCCAGGGGATGGTCTGTTCGAAGTAGTAGACCTTCAGGCCGCGGAAGGTCTGCGTGCCCTTGTAGTGGATGGGGCTGGTGGTGCGGGTCTGCGCGTCGAAGTACTCGTAGTCGCGTTTCTGCGTCAGGAAGGGCCACTTGAACTCGATGCCCTGGCGTGTGACGGGATCGCCGTCGACCATCTCACCGGTGGCGTGCACGGGTTCCTGGTTGTGGGCGTCGAAGATGTAGCGCTCGGGGACCTTGGAGACCATCCTGCCGTCGGGGCCCTGGACGTAGGACAGGCTGTCCCAGACCACGACCGGCCGGCCCGCCGTCCTCTCGATCCTCTTCGCCGCCTCCACGTTGCCCTTGAGGGTCTGCACGATGGTGACCTTGGAGACCTTCCTGGCGCGCATGGTGCCGTAGTCGAGGAGGGTGGCGCCCCTGGCCTCCAGGACCATGTCCTGGTACTGGTTCGCGGGGATCCGCGCCAGGCGCGGGAAGGCGTACCAGCGCAGCAGCGGGGCGAGCGCCGCGCAGAAGACGGCGCAGGCGAGCAGGACCAGGCTTGCCTTGCGGCGCATGGAAGGCCTCCCTCCCGGACGGGCGCGGCTAGGGGTGCGCGGGCACCGTCGTCAGCAGCGGCTTGGGGGATGTCCGGCCCGTCGGCGCACCCATGGCGGTCATCGCCAGGACCAGGGCGAACGCGAGGGCGAGACCGGTCGCGGCGGCGATCAGGGCGCGCATACGGGCCTCCCGGCGGACGGTTGTGCCCTGACGGCTCCTGATGGGTCGTCAGGTTCGGCACCGTAGCAACGGGCGGGTGAGATGAGAACATCGGTGCACGCACGAACCAGGGCGCCCTCCCCACCGGTGGGGAGGGCGCCCTGCCGGTTCGGGTGGTGTCAGGAGGCGGACGGGCTCGGGGACGGGGAGGGGCTCGCCGAGGAGTCGGCGGCGACCTTGAGCTCGACGGTGAGCGTCGCGCCGCCGGTGGTGGTGATGCGGAGCAGGAAGGTACCGGTGGTGTCGTCCGCGTACAGCTTCGGGAGGGTCAGCAGGCCCTTGGCGTCCGTCTGGAGGCCGGTGAGGGTGCGTACGGGCTTGCCGTCGGCGTCCTTGAAGTACGGGCCCTTGTCGTTCTCGGTGGCGTCGGTGTCGGACTTGACCAGGGTGGCGGTGGCCGCGACCTTGTCCGCGACGGCGCCCTTGTACGTCGCCTTCACCTGGACCTGGTCGGCGAACTCGCCGCCCGGGGTGCAGGTCAGCGGGGTGTCGCTGGTGCGCGCCAGGGTGTCGGCGGCGCGCTCGGTGACGGTGGCCGGGTAGGCGAGGCCCGTGACCGTGCGGCCCACGACGGTGGCCATGACCTTGAAGTCGCCGGTCTTCTCGCCCGCCTGGAGCGCCGGTGCGAGGGCGACGCCCTTGGCGTCGGTGGCGACCGTGGCCACGGTCTCGCCGCCGGCGAAGGTGGCGTCGGTGTCCCCGGTGATGGTGAACCGGATCCTGACCTTGGCGACGGCCTTGCCGGCCTTGGTCTCGGCGCGGGTGCCGATCTGTCCGGTGAAGGCGTGCCCGGCCATCGCGGTGAGCTTGGCCGTGCCCGCGTCCGCCAGGTGGTCCACGGTGTCGGTGGGGGTCGGCGAGGGCGTCGGCGGGGCGGGCGGCTTCGGCGGGGTCGGGCTGGGGCTGCCGCTGCCGCCGCCGGGCGTGCTGGGCTTGGGATCCGGCTTCGGGCCGGGTTTGGTCCTCGACGGCTTCGAGTGGTTCTGGGACTTGGCGCGCGGGGTGCCGTCGTCGCTGCGGTGGGTGGGCACACTGCCGGTGCCGTCGGGTACGGAGTGGGTGCCCTTGCGGTAGTACTCCAGCCACGACAGGACGGTGTTCAGGTAGTCCTGCGAGTCGTTGTAGCTGAGGATCGCGCTGTGCAGGTCGTCCTCGCGCGAGAGGTCCCAGCCGTTGCGGCACAGGTAGTGGCCGGCGGCGAGGGCGGCGTCGTAGACGTTGTTCGGGTCCTTCTTGCCGTCGCCGTTGCCGTCGCGGCCGGCCCAGGCCCAGGTCGACGGGATGAACTGCATGGGGCCGACGGCCTGGTCGTACTCGGAGTTGCCGTCGTAGACGCCGTGGTCGGTGTCCTTGATGAGCGCGAAGCCGTTGCCGTCGAGGGCCGGGCCCAGGATCCGGCCGATCGTGGTGCCGTTCGCGTCGACCCGGCCGCCCTCTGCCTGGCCCGACTCGACCTGGCCGATCGCGGCGAGCAACTGCCAGGGCAGGTTGCAGCCGGGCTTGGCCGAACGCAGTTCGGCCTCGGCCTTCTTGTAGGCGTCGAGGACGGTCGCCGGGATGCCGGCCTCGGCGTCGCCCTGGGCGACGGGGGTGCCGGTGGCGCTCGGCGAGGGGCTGGGGTTGGGGCTGTTCAGGGGCGGCAGGTCCGTGTAGTACGGCGAGTTGCCGGTGGCGTTGCCATCGGAGGTCGCGCCGGGTACGGGGGCGGAGGCGCCGGCCGCCGTCTGCCTGCCGTGGTCCTCGCCGGGCAGTCCCGGAGCCTGGGAAGCGGACAGTGCCGCGACCGCCGCCGCGGCCACGGCCGTGGTCGCCGCCCCCTTGCGCAGCCGCCTTCCGAAATGCGCCGCCATCGAGTGAACCCCTCCTGTGGACTTCGTGCGTCCGTCTCCGTCTGCCTGCCTCGCACTGGTGTGACGGTCGACCCGGTGTTCCGGTTGCCTCTGTGGCGCCCTTCCCTCTGTGCGACGCGCGTGCGATCGGACGGCCGGCAGGGCACGCCGCAGGCGACCCTATGACAACTTGCTTTGGGTCGGGACCCGTTCAGGTCCGTTTTCACCGGTTGGCCGACTTTTGTTGTCCCGAACGGCCCCGGCGCGGGTGGCATGGAATTCGGTGCGGTCACGCACGCGTTCGCGGGAGTCCTCACCGTCGACGTGCTCATCTCCTGGACGCTGGTGGGACTGTGGCTGCTCGTCCGCGAACCGTTGCCCGCGCTGCTGGGCTGCGGTGCGCCACGCGCGCGAGTCCACGTCGTCACGGTGGGGCGGTGGGGACGCGACTGGTTCCGGCCATCGGGCGGGACCGGGTGGCGGGGGTGCCGCTGTTCTCCTTGCTGCAGTACGACTCGTCCGTGGGGGGCGCGGTCGTGATCACGCTGTTCGCCGTGCGTGCGCTGCGGTGTGCGCCGGGCGGGGCGGCGGTGGGGGTGCCCGTGCTGTCGGTGCGGGGCCGGTGGTGGGCCGGTGCGGTGATCGGCGGCTGTGCGGCGGCCAGGGCGGTGCAGCGGGCGGCGCGCTGGTGGGCGCTCACGGGGGCGCCGGAGCGGCCGTGGGATCTGGTACCCGCCCCGTGCTTCGGGGTGGGCGCCGGGCTCGTCCTGGGGCTGGTGCTGTACGCCGTCGGGGTCAGGGTGTGGCGTCGGGGCCCGGTTCCGGACGGTTCGGGGACTCTCCGTGATCCCGGTGATCCCGATGGTCCTGATGGTCCCGGTGATCCCGGTGGCGTGGTCGATGCGGGTCGGGGGCGGCCGGTCGGTCGGTGAGGGACGCGACGAAGACCGTGAGGGTGCGCCGCGGGCGGGGTCTCGGGAACGCGCTGAGCGCGAGGGCGAGGTAGCCGCGGGCGAGGTCGGCCCACTGGCGCCAGTCGGGGGCGCGGTCCATGGGGGCGGTCAGGCCGGCGAGTCTGTGCCGGAGGTTGGTGGCGGCCCTGCGGACGGTCGCGCTCAGGTCGGCGGGGATGCGGGCGGTGCTTGCGTCGGCCGCGAGGGCCGGGACCGGCGAGGCGGGCATGGCCTGCGCCGAGGCGGCGTCCGCCCAGGCCCGGGTGTCTGCCTCGGGCGTCCGGCGGTGAAGCATGCGTATACCCATGCCCGCAGTTTTGCGGCTGTGGGGGGTCGGGGGCGTTTTGGCGGGGGCCACGTGAGTGACGGTGCCCTCCGGGGCTCGACCGACGTGCTCCGTGTGGGCGCCGGGTCATTGTGCTGGTGGGGAGGGTGGGCGGCGGGGATGCGGGGGGTCGGGATGCGGTGGGTTTGGGGGCGGTGGCTTCGGATCCGGTCGGGTGCGGTGGGTTGGGGGCGTGCGGTGGGTTCGGCGCCGCCGGGTTGCGCCGTGGGGCTGGGCGCCGTTGCGGCGGGATGAGGGGGACGGCGTTTTCAAGGTGCCGGGCTGGTCGGCGGCGCCGCTGAGGGCGGACAGGCCGTTGCGCGGAGCCGGCGCCGCGGAGGGGCGTTGCAGCTGAGGGCGGTTGCAGCGGCCCCTCCGCCGAGCGCCGCCGGCTAGTGTGCTGCCGACTCCCAGTCGGGGCCGACGCCGACCGAGACGTCCAGGGGGGCCCGGAGGTGGACGGCGTCGGACATTTCGCGGCGGACGATCTGCTCGGCGGCCGCGCGCTCGCCGGGGGCGATCTCCAGGACGATTTCGTCGTGGACCTGCAGGAGCATGCGGGACTTCAGGTCCGCCGCCCGCAGGGCGCTGTCCACCTTGAGCATGGCGATCTTGACGATGTCGGCGGCCGTGCCCTGGATGGGCGCGTTGAGGGCCATGCGCTCGGCGGCCTCGCGGCGCTGGCGGTTGTCGCTGTTGAGGTCGGGGAGGTAGCGGCGGCGGCCGAAGAGGGTGGCCGTGTAGCCCGTGGCCCGTGCCTCGTCGACCGCCCGGCGGAGGTAGTCCCGGACGCCGCCGAAGCGCTCGAAGTACGCGTCCATGAGCGCGCGTGCCTCGGCCGCCTCGATGTTCAGCTGCTGGGACAGGCCGAAGGCGGAGAGGCCGTAGGCCAGGCCGTACGACATCGCCTTGATCTTGCGGCGCATCTCCGCGTCCACCGCGCCGGGCTCGACGCCGAACACCTGGGAGGCGGCCGTGGTGTGCAGGTCCTCCCCGGAGGTGAACGCCTGGATCAGGCCCTCGTCCTCGGAGAGGTGGGCCATCACGCGCAGCTCGATCTGGCTGTAGTCGGCGGTCATCAGGGACTCGAAGCCCTCGCCGACCACGAAGCCGCGGCGGATCGCCCTGCCCTCGTCCGTGCGCACCGGGATGTTCTGGAGGTTCGGGTCGGTGGAGGACAGGCGGCCGGTCGCGGCCACCGTCTGGTTGAACGTGGTGTGGATCCGGCCGTCGCCCGCGATCGTCTTGATCAGGCCCTCGACCGTGACCCGCAGCTTCGCCTGCTCACGGTGGCGGAGCATGATCACCGGCAGTTCGTTGTCGGTCTGGGTGGCGAGCCAGGCCAGGGCGTCGGCGTCCGTGGTGTAGCCGGTCTTGGTCTTCTTCGTCTTCGGCAGGGCCAGCTCGCCGAAGAGGACCTCCTGGAGCTGCTTGGGCGAGCCCAGGTTGAACTCGTGGCCGGCGGCCGCGTGGGCCTCCTTCACGGCCTGCTGCACGGCGCCCGCGAACGTCTGCTCCATCGCCTCCAGGTGCGCGCGGTCGGCCGCGATGCCGTGGCGCTCCATGCGGGCGAGCAGGGCGGAGGTGGGCAGCTCCATGTCGCGGAGCAGGTCCGCCGCGCCGACCTCCTCCAGGCGGGTTCCGAAGGCCTCGCCGAGGTCGAGGACCGCGCGGGCCTTGATCATCAGGGCGTCGGCCTCGGCGTCCTCGTCGGTGCCGAAGGCCAGCTGGCCGTCGGCCGCGGCGGCGGGCGCCAGCTCGCGGTGCAGGTACTCCATCGACAGCGCGTCCAGGTCGAAGGAGCGGCGGCCCGGCTTGACCAGGTAGGCGGCGAGCGCGGTGTCCATGGTCACGCCCTCGACGGACCAGCCGTGCTCGGCGAAGACGCGCATGGCGCCCTTGGCGTTGTGGAACACCTTGGCGCGGCCGACGTCGGCCAGCCAGGCCGCGAACGCGTTCTCGTCGGCTTCGTCCAGCTCGGCCGGGTCGAACCAGGCTGCCGCTCCCCCGGCCGCGGCCAGGGCGACCTCGGCGACCGAGCCGGCACCCAGGGCCCAGGTGTCGACGGTGGCGACGCCCAGGGTCTCGGCGCCGTGCTCGGCGAGCCAGGGGGCCAGCTCGCCGGTGCGCAGGATCTTGCCGTCCAGCTCCACTCCGTCGGTGGCGATCGGCGTGGCCTCGGCCTCCTCGGCGCCGGGGTCGACGGCGAAGAGACGCTCGCGCAGGGACGGGTTGCGGATCTCCAGGGTGTCCAGGACCATCGCGACGGCCTTGCGGTCGTACGCGGCCCGCTCCAGGTCGGTCACCGCCTTGGGCAGCTCGACCTGGCGCTCCAGCTCGGTGAGGACCCGGTTGAGCTTGACCGACTCCAGGTGGTCGCGGAGGTTCTGCCCGGCCTTGCCCTTGACCTCGCCGACGCGCTCGACCAGCTCCGCGAACGAGCCGAACTGGTTGATCCACTTCGCCGCGGTCTTCTCGCCGACGCCGGGGATGCCAGGGAGGTTGTCGGACGGGTCGCCGCGCAGGGCCGCGAAGTCCGGGTACTGGGCGGGCGTCAAGCCGTACTTCTCGAAAACCTTCTCCGGGGTGAACCGGGTCAGCTCCGAGACGCCCTTGGTCGGGTAGAGCACGGTGATGTTGTCGGTCACCAGCTGGAAGGAGTCGCGGTCGCCGGTGACGATCAGCACCTCGAAGCCCTCGGCCTCGGCCTGGGTGGCGAGGGTGGCGATGACGTCGTCCGCCTCGAAGCCTTCGACGGCGAAGCGCGGGGCGTGCATCGCGTCGAGGAGCTCGCCGATCAGCTCGACCTGGCCCTTGAACTCGTCCGGGCTCTTGGAGCGGTTCGCCTTGTACTCGGTGAACCGCTCGGAGCGCCAGGTCCTGCGTGAGACGTCGAAGGCCACGGCGAAGTGCGTGGGCGCCTCGTCACGCAGGGTGTTGGCCAGCATCGACGCGAAGCCGTAGATCGCGTTCGTCGGCTGGCCGGTCGCGGTCGTGAAGTTCTCCGCGGGCAGCGCGAAGAACGCGCGGTAGGCCAGCGAGTGCCCGTCCATGAGCATCAGCCGGGGACGGGTGCCGCCGGGGGTCTTGTCGGTCTGCTTCGATGCTGTCTCTGCCACGTCCCCGATCCTGCCACGCCGCACTGACAGTCCGGTCCGGGACCGGGGAGTGGGGCTGCGCAGGGTTTCCCCCGGTCACTCAGCGTGCCGGTGTTCTCATGCGCCCGCCGGGCACGGCTGTCAGTCCCCCGTGGGAGGATCGGCACCGTACTTGTCACACGCAGTCGAAGGGGAGCGTGCGATGGCGACGAAGCCGCCCAAGGGTGATCCGGTCCAGGACGCGCCGCAGGTCGCGGAGCCCCAGCACGCGGCCGCGGGGCTGCCCGCCATCGGGCACACGCTGCGCATCGCCCAGCAGCAGATGGGTGTGCGGCGCACGGCGCTGACCCTGCTGCGGGTGAACCAGAAGGACGGGTTCGACTGCCCGGGCTGCGCCTGGCCGGAGCCGGACCACCGGCACAAGGCGGAGTTCTGCGAGAACGGCGCGAAGGCGGTGGCCGAGGAGGCCACCCTGCGCCGGGTCACCCCGGAGTTCTTCGCCGCGCACTCCGTCGCCGACCTGGCAGCGAGGAGCGGGTACTGGCTGGGACAGCAGGGGCGGCTCACACATCCCATGTATCTGCCCGAGGGCGGCACGCACTACGAGCCGGTGAGTTGGGAGCGCGCCTTCGACATCGTCGCCGAGGAGATCACCGCCCTCTCCTCCGCCGACGAGGCCGTCTTCTACACCTCGGGCCGCACCAGCAACGAGGCCGCGTTCCTGTACCAGCTCTTCGCGCGCGAGCTGGGCACGAACAACCTGCCGGACTGCTCCAACATGTGCCACGAGTCGTCCGGTTCGGCGCTCAGCGAGACGATCGGCATCGGCAAGGGCAGCGTCCTGCTGGAGGACCTCCACAAGGCCGACCTGATCATCGTCGCGGGGCAGAACCCGGGGACGAACCATCCGCGCATGCTCTCCGCGCTGGAGAAGGCCAAGGCGAACGGCGCACGGATCATCAGCGTCAATCCGCTGCCCGAGGCGGGCCTGGAGCGCTTCAAGAACCCGCAGACTCCCAAGGGCATGCTCAGGGGCGCCGCGCTCACCGATCTGTTCCTGCAGATCCGCATCGGCGGGGACCAGGCCCTGTTCCGGCTCCTCAACAAGCTGATCCTGGAGACGGACGGCGCGGTCGACGAGGAGTTCGTCCGCGAACACACCCACGGCTTCGAGGAGTTCGCCGCGGCCGCCCGCGCCGCCGACTGGGACGAGACCCTGAAGGCGACGGGCCTCACGCGCGCGGAGATCGAGCAGGCCCTCGGCATGGCGCTCGCCTCGAAGCGCACCATCGTCTGCTGGGCCATGGGCCTCACCCAGCACAAGCACGCCGTCCCGACCATCCGTGAGGTCGTCAACTTCCTGCTGCTGCGCGGCAACATCGGCCGGCCGGGCGCGGGTGTGTGCCCGGTGCGCGGGCACTCGAACGTGCAGGGCGACCGCACGATGGGCATCTTCGAGCGGCCGGCGCCGGCCTTCCTGGACGCGCTGGAGAAGGAGTTCGGGTTCGCGCCACCGCGCGAGCACGGCTTCGACGTCGTACGGGCCATCCGCGCGCTGCGCGACGGCGAGGCGAAGGTGTTCTTCGCCATGGGCGGCAACTTCGTCTCCGCCTCCCCCGACACCGAGGTCACCGAGGCCGCGATGCGGCGCGCGCGGCTGACGGTGCACGTGTCGACCAAGCTCAACCGCTCGCACGTGGTCACGGGCGCACGGGCGCTGATCCTGCCCACGCTGGGCCGCACCGAGCGGGATCTGCAGGCGAGCGGCGAGCAGTTCGTGACCGTCGAGGACTCGATGGGCATGGTGCACGCCTCGCGTGGGCGGCTGGCGCCGGCGAGCCCGCAGCTGAAGTCCGAGCCCGCGATCATCTGCGGCCTCGCGCGCCGTGTGCTCGGCGAGGGCAGCGTCGTGCCGTGGGAGGAGTTCGAGAAGGACTACGCCACGATCCGTGACCGCATCGCGCGCGTGGTCCCCGGTTTCGCGGACTTCAACGCGCGCGTGGCCCGGCCGGGCGGCTTCACTCTGCCGCACGCGCCGCGCGACGAGCGCCGCTTCCCGACCGCCACGGGCAGGGCGAACTTCACGGCGGCGCCGGTGGAGTACCCCGAACTGCCCGAGGGCCGGCTGCTGTTGCAGACCCTGCGCTCGCACGACCAGTACAACACCACGATCTACGGCCTGGACGACCGCTACCGGGGCATCACGGGCGGCCGCCGGGTGGTGCTCGTGCATCCCGAGGACGCGCGGGCGCTCGGGTTCGCCGAGGGGTCGTACGTCGACCTGGTGAGCGAGTGGAAGGACGGTGTGGAGCGGCGGGCGCCCGGTTTCCGGGTGGTGCACTACCCGACGACCCGGGGATGCGCGGCGGCGTACTACCCGGAGACGAACGTGCTGGTCCCGCTCGACGCGACCGCCGACACCAGCAACACCCCGGCCAGCAAGTCCGTGGTCGTACGTCTCGAAGGTCACACCCCCGGCGCGGAGGGCCGTCTGGAACAATCGGCGACCGACTGAGCGTTTGCTCAGCCAGGAGACAGCCGCCGCAGACAGCGGTACGACGAAGGAGCCGGGCCCATGGGCGAGCAGCAGCAGGTGAAATTCCCGCAGGAGGTCATCGACGAGTACGCGGCGCTCGGTGTCGACCTGCCCGCCCTGTTCTCGGCCGGGCATCTCGGTACCCGGATGGGCGTGCAGATCCTGGAGGCCTCGGCGGAGAAGGTCGTCGGGACGATGCCGGTGGAGGGCAACACCCAGCCGTACGGCCTGCTGCACGGCGGCGCCTCCGCGGTGCTGGCCGAGACGCTCGGCTCGGTCGGCTCCATGCTGCACGGCGGCAGCTCGAAGATCGCCGTAGGCGTGGACCTGAACTGCACGCACCACCGCGGGGTCCGCTCGGGCCTGGTGACCGGTGTGGCCACTCCGGTGCACCGGGGCCGTTCGACGGCGACCTACGAGATCGTGATCAGCGACGAGGAGGGCCGCCGGGTGTGCAGCGCCCGGCTGACCTGCCTGCTGCGGGACATGGGCAAGGACGACGCCACGCGCGGCCGGGGCACCGGCGCCTGACGACAGCGCCCGGCGAGGCCGGCCGGGCGCGGACCTCGACTGCGGACTGACAACAGGCCGATTGAGCCGTTGAATTGACGAACCGCCAGGACCGCCGGAGCCCACCCGGCGGGCCTGGCGGCCGGCCGCCCCGGCACCACGTACGCGCCCCACCCGCGGCGCCGTGGCGCACCACGTACCACCCTCCGGCCGCCCGTCACGCGGCGGCCGCACCCCGGCGCGGAAACGGAAGAAGTTCCGGCGCCTCACATTCCAGCCGCGCCTGCCTTTTCCCGCGCGTAACGCTGCGTAATGTGTTTGCAATGCACATTCATACGCCGACTTCCGCGCCCCCATGCGCAACACCACTCGGCGCCCCCGCGAGTCGCCCGCGACAACAGTGTCGCGTAATCACCAAAACCCCTGAGACGCCTGAACTTATGACGGCAAGGCCTGCAGGTTCTCAGAATGCGGACGGGGTGAATCGGGCCGAATTCCTGCTTTCCCCCCACGCTGTACCGCTCTGCATTACCTCGTGTCATAACAAGAGCGTCACAGCCTTGGTCAAGCACTCCTCCACGTTCGTCACACCCGCTTAGAGTCACCGCCAGTCACCGCTCCATAGGGAGTTCGGTACCGGCCGGCACCCACCGTCCCCCGCAAGGGACGGAACGTGCCTGCGGAAAGGATCAATAGTGCGACAGCGTTCTCTGGTGATTCTTACCTCCGTGCTGACCACCGGAGCTCTGACTCTCACCGCTTGCGGCTCCCGAAACAACGACAGCAAGGGCGGCGGCAGTGGCAACGTAACCGTCACGATCGGCGTCGACGCTCCGCTGACCGGCCAGAACTCCGCGACGGGCCTGGGTATTCAGTACGGCGCGCAGATCGCCGTCGACGACGCCAACAAGAACAAGACGGTCCCGGGCGTCACCTTCCAGATCAAGCCCCTGGACGACAAGGCGATTCCCGCCACCGGCCAGCAGAACGCCACCCAGCTCGTCTCCGACAAGAGCGTCCTCGGCGTCGTCGGCCCGCTCAACTCCGGTGTGGCCACGCAGATGCAGCAGGTCTTCGCCACCGCCAACCTGGTGGAGATCTCCCCGTCCAACACCAACCCCGAGCTCACCCAGGGCAAGAACTGGCAGACCAGCAAGTCCCGCCCGTTCAAGACATACTTCCGCACCGCCACCACCGACGCCCTGCAGGGCGCCTACGCGGCGGACTACGCCTACAACGGCGTCCACGCGAAGAAGGCATTCGTCGTCGACGACAAGCAGACCTACGGCGCGGGCCTCTCCAAGATCTTTTCGGAGCAGTTCACCAAGCAGGGCGGCAAGGTCATCGGCACCGACCACGTCAACACCGGCGACCGTGACTTCTCCACCCTGGTCACCAAGATCAAGAATTCGGGTGCCGACCTGCTCTACTACGGCGGCCAGTACGACGAGTCCGAGGTGCTGACCAAGCAGCTCAAGGACGCCGGCGCCAAGATCCCGCTGTTCGGCGGTGACGGCATGTTCACCCCGACCTACATCAAGACCGCCGGCAAGGCCGCCGAGGGCGACCTGGCCACCTCCATCGGCGTCCCCGTCGACACCCTGCCCGCCGCCAAGGACTTCGTCGCCACCTACAAGGCCAAGAAGTACCCCGGCGACTACGGCACTTACGGCTCCTACGCCTACGACGCCGCCACCGCCATCATCAAGGCCGTCGGCCAGGTCGTGAAGGACGGCAAGATTCCGTCCGACGCCCGCTCCCAGATCGTCGACGCCGTCCAGAAGACCTCCTTCGACGGCATCTCCGGCAAGATCTCCTTCGACGAGTACGGCGACACCACGAACAAGCAGCTGACCGTCTACCAGGTCAAGAACGGCGAGTGGAAGTCCGTCAAGAGCGGAACGGCCAGCCCCAAGTAAGCCACCGGAGCACATCGCCTCACCAGGGCCGCGCGGCGCAGACCACCGTCACCGCGCGGCCCGCCTTCTACCGCCCCCTTGACTCTCCCCACCACATGGAGGCCATGCGGTGAACACCCTGCCGCAGCAGCTGGCCAACGGGCTGTTCCTCGGCTCGATGTACGGGCTGATCGCCATCGGCTACACGATGGTGTACGGCATCGTCCAGCTCATCAACTTCGCCCACGGCGAGATCTTCATGACCGGAGGCTTCGGCGCCCTCACGGTCTACCTCGCCCTGCCGGACGGCATATCCATGTGGATAGCCCTGCCGGCGATGCTGATCGGCGGTGCACTGGTCGCCGTGCTCATCGCCGTCGGCGCCGAACGCTTCGCCTACCGCCCCCTGCGCGGCGCGCCCCGCCTCGCCCCGCTCATCACCGCGATCGGCCTGTCGCTCGCGCTGCAGCAAGCAGTCTTCAACTGGTACCACGTCGGCGGCGACGCCAAATCCGCCCGCGTCTTCCCGCAGTTGCCGTTCGGCCCCCTGCACCTCGGCTCCGTTACCGTACAGAGCGGTGACATCTTCCTGATCATCGCCGCCCCCGTGTGCATGGCCGTCCTCGCCTTCTTCGTCCGGCTCTCCCGCACCGGCCGCGCCATGCAGGCCACCGCCCAGGACCCGGACACCGCCCAGCTCATGGGCATCGACACCAACCGCATCATCGTCATCGCCTTCGCGATCGGCGGCTTCTTCGCGGCCGTCGCCGGTGTCTCCTACGGCCTCAAGTACGGCTCCGTCTCCTACGACATGGGCTTCCTCGCCGGCCTCAAAGCATTCACCGCGGCCGTCCTCGGCGGCATCGGCAACATCTACGGCGCCATGCTCGGCGGCCTCGTCCTCGGCCTCGCCGAGGCCATGGCCACCGCCTACATCGCCGACGTCCCCGGCATGCACCAACTCGGCGGCGGCAGCTGGGCCCCGGTATGGGCCTTCGTCCTCCTGATTCTCGTACTCCTCTTCAGGCCACAGGGCCTGCTCGGCGAACGCGTCGCGGACAGGGCGTGAGCAGCATGACCGACACCACCACCGAGACCACCGCCACAACGCCGGAACCGGCCGGACGCGGGCCCATCCCGCTCCCCCCGGCCGCGGCCCGCCTGCTCATCACTGCCGGCGCGATCGGCACCATCGCCAGCACCTTCCTCAGCTGGACCTGGACCCCGACCTTCCCCGGCGACCTGACCATCTACGGCTACCCGGCCGGCCTGCAGGTCATCGCCCTCGTGGCCGGCGCCCTCACCCTGCTGTACGGCCTCACCCTGTGGAACGTACCAGGGCTGGACCGGCTCAACCCCGGCAAGGCCACCAGCCCCGTCCTCCTCATCGCCCTCTCGGCGTTCGCCGTCTGCTGGTTCACCGGCATCGCCATCGCCGTCGACCTCGGCGGCCTGGTCAACCTCGACCCCGGCGCCTTCGTCGCGATGGCCGCCTCCGCACTGCCCGTCATCGGCGCCCTCGCACTGCCCCACCCAGCCCCCGGCACCGGCCTGCGCGGCTACCTCACCAAACCCGACCAGCCCCGGCCCGGCACCCTCACGCCACTCGCCGAACGCGCCGTCATCACCATCGGCACCGCCCTCGCCCTCGTGGTCTTCACCTACGGCATCGGCATCAACGACGACGACAGCGAAACCTTCATCGGCTTCCTCCTCGTCCTCGTCTTCGCCGCCTGGGGCCTCGTCCACGCCGGCCTCCTCGACCGGTACGCCACGATGTCCGCCCGCCACAAGGACTTCGCCACCACCCTCGCCTTCCTCGCCGCCGTGATCTTCCCCTTCACCCAGAGCGACGACCACAACGCCAACATCGGCGTCAACATCCTCATCTTCGCCACCGTCGCCCTCGGCCTGAACATCGTCGTCGGCCTCACCGGACTGCTCGACCTCGGTTACGTCGCGTTCCTCGGCGTCGGCGCCTACGCCGCCGCCCTGGTCTCCGGCTCCGAATACTCCCCCTACAACGTCCACTTCCCCTTCTGGGCCGCCGCCCTCACCGGCATGGCCGCCTCACTGGTCTTCGGCGTCCTCATCGGCGGCCCCACCCTGCGACTGCGCGGCGACTACCTGGCCATCGTCACCCTCGGCTTCGGAGAGATCTTCCGCATCACCGTCAACAGCCTGGACGGCGACTCCGGACCCAACGTCACCCGCGGCCCCAACGGCATCACCCAGATCCCCGACATCAAGATCTTCGGATTCAACCTCGGAGACGCCCACGACATCGGCGGGTTCACCCTCGGCCGCTTCGCCAACTACCTCTTCCTGATGCTCCTCATCACGGCGATCGTCGTCCTCGTCTTCACCCGCGCCGCCGACTCCCGCATCGGCCGCTCCTGGATCGCCATCCGCGAGGACGAGACCGCCGCCACCGCCATGGGCATCAACGGCTTCCGGGTCAAACTCATCGCCTTCGCACTCGGCGCCTCCCTCGCGGGCCTCGCCGGCACCGTGATGGCCCACGTCAACTACAGCGTCAACCCACAGCCGTACCAGTTCGCCGGCGCCGCCCCGCCCAACTCCGCCTTCCTCCTCGCCGCCGTCGTCCTCGGCGGCATGGGCACCGTCAGCGGCCCGCTGCTCGGCGCAAGCGTGCTCTACCTGGTCCCGGAAAAGCTCCAGTTCCTGCAGAACTACGAGCTGTTCGCCTTCGGCCTCGCACTGATCCTGCTGATGCGCTTCCGGCCCGAAGGCATCATCGCCAACCGCCGCCGCCAACTGGAGTTCCACGAGACCGGCCAACTCGACGTACCGGAACAGAAGACGCTGACCGACGAGGCGGCCGTCAGCAAGGCAGGGGCGTAAGAACCATGACGACACCTGTACTCGAAGCCCGCGACGTCACCATGCGCTTCGGCGGCCTGACCGCCGTCCGCTCCGTCGACTTCACGGTCAACAGCGGCGAGATCGTCGGCCTCATCGGCCCCAACGGCGCCGGCAAGACGACCTTCTTCAACTGCCTCACCGGCCTGTACGTCCCCACCGAGGGAACGGTCGCCTACCAGGGCAAGGTACTGCCGCCCAAGCCACACCTGGTCACGCAGGCAGGCATCGCCCGCACCTTCCAGAACATCCGGCTGTTCGCCAACATGACCGTGCTGGAAAACGTCCTCGTGGGCCGCCACACCCGGACCAAGGAGGGCCTGTGGTCCGCCCTGCTGCGCGGCCCCGGCTTCCGCAAGGCCGAAAAGGAGTCCGAGGCAAAGGCCATGGAACTCCTCCAGTTCGTCGGCCTCGCCGCCAAACGCGACCACCTCGCCCGCAACCTGCCCTACGGCGAGCAGCGCAAGCTGGAGATCGCCCGGGCACTGGCGAGCGAGCCCGGCCTGCTGCTGCTCGACGAGCCCACGGCCGGCATGAACCCGCAGGAGACCCGGTCCACCGAGGAACTCGTCTTCGCCATCCGCGACAAGGGAATCGCCGTCCTCGTCATCGAGCACGACATGCGCTTCATCTTCAACCTGTGCGACCGGGTCGCCGTGCTCGTACAGGGCGAGAAGCTCGTCGAGGGCACCTCCGACGTCGTACAGGCCGACGAACGCGTCGTCGCCGCCTACCTCGGTGAGCCCTTCGAGGGCGACCCGGGCGAGGCGGAAGCCGCGGAGGTCGAGGCCGCGGAAGCCGCCGCGGAGTCCGAGACCGGCACCGAACCGGCCGAAAGCGCGGAGAGCACCAGCACCACCAAGGGAGAGGCCCAGTGACCGCACTGCTGGAGGTCGAGGACCTCAGGGTCGCCTACGGCAAGATCGAGGCCGTCAAGGGCATCTCGTTCAGCGTCGAGGCCGGCCAGGTCGTCACCCTCATCGGCACCAACGGCGCCGGCAAGACGACCACCCTGCGCACCCTGTCAGGCCTGCTCAAGCCCACCTCGGGAAAGATCGTCTTCGACGGCAAACCACTCACCGGCGTCCCCGCGCACAAGATCGTCGCCCTCGGACTCGCCCACTCCCCCGAGGGCCGGCACATCTTCCCGCGCCTGACCATCGCCGAGAACCTGCAACTCGGCGCCTTCCTCCGCAAGGACAAGGAGGGCATCGAGAAGGACATCCAGCGCGCCTACAACCTCTTCCCCATCCTGGGCGAGCGGCGCAAGCAGGCCGCCGGCACCCTCTCCGGCGGCGAGCAGCAGATGCTGGCAATGGGCAGGGCGCTGATGTCCCGGCCGAAACTGCTGATGCTGGACGAGCCGTCCATGGGCCTGTCCCCGATCATGATGCAGAAGATCATGGCCACGATCACCGAGCTGAAGTCCCAGGGCACCACGATCCTGCTGGTCGAACAGAACGCCCAGGCCGCGCTCTCACTCGCCGACCAGGGTCACGTCATGGAGGTCGGCACCATCGTCCTGTCCGGCACGGGCCAGGACCTGCTGCACGACGAGTCGGTCCGCAAGGCCTACCTCGGCGAGGACTGACCCGTACGACGACGCCGACCCGCGCCCCCTTCTCCGGGGCGCGGGCCCGCGTCGTACCCGTACAGGTCAGGCCTTCTTGGCCGCCTTCTTCTCCTCGTTGTCCGCGATGACCGCCTCAGCGACCTGCTGCATCGACATGCGGCGGTCCATGGACGTCTTCTGGATCCAGCGGAACGCCGCCGGCTCGGTCAGGCCGTACTCCGTCTGCAGGATCGACTTCGCGCGGTCCACCAGCTTGCGGGTCTCCAGGCGCTGGGTGAGGTCCGCGACCTCCTGCTCCAGCTGCTTCAGCTCCGTGAAGCGGGAGACGGCCATCTCGATGGCCGGGACCACGTCACTCTTGCTGAACGGCTTGACCAGGTACGCCATGGCCCCCGCGTCCCGAGCGCGCTCGACGAGGTCGCGCTGCGAGAAGGCGGTGAGCATCAGCACCGGCGCGATGGACTCCTCGGCGATCTTCTCGGCCGCGGAGATGCCGTCCAGCTTGGGCATCTTCACATCCAGGATGACCAGGTCCGGCCGGTGCTCGCGGGCCAGCTCGACGGCCTGCTCGCCGTCCCCGGCCTCGCCGACGACGGTGTACCCCTCCTCCTCCAGCATCTCTTTGAGGTCGAGCCGGATCAGGGCCTCGTCCTCGGCGATGACGACACGGGTCGTCAGCGGAGGCACGTGCGACTTGTCGTCGTCGGGCGCGTCTACGGGCTGGGGCGACTCGGGGGCGGTCACTGAGGCTCCTTGGTCCTGGGCAGGGGTACTGCTGACAAGAGCCTACCTAGCTGCGGTATGGTGGACGGGCAGCGGGTCGGGGGAAATCTTCGATTCGCAGGGGCTCCGGTAGTCCAATCGGTAGAGACGATACCCTCAAAAGGTATTCAGTGTGGGTTCGAGTCCCACCCGGGGCACTTTTCCTTGGATTCCAAGGTCGCTCAGGCAAGCGGAGGATCACGTTCGCGTGATTCTCCGCTTTTTGCTGCGTGTCATCGCGATCACTCTCGCATGGTGTGCACATGTACGACGTCAGCACACGCAAGCGAGCCCTTGCACTGGTGGCTCAGGGCCGCAGCCTCAACTCCGTCAGCAAGGAGACGGGCATATCCCGAGCCGCGATTCGCTCCTGGCGGCACCGCCTGGAACCCCTGCCACGCATGGCACCGCCGGACCCCGGACCACCGGCTGACGACTGTGCGTACGCCTACTTGCTGGGCCTCTATCTCGGCGACGGCTGCATCAGCGCACACCCACGCGGTACCGGGTACTACCTCAGGATCGCATGCGCAGACGCATGGCCAGGCCTGATGCAACAGTGCCGCGATGCCATCACGAGGGTGCGCCCCGGCATCGGCGTCTACACAATGCAGAAGCAGGGCTGCTCAATGGTGACCAGCTACTCCCGTCACTGGCCACAGCTCTTCCCTCAACACGGCCCGGGTAAGAAGCACGAGCGCCCGATCGTCCTCGAACCCTGGCAGCAAGCCATCGTCGACGCCCACCCCTGGGACTTCATCCGTGGCCTCATTCACTCCGACGGCTGCCGGATCACCAACTGGACGACCCGGCTCGTCGGCGGTGAGCGCAAGCGGTACGAATACCCGCGCTACTTCTTCACGAACAAGTCGGAGGACATCCGGAACCTCTACACCGACACCCTCGACAGGCTGGGCGTTCAGTGGACGCGCTGCACCCGCAAGGGCAACCCGTACAACATCTCCGTCGCCAAGAAGGCCTCCGTCGCCCTCATGGACTCCCACGTCGGCCCGAAGTACTGACCCTCCCCCCACCTACTTCGGGCTGTCATCCTCCCCGATGTGGTGGACCCGGACCATGTTGGTCGAGCCGGAGACCCCGGGCGGGGAGCCGGCCGTGATGACCACGATGTCGCCCTTCTCGCAGCGGCCGTACTGCAGCAGCAGCTCGTCCACCTGCTCGACCATGGCGTCGGTGGAGTCGACGTGCGGGCCGAGGAAGGTCTCGGCGCCCCAGGTGAGGCTGAGCTGGGAGCGGGTGGCCGGCTCGGGGGTGAAGGCCAGGAGGGGGATCGGGGAGCGGTAGCGGGAGAGGCGGCGGGCGGTGTCTCCCGACTGGGTGAAGGCGACGAGGAACTTCGCGCCGAGGAAGTCGCCCATCTCCGCCGCCGCGCGGGCGACCGCGCCGCCCTGGGTGCGGGGTTTGTTGCTCTCGGTCAGCGGGGGTAGGCCCTTGGCCAGCATGTCCTCCTCGGCCGCCGCCACGATCTTCGCCATGGTGCGTACGGTCTCGACGGGGTACTTGCCGACGCTGGTCTCGCCGGAGAGCATGACCGCGTCCGTGCCGTCGAGGACGGCGTTGGCCACGTCGGAGGCCTCGGCGCGGGTGGGCCGGGAGTTGTCGACCATGGAGTCGAGCATCTGGGTGGCGACGATGACCGGCTTGGCGTTGCGCTTGGCGAGCTTGACCGCGCGCTTCTGCACGATCGGCACCTGTTCCAGGGGCATCTCCACGCCCAGGTCGCCGCGCGCGACCATGAGCCCGTCGAAGGCGGCCACGATGCCGTCGAGGTTCGTCACGGCCTGCGGTTTCTCGATCTTGGCGATCACCGGGAGGCGGCGGCCTTCCTCGGCCATGATCCGGTGGACGCCTTTGGCGTCGTCGCCGCTGCGGACGAAGGAGAGCGCGATGACGTCGAAGCCGGTGCGCAGCGCCCAGCGCAGGTCTTCCTCGTCCTTCCGGGAGAGGGCGGGGACGGAGACGGCGACGCCGGGGAGGTTCAGGCCCTTGTGGTCGGAGACCATGCCGCCTTCGACCACGAGGGTGTGCACGCGCGGGCCGTCGACGGCGGTGACTTCCAGGCACACCTTGCCGTCGTCCACGAGGATGCGTTCACCGGGGGTGACGTCGGCGGCGAGGCCGGCATAGGTGGTGCCGCACCGGTGGCGGTCGCCCTCGACGCCGTCCTCGACGGTGATGGTGAAGGTGTCGCCGCGTTCAAGGAGTACGGGTCCTTCGCCGAAACGGTCGAGCCGGATCTTCGGGCCTTGAAGGTCGGCGAGAATTCCGACGCTGCGGCCGGTTTCGTCGGCGGCCTTGCGGACTCGCCGGTAGCGTTCTTCGTGTTCGGTGTGGGTGCCGTGGCTGAGATTGAACCGGGCCACGTCCATTCCGGCGTCGACCAGTGCTTTGATCTGGTCGTACGAGTCGGTGGCGGGCCCCAGAGTACAGACGATCTTTGCTCGGCGCATGGGTCGAGCCTAGGCCTTACCCGTGGGTAGATAATCGGTCGCACATGACCACTCAACAACCTTTGAGTAAATGGTCATTGACAAGTGTTGAATTGTGCGACCGCTCGCTCCGATGAGCGAATTGCTGTCGTTTCCGGGGGTCACCGGTCGACCAGGGGGATGAGGTGCTGCGCCTGGCGGCCCTGTGGCACCCGGGCCCGGTCCTCCTGGAGACCGAAGGTGGTGAAGGCGGTTCGGGTGGCGGGCGGGTAGGGGTCCTTTCCGGTGAGGGAGTTGAGGATGGTGGCGCTGCGCCAGGCGGCGAGGCCGAGGTCGGGTGCGCCCACGCCGTGGGTGTGCAGCTCGGCGTTCTGGACGTAGACCGAGCCGGTCACGGAGGGGTCGAGGACGAGCCGGAACTCCTCGTCCACGCGCAGGCGTTCGCCGCTGTCGCGGCGCAGATAGGGGTCGAGTCCGGCGAGGAGGCGGCCGAGAGGGCGGTCGCGGTAGCCGGTGGCGAGGACGACCGCGTCGGTCGTCAGCCGGGAGCGGCTGTCCTGCTGGAGGTGTTCCAGGTGCAGCTCGACCTTGGTGGTGGCGATCCGGCCGGCGGTGCGGACGCGTACGCCTGGGGTGAGCACGGCGTCGGGCCAGCCGCCGTGGAGGGTGCGCCGGTAGAGCTCGTCGTGGATGGCGGCGAGGGTGCCGGCGTCGATGCCCTTGTGCAGTTGCCACTGGACGGCGACCAGGCGGTCGCGGACGGGTTCGGCGAGGGCGTGGAAGTAGCGGGTGTAGTCGGGGGTGAAGTGCTCCAGGCCCAGCTTGGAGTACTCCATCGGCGCGAACGCCTCGCTGCGGCCGATCCAGTGGAGCTTCTCCTGTCCGGCGGGGCGGTGCCTGAGCAGGTCGAGGAAGACTTCGGCGCCGGACTGTCCGGAGCCGACGACGGTGACGTGCTCGGCGGCGAGGATCTCGGTGCGGTGGTCCAGGTAGTCGGCGGCGTGGACGACCGGCACCCCGGGGGCGTCCACCAGGGGCTTGAGCGGGTCTGGCACGTACGGCGCGCTGCCGACGCCCAGGACGACGTTGCGGGTGTAGGTGCGGCCCAGTGCTTCGGCCTCGCCTTCGGCGTCGAGCTGGGTGAAGTCGACCTCGAACACGTCTTGTTCGGGGTTCCAGCGGACCGCGTCGACCTGGTGGCGGAAGTGCAGTCCGGGCAGGTTCTGGGCGACCCAGCGGCAGTAGGCGTCGTACTCGGCGCGCTGGATGTGGAAGCGCTCGGCGAAGTAGAAGGGGAAGAGCCGTTCGCGGGTTCTGAGGTAGTTCAGGAAGCTCCACTGGCTGGTGGGGTCGGCGAGGGTCACCAGGTCGGCGAGGAAGGGTACTTGGATGGTGGCGCCCTCGATGAGCAGGCCGGGGTGCCAGTCGAAGCCGGGACGCTGCTCGTAGAAGACGGCGTCGAGTTCGGCGAGGGGATGGGCGAGCGCGGCCAGGGAGAGGTTGCACGGGCCGATGCCGATGCCGACCAGGTCGCGGGGGGAGGTGGGCTCGTGGCGTGGGGGGTTGGTCATGCGCGGGTGCTTTCTTCTGCGAGTTTCAGGAGCTGGGCCAGGTCGTCCGGCCGGGTGTGGGGGTTGAGCAGGGTGGCCTTGAGCCAGAGGCGGCCGTCGAGCCGGGCCCGCCCGAGGACGGCCCGGCCCTCGTGCAGCAACCTGCGGCGTACGGCGGCCACGGTGGCGTCGGGGGCGCCTGCGGGCCGGAACAGGACGGTGCTGATGACGGGCCGGTCGTACAGTTCGAAGCCGGGGTGCTGTTCGATCAGCGTGGCGAACTGGCGTGCGTGGGCGCAGACTTGGTCGACCAGGGCGCCGAGTCCGGTGCGGCCGAGGGTCTTCAGGGTGACGGCGGTCTTGAGGATGTCGGGGCGGCGGGTGGTGCGCAGGGAGCGGTCGAGCAGGTCGGGGAGTCCGGCGTCGGTGTCGTCGTCGGCGTTGAGGTAGTCGGCGTGTTGGTGGAGCGCGGCGAGTTCGCCGGGGCGGGCGACGGCGAGGAGGCCGGCGGCGATGGGCTGCCAGCCGAGCTTGTGCAGGTCGAGGGTGACGGTGTGGGCGGCGTCGAGTCCGGCGAGTTTCTTCCGGTGCCGGTCGCTGAAGAGCAGGCCTGCGGCGTAGGCGGCGTCGATGTGCAGGCGGGCGCCGTGTGTGGCGCACAGGCCGGCGATCTCGGGCAGCGGGTCGATGAGGCCGGCGTCGGTGGTGCCGGCGGTGGCGGCGACGAGCAGTGGCCCGGGGAGTGTGGTGAGGGCCTCGTCCAGGGCGGCGAGGTCGAGGGTGCCGCTCGCGGCCGGGACGACGACCGGGTCGGGCAGGCCGAGCAGCCAGGCGGCGCGCGGCAGCGAGTGGTGGGCGTTCGCGCCGTAGATCAGCTGGACGCTGCCGCCGTGTGCCTCGCGGGCGAGCAGCAGGGCGAGCTGGTTGGACTCGGTGCCGCCGGTGGTGACGAGGGCGTCGGCGAGTCCGGTGGCGCGGGCCAGGGCGCGGGTGACGGCGGTCTCCAGGGCGGAGGCGGCAGGGGCCTGGTCCCAGGAGTCCAGGGAGGGGTTGAGGGCGCTGACGGCGAGGTCGGCGGCGGTGGCCACGGCGAGTGGCGGGCAGTGCAGATGGGCGGCGCACAGCGGGTCGGCGGGGTCGGCGGCGCCCTCGGCCAGGGCGTGCACGAGGGTGCGCAGGGCGTCGGGGTCGCCCTGGTCGGCCAGCACGTGCCCGAGCACGCCGGCGATGCGCGCGGCGACGGCCTTGGGGCCCCCGCGGGGCAGGGGCCCGCCACGCGCTCGCGCACCGGCGGCGAGCGCGTCGAGGACGGTGGCGAGCAGGGGGCGCAGGGCGGCGGGGCCGTGCGGGCCCGAGGCGAGGGGCGGCGTGCGCGGAGGCTCGTCACCGTTCATCGGCCGTCCCTCCGCTCGTGGACCGACCCTGGCCTTGCGGCTGTTACGGGTCGTTGGGCTTCCAGCTTGTACGGGAAGAGCCCCGTGTGTCCCGAAAGCCCAACGAGCAGAACCCGAAAGTGGGTACGGCGGTAGCGGAGCGCTCAGGCCTGTGCGCCGAAGTCCTGCGCGTGGTCCTGCGCCCACCGGGCGAACGTACGGGCCGGGGTGCCGGTGAGTTTCTGCACCGTGTCGGTGATTTCCGGCTGCACGCCGACGGTTTCCTCGAAGGTGCGCAGCAGTCGCTCCAGCATGGGCGCGGGGACGTGCGGGAACAGCTCCGGGCCCGCCTCGTGCGGGTCGGTCTCCACGAACGTGAGCTTCCTGCCGAGGGCCGCGCCGATCGCCGCGAGCTGTCCGGCGTTGCTGATCGCCTCGGGTCCGGTCAGCCGGTGCACGGCGCTTTCGTGTCCGCCGTCGAGCAGGACCCGCTCGGCGACGGCCGCGATGTCGTCCTCGTGGATGGGTGCGGAGAGCCCGTCGGCGAACACGCCCCGGATGGTGTCGCCGGCGCGGATCTGCGGCACCCACTGCAGGGCGTTGGTGGCGAAGGCGTTCGGGCGCAGGAAGGTCCAGTGGAGCCCGCTGTCGCGGATCTGCTGTTCCGCGGTGGCGTGCATGACGTGGATGGGGTGGGTCTCGTCGGCGCCTTCCTGGATGATGCCGCTGGAGAGCAGCACGACATGCCGCACCCCGTGGGCGCGGGCGGCCGCCAGGAGGTCGGCCGTGCCGGCCTGTGCGTACAGGAAGAGGGCCGTCGCTCCGCCGAACAGGGCGGCGGGGTCGTCCGGCTGGAACCGGACCACCTCGGCGCCGGCGGGCAGGGCGGCCCGCTGCGGGTCGCGGGTGAGCGCCCGCACGGGACGGTCCGCGGCGAGGAGACGGTCGACGAGGGCACGGCCGACATTGCCGGTCGCGCCGGTCACTACGATCACGGAAACTGCCTCCGAGGGATCGGGCTGGTCGTTCCTGACAGCCCGAGCCTAGGAAGGCGGTCCGGACCGGCGCATCGTCGGCAGGGACCAGCCGCGCCCTAGGCCGCCGGACCTACTCCGCCTCCGCCACCTGTGCCTTCGCTGCCTGGTGTGCCTGCTCGCCGCGCACCCGCAGGGCGCGGGCCAGGTCGTCGAGGCGGTCGGCGAGGGTGCGGCGCAGGGCCGGGGTGGGGTCGGTGCCCTGCAGACAGGCCTGGCCGAGCCGCAGGTTCTCGGTGTCGACGGCATGGGCCGGGAAGGCCCAGCGGCCGGCGGCGACGGCTATGGCGGGGCCGCGCCGGGCGCTGACGGCTGCGGCGTCGGTGTAGAAGCGCGGCACGTACTCCCGTACCAGATCGGCCTGTTCGGGCTGCCAGAAGCCCTGGGCGGTGGCTGTGAACAGGTAGTTGGACAGTTCGTCGCCGGCGAACATCGCCTCCCAGGCCACCTGCTTGGCCTCCGGGTCGGGCAGGGCGGCTCGGCAGCGGGCGGCGCCCTCCTGGCCGGTGGCGCTCGGGTCGCGCTCCAGCTCGGCGGCGATGGCGGTCTCGTCGGTGGCACCGAGCACGGCGAGCCGGCCGAGGATGCGCCAGCGCAGCTCGGGGTCGAGTTCGGGGCCGCCGGGCACGGTGCCGTCGGCGAGCCAGGCGGCGATGGTGTCGGGGTGGGCGGCCACGGAGATCAGATGCCGTACGGCGACCAGGCGCAGGCCGGGGTGGTCGCCGTCCTCGGTGCGCCGCAGCAGGTCGCGGCAGAGGGCGGTGAGGGCCGACAGGGCGGCGGGGCGGTCCTGGGGCGTCAGGTACTGGTCGGCGATCTGGCCGGAGGCGAAGGCGAGGACGCCCTGGACCAGGGCGAGGTCGGTCTCGCGCGGCAGGTGGGCGCGGGCCGTCTCCAGGTAGGCGGCGGGCGGGAGTTCACCGTCGCGTACGGCGTCCCTGAGGGCGTTCCAGACGACTGCCCGGGTGAGCGGGTCGGGCAGGCCCGACAGGCAGGCGCGGAGTGTGTCGAAGGACTCGGCGTCGAAGCGGACCTTGGCGTAGGTGAGGTCGCCGTCGTTGAGTACGAGGAGTGCGGGGCGCTTGCCGATGGGCTGCGGGGCGCTCTGCGGGACGTCGAGGTCGAGGCGCTCGCGCAGCACCAGCCGGCCTTCGTCGGCCAGGTCGTGGTCGTAGAGGCCGGCGGTGAGGCGGTGCGGGCGGCTGCCGGTGCGGTCGACGGTCAGCGTGCAGGTGCTCCCGTCGGCGGCGGTCACCGGGGTCAGGGTGTCGACGCCGGTGGTGCGCAGCCAGCTGTCGGCCCAGGCGGGCACGTCGCGCTCGGTGGCGGAGGCGAGGGAGTCGATGAAGTCGGCGAGGGTGGCGTTGCCGAACCTGTGGCGGGCGAAGTGGGTGTTGATGCCGGCGAGGAAGTCCTTCTCGCCGAGCCAGGCGGCGAGTTGGCGCAGCGCGGAGGCGCCCTTGGCGTAGGAGATGCCGTCGAAGTTGAGCAGCGCGGAGGCCGTGTCGTCGACTTTCTCGGGGGCGACCGGGTGGGTGGTGGGCCGCTGGTCGGCGTCGTAGCCCCAGGCCTTGCGGGTGACGCCGAACTCGGTCCAGGGGCCGGTGAAGCGGGTGGCCTCGGCGGTGGTCTGGTAGCCCATGTACTCGGCGAAGGACTCGTTCAGCCAGATGTCGTCCCACCATTTGAGGGTGACGAGGTCGCCGAACCACATGTGGGCCATCTCGTGCGCGATGACCATGGCGCGGGTCTGCCGCTCGGTGTCGGTGACGGCGGAGCGGTAGACGAAGTCGTCGCGGAAGGTGACCAGGCCCGGGTTCTCCATGGCGCCCGCGTTGAACTCGGGGACGAACGCCTGGTCGTAGGAGTCGAAGGGGTACGGCTCCTCGAACTTCTCGTGGTAGCGGTCGAAGCAGGCGCGTGTGACGTCGAGGATCTCCTCGGCGTCGGCCTCCAGGTGGGGCGCGAGGGAGCGGCGGCAGTGGATGCCGAAGGGCAGTCCGCGGTGTTCGGTGCGGACCGAGTGCCAGGGGCCGGCGGCGACGGCGACGAGGTAGGTGGAGATCGGCGGGGTGGGGGCGGCCTGCCAGAGGCCGCCCGCGCGCTGCTCGGTGACGCCGTTGGCGAGCACGGTCCAGCCCTCGGGCGCCTTCACGGAGACCTCGAAGACGGCCTTCAGGTCGGGCTGGTCGAAGGCGGCGAAGACGCGCTGGACGTCGTCCATGAACATCTGCGTGTAGACGTACGTCTCGCCGTCGCTCGGGTCGGTGAAGCGGTGCATGCCCTCGCCGGTGCGGGAGTAGCGCATGGCCGCGTCGACGCGCAGTTCGTGCTCCCCGGCGGAGAGGTTCTTCAGCGGCAGCCGGCCGTCGTCGAGGGACTCGGGGTCGAGGGGCTCCCCGTCGAGCGTGGCCGCGCGCAACTCGGCGGGCTTCAGCTCCACGAACGTGTCCCCGGCGGACCGCGCGGTGAAGCGGATCACGGTGCGGGAGTCGAAGGTCTCGTCCCCGGTCGTGAGGTCCAGTTCGACCGTGTAGCGGTGGACGTCGAGGAGCTGTGCTCGGAGCTGCGCTTCATCGCGCGTGAGTGCGGACATGCAGGCCATGCTGCCTGATCGCACTGACAGCGCACAGGGGGTGGGCGGCTTCACGGCATATGTCCGGCTCGCTGTCCGGCCCGCGCCCGCGCCGGGCTCGCTTCCGCACTCCCCCGACCGCATTCGACCGCCCCCGTCCGGCCCTGGACCGCCCGCTCCCGTCCGGCCCTGGACCGCCCGCGCCGCTCCCCTGCCGGCCGTACCCGTCGGGTCCCTCACCGCTGCCGGCCGCGCCCGTCGGATCCCTCACCGCTGCCGACCGGACGCCGACCGGGCCCAGCCGGGGTCAGTCGGCCGTCTGCTGGCCGTTGGCGGTGTCCTCGGCGATGCGCTCGTGGTGGCGGATCACCTCGGCGATGATGAAGTTCAGGAACTTCTCGGCGAAGGCCGGGTCCAGCTTGGCGTTCTCGGCGAGGCGGCGCAGCCGCGCGATCTGGCGGGCCTCGCGGGCCGGGTCGGCGGGCGGCAGCTGGTGCACGGCCTTGAGCCGGCCGACCTGCTGGGTGGCCTTGAACCGCTCGGCGAGCAGGTGGACGACGGCCGCGTCGATGTTGTCGATGCTGTCGCGCAGCCGTTCCAGTTCCTGGCGGACCTCGGGGTCCACGTCACCGGTTCCGGTGTTGCTGGTGGTCATGCACATCACCCTATGGGTTCTGCGGGCCGGTCATCCGGGCTGTCCGGAGAGTGGATCATCGGCGGATCGTCCGGGTCCGGTACCCGGTCGCTCCAGCCGCCGGGCACGCTGCGGCCCTGCTGGGCACGGAAGCGGACCGGGGCGAGGCCCACCCGGCGGGTGAACAGCCGGGAGAAGTACGCGGGGTCGTCGTAGCCGACGCGGCGGGCGACGGCGGCGACCGGCAGCTCGGTGGCGGCGAGGAGTTCCTTGGCGCGGCCGAGGCGGATGCCGAGCAGGTAGTCCTTGGGGCTGCATCCGGCGGCCCGGCGCACGGCACTGCGCAGCTCGGCGGGCGTCATGCCGTGCACGCGCGCGTGGTCGGCGACGCTCATCGGCGTGCAGGCGTCCCGTGCGAGGGCCGCGAGCACCTGCTCGCCGTCCGGGGCGAGGTCGGCACGGGCGCGGCGCAGGGCGACGAGCAGTTCGTGCACGGCGGCCCCGGTCTCCACCTCCAGCAGCGGGTTGCCGCGGCGGGCGGCGCGGGCGATGCGGGCGACCACCGCGCGGGGCCCGGAGGCGTCGGAGAGGGGCACGACGGGCCGCTCGGGCTCGATGTAGCCGAGTTCGGTGTACGTCGTGGTGGCGGGTCCGGCGAAGTCGACGAAGCCCTCGTCCCAGCCGGTGTCCGGATCGGGCGCGTAGTGGTGGGGCACCCCGGGGGTGAGCCAGAGCAGCGCGGGCGCGGTGACGGTCGTACGGCGGCCGTCGGCGCCCCGGTACCAGCCGCGGCCCGCGCTGATCACGACGGCCACGTGGTGGTCGAGGGTGCGCGGGCCGACCGTGGGCAGGGCGCCGTGCTGCAGGCCGACGCCGAGGCAGGCCAGGCCGAGGCGGTGGTGGGCGGGGCCGGGGCTGAAGAACCGCATCCAGGTCTGGTACATCGGCGCTCCTCCCGGCGTCGGCGGCGGCGGACTTTTGTCCAAACGTTGTGGCCAGACGTTTGTCCAAGCAGCGACGATCTTCGTCCATGGTGCCGGTCGCCGGAAGGGGTGAGGCTGGGGCGCATGAGCGAGTTCACGGTGGGGGAGTCCGACTTCCTGCTGGACGGGCGGCCGGTACGGCTGCTGTCCGGGGCGCTGCACTACTTCCGGGTGCACGAGGGGCACTGGCGGCACCGGCTGGCGATGCTGCGGGCGATGGGCCTGAACTGCGTGGAGACGTACGTCCCGTGGAACCTGCACCGGCCGCGACCCGGCGGCGGCCACCGGGACGTGCAGGCGCTCGGCCGGTTCCTGGACGCGGTCCGCGAGGCCGGGCTGTGGGCGATCGTCCGGCCGGGCCCCTACATCTGCGCCGAGTGGGAGAACGGCGGACTGCCGGCCTGGGTGACGGGTGAGCCGGGCACGCGCGTGCGCACGCGTGACGAGCGTTATCTGTCCCATGTGGAGCACTGGTTCCACCACCTGATGCACGAGGTCGTGCCCCGGCAGATCGACCGCGGCGGCCCGGTGATCCTCGTGCAGGTGGAGAACGAGTACGGCAGCTACGGCAGCGACACCGGCTATCTGGAGCACCTGGCCGGTGTGCTGCGCGCCGAGGGGGTCACGGTGCCGCTGTTCACCTCGGACGGCCCGGAGGACCACATGCTGACCGGCGGTTCGCTGCCCGGGGTGCTCGCCACGGTGAATTTCGGCTCCCACGCGCGCGTGGCCTTCGAGACGCTGCGTCGCCATCGCCCCGAGGGCCCGCTGATGTGCATGGAGTTCTGGTGCGGCTGGTTCGACCACTGGGCCGGTGAGCACGCCGTACGGGACCCGGAGGAGGCCGCCGGGGCGCTGCGGGAGATCCTGGAGTGCGGGGCTTCGGTGAACCTCTACATGGCGCACGGCGGTACGAGTTTCGGCGGCTGGGCGGGGGCCAACCGGGGCGGCGGCGAGCTGCACGAGGGCCTGCTGGAGCCGGACGTGACCTCCTACGAATACGACGCCCCCGTGGACGAGTACGGCCGTCCCACGGAGAAGTTCTGGCGCTTCCGCGAGGTGCTGGCCGCGTACCAGTGCGGTCCGCTGCCCGAACTGCCGCCGCAACCGCCCTTGTTGGCCCGGGCGGCGGAGGTGACCCTCGACGGCTGGGCCCCCTTGGGCGACACCCTGGAGGCGCTGGGCGGCGAGGAGAGGGTCGCCCCGCTGCCGCCCACCTTCGAGGAACTGCACGTCACCCGGGGCCTGGTGCGCTACGAGGTGGACGTGCCCGGCCCACGGCAGCCGTACCCGCTGACGCTGCGCGGGCTGCGGGACCTCGCGGTGGTGTACGTCGACGGCGAGCGGGCCGGGGTGCTCACCGAGCAGGAGCCGCGGCTGAAGGAGCCCGTCGCGGGTCCCGCGCGCGTGGAGCTGTGGGTGGAGTCCCTCGGGCGGGTGAACTACGGGCCGCGCTTCGGCGAGGCGAAGGGGATCACCGGTGGCGTCCTGCACGAGCGGCAGTTTCTGCACGGGGTACGCGCGCGTGGGCTGGATCTGGACGCGTTCGGCGGCGGCGTGGACGCGGTGCCGTTCCGCCCGTTGCCCGTGGCGGGCGCACCGGGGCTGTACCGGGCCACCGTCGCGGTCCGCGGGGCCGGGGACGCGCGGCTGGAGCTGCCCGGCTGGACGCGCGGGTTCGTCTGGATCAACGGCTTCAACCTGGGCCGCTACTGGTCGGTGGGCCCCCAGCGGTCCCTGTACGTCCCCGGCCCGGTGCTGCGGGAGGGCGAGAACGAGATGTGGGTGCTGGAACTGCAGGAGACGGACCCGGATGGGCCGGCGCCCCGTCTCCTGTCCGTGTGACCGGGCGCCGGCCGCGCCTACAGTGGAGAGGAGTTCCGGCGTCTTTGGGGGTGCGGACGTGGCGAACGGCGGACCGGTCCAGCACGGCTACCCGCATCTGGAGACGGTGCGGGCGGCCATCACCGCGCTGTACAAGCGGCTGTCCTACGACACCGTCCAGACGTTCTCGGCCAGCCTGGCCCCGGCCGACGTGGCCTTCTGCGACACCGACGACCTGCATCTGGGGGCGCAGCGGGTGGCCCGCGAGATCGTGCGGCACTTCCGGCTGCCGGACGCGCGGCTGATCGTCGGCTTCCGGGAGATGACCCATGCGGCGAACGTCGAACTGGCCGCGGGTCCCGAGTACTTCGTGGAGCTGAACGACCGTTTCCGCACCCATCGCCGGGACATCGGCGCGGCGCTCGCGCACGAGGTGGCGCACGTGTACCTGCACCGCCTGGACCTCTCCTTCCCCACGACGCCGGAGAACGAGATCCTCACGGACACGGTGACGACGTATCTCGGCGCGGGATGGCTGCTGCTGGACGCCTTCCGGGAGGACGCGGTCTCCTCGCAGAAGCTCGGCTATCTCACCCCGGAGGAGTTCGGTTACGTCCTGGCCAAGCGGGCGCTGCTCTTCCACGAGGACCCCTCGGTGTGGTTCACCAGCCCGCAGGCCTACGACGCGTACGTCAAGGGGATGGCCGTCGCCCGCCGGGACGAGCAGCAGCCGCCGCTGACCGCCGCCGGCTGGGCGGGGCGGCGGCGGTACGCCCACGACCGGCGGCACGCGTCCGGCGTCCAGCCGACGGCCCCGTACTCTTTTTCCCCCGACCCCGCCGGCCGTCTCCGCGTCTCCTTTTCCTGCCCCACCTGCCAGCAGCGGATCCGGGTACCGGTGAAGGGGCGGGTCCGGGCGCGGTGCGGGCTGTGCCGGACGGTACTGGAGTGCGACACGTAGGTTCACGCCACCCCGCTGGGGGCTCCGCCCCCAGACCCCCGTTTCGCACCCGCCCACCCGTCTCGGTCAGCCGGAAAGCGAGGTCGAAGGGCACTGCACTTCCGCCCGCTTCTCGACCCACCGAGTCGGGTGGTGTGTGGGCGAGGCCTGAGGTCTGGGGGCGGAGCCGACAGGTGGGGGGCTGTCAGCCGAGTTGCTCGGGCGCCGCTCGCCGGGGGAGCGCCGCGCACAGCGCCCCGCACAGCACGAACGCCCCGGCAACCCACGGCATCGCATCGGTCAGCGCCCCGCTCATCCCCGTGGACACCCGCCCGAAGAACACCGTGCCGACCACGCCGGCACCCACCGCTCCCCCGAACTGCTGAGCCGTCGAGAAGATGCCGGACGCCCCGCCGGCCAACTCCCCCGGCACCGCCGACAGCACCACGTTCACCAGCGGCACCACGAGGAACCCGAGCCCCGCCCCGGCGATGACCAGCCCCGGCACCAGCGGCCACGCCCCGGCGTGAACGGCCGGCGCCCCGTCGATCGCGGCCCACACCCAGCCGAAGCCGCCCGCCATCAGCAGCGCCCCGGCACCCAGCACCAGCCGCCCGTACCGTACGGCGAGCCCGTCCGCGGCGGGCGCGGTGAGGAAACCGCCGACCGAGAAGGCGACCGTGACCAGCCCGGCCTGCATGGGCGTGTACCGCTCGCCGGCCTGCAGCCAGACCGCGAAGACCAGGAAGAAGCCCTGCATGCCGACGGAGAACAGCAGTTGGACGAGGACCCCCACGGAGAACGCGGGGAGCCGGAAGGCGCGGGCGGGCAGCAGGGGCACCGTCCCGGGCCGGTGCCACCGGGCCTCGTACACCCCGAGCCCCGCCACGGTCACGACCCCCGCACCGAGGCAGATCCAGCCCCACAGCGGCCAGCCGTTCTCCCGGCCCTGCACCAGTGGCAGCACGATCGCGACCAGTCCGCCGGCCAGCAGCAGGCTGCCCAGGACGTCCGGCCGACCGGCCGACCGCTCCCGCGTGGCCGGGACCAGCAGCAGCCCGCCGACGAAGGTCGCCACCGCCACCGGCACGTTCACCAGGAACACCGAGCGCCAGCCCCAGCCGAACAGATCGGCGTCCGTGAGCACCCCGCCGAGCAGCAGCCCGACGGCGGATGCGAACCCGGCGACGGCGCCGTACATCCCGAAGGCGGCCCCGCGCTCCTTGCCCTGGAAGAGGGTGCGGAACGAGCCGATCACCTGCGGCACCAGCACGGCGGCGAGGACGCCCTGCACCGCGCGGGCCGCGATCAGCTGTGCCGGCGACTGGGCGATCCCGCAGGCGAGGCTCGCCAGCCCGAAACCCGCCGTGCCGGCGAGGAACAGCGGGCGACGGCCGATGCGGTCGCCGAGATGACCGGAGACGATCAGCGCGGCGGCGAAGCCCAGCAGGTAGGCGGAGACGGTCCATTGCAGGTCGCTCGGCGAGGCGTGCAGATCACGGCTGATCGACGGCACGGCCACGTTGACGATCGTGGTGTCCAGCAGGTCCATGAGCGCCGCGATCATCATCACGACGGCGGCGGCCCAGCGGCGTGGATGGGGTTGCGCCAGTGCCGGGGCGGGTTCGGTGAGCGTTGCGGACATGAAGGGCTCCTTGGCTCCTGGATCGATGCAGATTTATTTCGTTCGACCTAACGAAAGAGTTGCACCGACACGCCCGCTTCCGCAAGTCATTAGTTCGGCCGAACGAAATTTTTGCTAGCCTGGGGACATGGCCAAGGCAGAAGAGAAGCCGGACGAGGCGGCGCGGTCCGAGACGCTTCAGCGGCTCATGGAGGTGGGGCGGGTCCACAGCGGCGTCACGGTCATGTTCCACTCGGCCGTCGCCGCGAAGCAGGGGCTGAACGCGACCGAGGAGAAGACGCTCGACCTCCTCCAGCGGCACGGTCCGCTCACCGCGAAGGACCTCGCCGGGCTGACCGGACTCGCCCCCGCCTCGGTCACCGGACTGATCGACCGGCTGGAGACCAAGGGCTTCGTCCACCGGGTCAAGCACCCGACGGACAAGCGCCGGGTGCTGGTCGAGCTGAACCAGGAGAAGATCGCCGAACTCGCCGGGTTCTTCGAGGACTGGGCGCGGGACGTCGCCGAGGCCTGCGAGGAGTTCAGCACGGACGAACTGCGGACCGTCATCCGCTTCCTGTCCGTCATGAGCGAGCGCCAGCACGCCGCGGCGGCCCGCCTGACCGGCTGACCGTACGGCGGCTCTAGGCCCGTACGGCGATCCCGTCCAGCACCATCGACAGGTACTGGCGGGCGATCTCCTCGGGGCTGTGCCCGCCGCCGGGCCGGTACCAGGAGGCGGCGACCCAGACGGTGTCGCGCACGAAGCGGTAGGTGAGGCGGACGTCGAGGTCGGCGCGGAAGACGCCCTCGGCGACCCCGCGCTCCAGCGTGCCGAGCCATGCCTTCTCGAACCGCGCCTGCGACTCGGCAAGGAACGCGAACCGCTCCTGGGCGACGAGTTGCCTGCTCTCCTTCTGGTAGATCGCGACCGCGGCGCGGTGCCGGTCGATCTCCCGGAAGGACTCGGTGACGAGCGCCTCCAGCGTCCGGCGGGGACCGAGTCCGGAGGCGAGGACGGTGTCGTAGCCGTTCCACAGCTCATCGAGGAAGGTCCGCAGGATCTCCTCCAGCATCGACTCCTTGGAGTCGAAGTGGTAGTACAGGCTGCCCGCGAGCATCCCGGCATGGTCGGCGATCCGGCGGACCGTGGTGGCGTTGTAGCCGTGCTCGGCGAAGACCTCGGCAGCGGTGCTGAGGAGTTCGCCGCGCCGGGCCGCGGCCGCGGTCACCTGGGGCTTCTTCTTGGTCGGCACGCGCCCATTGTTTCAAACGGTTGTTAGGGAGTCCGCACGATGCCGGCGGCGCGTGCGGTCGACAGCCACCGCGGGAACTCGCCGACGAGCCGGTCGTTCACCGGCGCCCGGCCGTCGTCGTCCAGGTGCGCGGACAGGCCGCTTATGTGATCACTTGGTCCTGTGGGCGCGCGGCCGGTCCGGCAGGCGCGCACGGCGTTCGGCGGCCGGATCAGCGCCGTACCGCTGGTGACCTGTGTCCGGGAACCCGATCGCGGCCGGCCGGGTGCCGGACATGCAACGACGCCTGCCCGGGTCCGGTCGGGGACAGGGCAGGCGTCGTTCGGTGTTCCGTACGCCGTTGTACGGGACGTTCTTCGGGGTGGCCGTCAGACCGCCAGGGCGCGGTCGGTCGGGCGGATCGGGGCCGGCAGGTCGCTGGCACCGGTCAGGAACCGGTCGACACCGCGGGCGGCCGAGCGGCCCTCCGCGATCGCCCACACGATGAGGGACTGGCCGCGGCCGGCGTCACCGGCGACGAACACGCCCGGCACGTTGGTCTGGAAGTCGGCGTCGCGGGCGATGTTACCGCGCTCGTCGAGGTCCAGGCCGAACTGCTCCACCAGGCCGTTCTCCCGGTCGGTGCCGGTGAAGCCCATGGCGAGGGTGACCAGCTGGGCCGGGATCCTGCGCTCGGTGCCCGGCTTGGAGGTCAGCTTGCCGTCGACGAACTCGACCTCGGCCAGGTGCAGCCACTGCACGTTGCCGTCCTCGTCGCCCTCGAAGTGGGTGGTGGAGGCGGCGTAGATCCGCTCGCCGCCCTCCTCGTGGGCCGAGGTGACCTTGTAGAGGATCGGGAAGGTCGGCCAGGGCTGGTTGGTCGGGTGCCGCTCGTCGTTCGGGCGGGGCATGATCTCCAGCTGGGTGACGGAGGCCGCGCCCTGGCGGTGGGCGGTGCCCACGCAGTCCGCGCCGGTGTCACCGCCGCCGATGACGACGACGTGCTTGCCCTCGGCCGAGATCGGCGAGGTGACGTAGTCGCCCTCCTGGACCTTGTTGGCCAGGGGCAGGTACTCCATCGCCTGGTGGATGCCCTTGAGCTCGCGGCCCGGCACCGGCAGGTCACGGGCGGTCGTCGCGCCGACGGCCAGGACCACGGCGTCGTACCGCTTCTTCAGGTCCGTCGCCTTCAGGTCGCGGCCGATCTCGATGCCGGTGCGGAAGCGGGTGCCCTCCGCGCGCATCTGCTCGATACGGCGGTTGATGTGCCGCTTCTCCATCTTGAACTCGGGGATGCCGTACCGCAGGAGGCCTCCGACGCGGTCCGCGCGCTCGTAGACGGCGACCGTGTGGCCGGCCCGGGTCAGCTGCTGGGCGGCGGCGAGGCCCGCCGGGCCCGAGCCGATGACCGCGACCGTCTTGCCGGACAGGCGCTCCGGGATCTGCGGGGCGACGTCCCCGGTCTCCCACGCCTTGTCGATGATCGAGACCTCGACGTTCTTGATGGTGACCGGCGGCTGGTTGATGCCGAGCACACAGGCCGACTCGCAGGGGGCCGGGCAGAGGCGACCGGTGAACTCCGGGAAGTTGTTGGTCGCGTGCAGGCGCTCCTGGGCGGCGGCCCAGTCCTCGCGGTAGGCGTAGTCGTTCCACTCGGGGATCAGGTTCCCCAGCGGACAGCCGTTGTGGCAGAACGGGATGCCGCAGTCCATGCAGCGGCTGGCCTGCTTGCTGATGATGGGCAGCAGGGAGCCGGGGACGTAGACCTCGTTCCAGTCCTTGACTCGCTCACCGACGGGACGGGTCTTGGCGACCTCGCGGCCGTGGTTCAGGAAGCCCTTCGGGTCAGCCATTGATCGCCGCCTCCATCATCTTCTCGGTGATCTCCGTCTCGGTCAGACCGGCTCGCTCGGCGGCGTCCTTGGCGGCGAGCACTGCCTTGTACGTGCTGGGGATGATCTTGCTGAACCGCTCCACAGCCTGGTCCCAGTCGGCGAGCAGCTTCTCGGCGACCGTCGAGCCGGTCTCCTCGGCGTGGCGGCGCACCACGTCGTGCAGCCACTGCTTGTCGGTGTCGTCCAGCGTCTCGACCGAGCCGGCGTTGCCGGCGTTGACGTTGTCGCGGTCGAGGTCGATGACGTAGGCGATGCCGCCGGACATGCCCGCCGCGAAGTTGCGGCCGGTCGGGCCGAGGACCACCGCGCGACCGCCGGTCATGTACTCGCAGCCGTGGTCGCCCACGCCCTCGGAGACGACCAGCGCGCCGGAGTTGCGCACGCAGAACCGCTCACCGGTACGGCCGCGCAGGAACAGCTCGCCGCCGGTGGCGCCGTAGGCGATGGTGTTGCCCGCGATGGTCGAGTACTCGGCGAGGTGGTCGGCCGCGCGGTCGGGGCGGACGACGACTCGGCCGCCGGAGAGGCCCTTGCCGACGTAGTCGTTGGCGTCGCCCTCCAGGCGCAGCGTGACACCGCGCGGCAGGAACGCGCCGAAGGACTGGCCGGCGGAGCCGGTGAAGGTGATGTCGATGGTGTCGTCGGGCAGGCCCGCGCCGCCGAACTTCTTCGTCACCTCGTGGCCGAGCATGGTGCCGACCGTGCGGTTGATGTTGCGGATGGCGACCTGGGCGCGCACCGGCTGTGCCTCGGTGGCGTCCGATGCGGCCAGGGCGTCGGCGGCCAGCTTGATCAGCTCGTTGTCCAGGGCCTTCTCCAGGCCGTGGTCCTGCTCGATCAGCTGGTGGCGCACCGCGCCCTCGGGCAGGTCCGGCACGTGGAACAGCGGCTGAAGGTCCAGGCCCTGCGCCTTCCAGTGGTCGACCGCGCGCTCGACGTCCAGCACCTCGGCGTGGCCGACGGCCTCCTCGATGGAGCGGAAGCCCAGCTCGGCCAGCAGCTCGCGGACCTCCTCGGCGATGAACTGGAAGAAGTTCACCACGTACTCGGCCTTGCCGGCGAAGCGGTCGCGCAGGACCGGGTTCTGGGTGGCGATGCCGACCGGGCAGGTGTCCAGGTGGCAGACGCGCATCATCACGCAGCCGGAGACGACGAGCGGAGCGGTCGCGAAACCGAACTCCTCGGCGCCGAGCAGCGCGGCGATGACCACGTCACGGCCGGTCTTCAGCTGGCCGTCCGTCTGCACGACGATCCGGTCGCGCAGGCCGTTGAGCAGCAGGGTCTGCTGGGTCTCGGCGAGGCCGAGCTCCCAGGGGCCGCCCGCGTGCTTCAGCGAGGTGAGCGGCGAGGCGCCCGTGCCGCCGTCGTGGCCGGAGATGAGCACGACGTCCGCGTGTGCCTTGGACACACCGGCCGCGACCGTGCCGACGCCGACCTCGGAGACCAGCTTCACGTGGATACGTGCCGCCGGGTTGGCGTTCTTGAGGTCGTGGATCAGCTGGGCCAGGTCCTCGATGGAGTAGATGTCGTGGTGCGGAGGCGGGGAGATCAGGCCCACGCCCGGCGTCGAGTGACGCGTCTTCGCGACCCACGGGTAGACCTTGTGGCCGGGCAGCTGGCCGCCCTCGCCGGGCTTGGCACCCTGGGCCATCTTGATCTGGATGTCGTCCGCGTTGACCAGGTACTCGGAGGTCACGCCGAAGCGGCCGGAGGCGACCTGCTTGATCGCCGAGCGGCGCGCCGGGTCGTACAGGCGCTCCGGGTCCTCGCCGCCCTCACCGGTGTTGGACTTGCCGCCCAGCTGGTTCATGGCGATGGCGAGGGTCTCGTGCGCCTCCTTGGAGATGGAGCCGTACGACATCGCGCCGGTCGAGAACCGCTTGACGATCTCGCTGGCGGGCTCGACCTCGTCGATGGAGATCGGCTGCCGCTCGGACTTGAAGCCGAACAGGCCGCGCAGCGTCATCAGGCGCTCGGACTGCTCGTTCACGCGGGACGTGTACTTCTTGAAGATGTCGTAGCGGCCCGTGCGGGTGGAGTGCTGCAGGCGGAAGACCGTCTCCGGGTCGAACAGGTGCGGCTCGCCCTCGCGGCGCCACTGGTACTCGCCGCCGATCTCCAGCGCGCGGTGCGCGGGGGCGATGCCGGAGGCCGGGTAGGCCTTGGCGTGGCGGGCGGCGACCTCCTTCGCGATGACGTCGATGCCGACGCCGCCGATCTTGGTGGTGGTGCCGTTGAAGTACTTCTCGACGAAGGCCTCGTCCAGGCCGACGGCCTCGAAGACCTGGGCGCCGCGGTAGGAGGCGACGGTGGAGATGCCCATCTTCGACATGACCTTGAGCACGCCCTTGCCGAGCGCGTAGATCAGGTTCTTGATGGCCTTCTCCGGCTCCAGGCCGTTCAGGAAGGTGCCGGCGCGCAGCAGGTCCTCGACCGACTCCATCGCCAGGTAAGGGTTCACCGCTGCGGCGCCATAGCCGATCAGCAGCGCGACGTGGTGGACCTCGCGGACGTCGCCGGCCTCGACCAGCAGGCCCACGTGGGTGCGCTGCTTGGTGCGGATGAGGTGGTGGTGGACGGCCGCGGTGAGCAGCAGCGAGGGGATCGGCGCGTGCTCGGCGTCGGAGTGGCGGTCGGACAGGACGATCAGGCGGGCGCCGTTGTCGATGGCGGCGTCGGCCTCGGCGCAGATCTCCTCGATGCGCGCGGCGAGCGCGTCACCGCCGCCGGAGACCCGGTACAGGCCGGAGAGGGTCGCAGCCTTGAAGCCGGGCATGTCGCCGTCGGCGTTGATGTGGATGAGCTTGGCCAGCTCGTCGTTGTCGATCACCGGGAAGGGCAGTACGACGGACCGGCAGGACGCGGCGGTCGGGTCGAGCAGGTTGCCCTGCGGGCCCAGCGACGAGCGCAGGGAGGTGACCAGCTCCTCGCGGATCGCGTCCAGCGGCGGGTTGGTGACCTGCGCGAACAGCTGGGTGAAGTAGTCGAAGAGGAGCCGCGGGCGCTCGGACAGGGCCGCGATCGGGGAGTCGGTGCCCATGGAGCCGATCGGCTCGGCGCCGGTGCGGGCCATCGGCGCGAGGATGACGCGCAGCTCCTCCTCGGTGTAGCCGAAGGTCTGCTGGCGGCGGGTGACCGAGGCGTGGGTGTGGACGATGTGCTCGCGCTCGGGCAGGTCGCTCAGCTCGATCTCGCCGGCCTCCAGCCACTCGGCGTACGGCTTCTCGGCGGCGAGGGTCGCCTTGATCTCGTCGTCCTCGATGATGCGGTGCTCGGCGGTGTCGACGAGGAACATCTTGCCGGGCTGGAGGCGGCCCTTGCGGACGACCTTGGCCGGGTCGATGTCGAGGACGCCGACCTCGGAGCCGAGGACGACGAGGCCGTCGTCGGTGACCCAGTAGCGGCCGGGGCGCAGGCCGTTGCGGTCGAGCACGGCGCCGACCTGGGTGCCGTCGGTGAAGGTGACGCAGGCGGGGCCGTCCCAGGGCTCCATCATCGTGGAGTGGAAGCCGTAGAAGGCGCGCCGGGCCGGGTCCATGGAGTCGTGGTTCTCCCACGCCTCCGGGATCATCATCAGCACGGAGTGCGGCAGCGAACGGCCGCCCAGGTGCAGCAGCTCCAGCACCTCGTCGAAGGAGGCGGAGTCGGAGGCGTCCGGCGTGCAGACCGGGAAGACGCGCTCCAGGCCCTTGTCGCCGAACAGGTCGGAGACCAGCTGCGACTCGCGGGCGCGCATCCAGTTGCGGTTGCCCTTGACGGTGTTGATCTCACCGTTGTGCGCGACGAAGCGGTACGGGTGGGCGAGCGGCCACGACGGGAAGGTGTTCGTGGAGAACCGGGAGTGCACGAGCGCGATCGCGGAGGCGAAGCGGCGGTCGGACAGGTCCGGGAAGAAGGGCTCCAGCTGGCCGGTGGTCAGCATGCCCTTGTACACGATGGTGCGCGCGGACAGCGACGGGAAGTAGACACCGGCCTCGCGCTCGGCGCGCTTGCGCAGCACGAAGGCCTTGCGGTCCAGCGCGATGCCCTCGCTGGCGTGGTCGGTGACGAAGATCTGCCGGAAGGCCGGCATGGTGGAGCGGGCGGTGGCGCCGAGCAGCTCGGGCGCGACGGGGACCTCACGCCAGCCGAGGACGGTGAGGTCCTCCTCGCCGGCGATCGTCTCGATCTTCGAGACGGCGTCAGCGGTCCCCTCCTCCGGCAGGAAGGCGATGCCCACCGCGTAGGAGCCCGCTGCGGGAAGGTCGAATCCGGCCACTTCGCGGAAGAAGGCGTCGGGCACCTGGGAGAGGATGCCGGCGCCGTCCCCCGAGTCGGGCTCGGAGCCGGTGGCACCGCGGTGCTCCAGGTTACGCAGGACGGTGAGTGCCTGCTCGACAAGCGTGTGGGACGCCTCGCCGGTGAGGGTGGCGACGAAACCGACGCCACAGGCGTCGTGTTCGTTGCGGGGGTCGTACATACCCTGCGCAGCAGGGCGAGCATCCATGAAGGACCAGTTCTGGCCATTCGCGGAGTGCTGGGACGGCTGGCGCGGCGTACGCATCGGCTCTCCCGTCGTCGTCATCAGGCATGTGGCAGGTGCCGAGGGACGACGTTGGCCCTCTGCGTGATCTCAAAATTTCGTGCAGGTTACATGATGGGGCGGTTCCCGGGAAGCGGATAGACCGTTCCAACATGCGGACGCCACGGGGTCCGTGGCGGAGGTGCCGCACGGTGGCGGCGGGGTGCCGCCGGCGGCTGGATGCCGCGTATGACGGCTGGGTGCCGCGCGGAGGCGGCGGGCCGCGCGTGACGGCCCGGGGTGCCGCGCGGTGACGGCGAACGTGTGAAGGGGACCGAACGGACGAGATCGATCGGATCGGCGTCCGGCGGCCCGATGGGGGCGGGGGGAGCGGCTTCACTCACCCCGCGGGGGTGCGGCAGGCTTCATTGCCCACAGCGCTTACGGCTCATGCCCGGTGGTCACGCGGTCGAAACCAGCGAGTAACGAGGCTTTGGCGGTTACTTATGCGGCCCAACGCATAAGTGCCGACGAGGCTATCCTACGGCTGTTCCGAACAGGGCACCCAGGGCGTACGTCACACCGGCCGCCGCGCCGCCCAGCGCGAGCTGCCTAAGACCGCTGTACCACCAGCTCCGCGCGGTCACCTTGGCCACCACGGCGCCGCAGCCGAAGAGCCCGGCGAGTGCGAGCAGCACGGTGGGCCACAAGGCGGTCGCACCGAGCAGGAACGGCAGCACGGGCAGCAGGGCGCCGAGCGCGAAGGAGCCGAAGGAGGAGACGGCGGCGACCAGCGGCGAGGGCAGATCGCCGGGGTCGATGCCCAGTTCCTCGCGGGCGTGGATCTCCAGGGCCTGCTCGGGATCCCTGGACAGCTGCCGCGCGACCTCCCGGGCCAGGTCGGGCTCCACCCCCCGGGCGACATACAGCGCCGCGAGCTCGTCCTCCTCGTCCTGCGGATGCTTGCGCAGCTCACGGCGCTCGACATCGAGCTCGGCCTCGACCAGCTCCCGCTGGGAGGCGACCGAGGTGTACTCGCCGGCCGCCATGGAGAAGGCACCCGCCGCCAGCCCCGCGAGCCCGGTGATGACAATGGTCTGCTGGCTCACGGACCCACCGGCCACACCCGTCATCAGGGCGAGGTTGGAGACCAGCCCGTCCATGGCACCGAAGACGGCGGGCCGCAGCCACCCTCCGTTGACATCGCGGTGGGTGTGGTTGTCACGGTGCGCCTCGTGCAGCGCGGCCTGGGTTTCGATGATGGCCATGGCGGACCCCCCGGATAGCTTAGCCAAGGCTAACTTTGGACGAGTTCTACTTTTCGACGAAACTGAACCTACGCCTCTTCCGCCGCTCCCGCCAGCAAGGAAAGGCTGGGCTAACCTGCGCCTTTACCCTCATTTGCTCATCCGTGCATAATCAAGCTCAGATGCCAAGAGAGTGACGCGAACTGGCGGGACGCCTGCCGCACCCTGTCCGGCTGCGCCCTGCCCCGCCTCACCGGCACCGACCTGGTGCAACTCGCCGGACTCCGGGAAGCCGCACAGCCGGTCCGCCCAGGAGGATGATTCGGGGCATGACGCCCAAAGAGCCCAAAGGGCTCAAAGAACAGGAAAGCGGCCGACCATCCCCGCTCGGTCTCGAGGAGAGGATCACCGGCGCCCTCGGCGGCCCGGTCGAGGGGTACTCCCCCGACCAGATCGCCGAGCGCCACGACGGCCGCGTCCACGGCATCGTCGGCCCCTGGCACGGCGTCTCCTGGCGCACCGCCCGCCCCATCGCCCCGTACCACAAGGGCGGTCACGCCGACCCCCGGGAGGCGGGCGCCGGCAACATCGTCAACTGCGGCGCGGCGATGTACATGGCCCCCGTGGGGCTGGTCAACGCGGCCGTCGCCGCCGCCGCGACCCCGGGCGCGAGCCCGGACTCGGTCGTCGCCGCGTGCCTGTCCCTGGCGAAGGACGGCACGCGCGAGGCGATCGAGAAGGTCTGCGAAACCGCCGTACGGTACCGGGACTTCGAGTCGGCGCTGTGGCCCCTGCGCGCGGCGGTGGCCCCGTACGACACCGTCGGTCCGGACCACCGCGCGCCCTCACTGGCCGCCCGCCACCCCTCCCGGCTGCACGCGATCGAGGAACTACCCATCGCCCTGGGCATGTTGGTGGTCTCCGGCGGCGACCACCGGAACGCCGTGCTCGGCGCGGTCGACTACGGCCGCGACGGCGACTCGATCGCGACGATGGCCGGCGCCCTCGCGGGTGCCCTGGGCTCGCCCGTCCCGGAGGACTGGGCGAAGTCGGTGGCGGAGGCCGACCGGCTGGACCTGTGGGCGCCGGCCCGCACGCTCACCGAGGTCGCGCGGGAGGTCTTCCGGCGGGACGTGCGCAGGCGGCGCGTGCACGAGCGGGCGTTCACGGCCCTGGGAGGCCCCGCATGCTCCGACTGACCTGGGTCCAGCCGGAGGACCTGCTCGGCCACGAGCTGCGCCAGGCCCGCCTGGACGGGCGGGAGCCGTCGGCGATCGAGGCACGCTGGCGGGCCGCGGGCGGCCCGGACGCACCACCCCGGGCGGGCGCGTCCGCCCACGGCGTCTCGCGGTACCTGCGCCTGTTGGCCGAAGACCTGCTGGACGAACTGGCCGACCTCCCCAGCGGCTTGTCCCACGACGAGCCGACCGACCTCGCCCGCATCAGGTCCCTGTGCCCGGACTGGCCGACGCCGCCGCCGTCGCGGCCCGCGCCCACCCCGCAGGCCCTCGAAGCCGCCTGGCTGGGCCGGGCCATCGGGTGTCTCCTCGGCAAGCCCGTCGAGAAGATCCCCCTCGACGGCATCCGCGCCCTCGCCCGCGCAGCCGGAAACTGGCCCCTCACCACCTACTTCACGGCACACGGCGTCCCTGAGAACCTCCTCGCGCAACACCCCTGGAACCGCCGCTCGGCCGCCACCTCCCTCGCCGAGAACATCGACGGCATGCCCGAGGACGACGACCTGAACCACCCCCTGCTGAACCTGCTGCTCCTGCGCCGGCACGGCAGGACCTTCAGCACCGCCGACGTGGCCCGGCTCTGGCTGGACGAACTCCCGCCCGGCCGTACCTTCACCGCCGAACGCGTCGCCTACCGCAACCTCCTCACCGGCATCGAACCCCCGCACACCGCCCGCCACCGCAACCCCTTCCGCGAGTGGAACGGCGCCCGGATCCGCGCCGACGTGCACGGCTGGACCCATGCCGGCGACCCGGCCGCCGCCGCCGGACAGGCCCACCGCGACGCCGTCCTGACCCACACCGCCAACGGCGTCTACGCGGCGATGTTCACGGCCGCCGTCATCGCCACCGCCGCCACCGGGGGCCAGGACGTCCACGCCTGCCTGCGCGCCGGCCGCCGGGTGCTCCCGCCCCGCTCCCGGCTCGCGCGGGCGATCGACCACGCCGTCCGGCTGGCCGAGTCCCACGAGGACTTCGACGACATCGTGGACGCGCTCCACGCCCGCTACTCCCCCGCCCACCACTGGGTGCACGCGATCCCCAACACCGCCCTGCTCACCGCCGCCCTCACCCACGCCGACGGCGACTTCACCGGCTCCATCTGCCGTGCCGTGTCGGGCGGTTGGGACACCGATTCCAACGGCGCCACGGCCGGCAGCATCGCGGGTCTGCTCGCGGGCACCCCGGACGCGATCCCCGACCACTGGCGCGCCCCGCTGAAGAACCGGCTCGCCACCACCGTCGGCGACTTCGACGGCACTGGCTTCGACACCCTCGCCCTTCTCACCCACCTGGAGGCGACCCGCCCATGACCCACATCGTCGTCCTCGGCAGCACGAACATGGACCTCGTCACCTATGTCGCGAAGGCCCCGCAGCGCGGCGAGACCGTGACGGGACGGGAGTTCCACACGATCCCCGGCGGCAAGGGAGCCAATCAGGCGATCGCCGCGGCCCGCGCCGGCGCCACCGTCTCGATGATCGGCGCGGTCGGCAATGACGCCTTCGGTCTGCGACTGCGCGACACCCTCGAGCACTCCGGCGTGGACACCGACTTCCTGCGCACGGTCGAGGGCCCGTCCGGCACCGCGCACATCGTGGTGGACGACGAGGGCGCCAACTCCATCGTCGTCATCCCCGGCGCGAACGGCACCGTCGACCACCTCTCCCCCGGCGACGAGGGCCTGATCGCCTCCGCCGACACCCTGCTGCTCCAGCTGGAGATCCCGCTGCGCGCGGTCGTCCTGGGCGCGGCCGCGGCGCGCCGGCACGGGGTCCGTACGGTCCTCACCCCCTCCCCCGCCCAGCCGCTGCCGCCCGAACTCCTCGCCGCGACCGACCTGTTGGTGCCCAACGAGTACGAGGCGGTCACCCTCACCGGCCGCACCGACCCGCGCGAGGCCGCCGCCGCTCTGCTGGAACTGGTGCCGCAGGTCGTCGTCACCCTGGGTGCCGCGGGCAGCCTCTGTCTGGCCCGGGGCACCGACCCGCTGGTGGTCCCGGCGCCGAAGGTGACCGCCGTCGACTCCACGGGCGCCGGTGACACCTTCGTCGGCGCGCTCGCGGTGGCCCTCGCCGAGGAGAAACCGGTCCGGGAGGCCCTGTCCTGGGCGGCGGCCGCCGCGGCGATCTCCGTGCAGCGGGCCGGGGCGTCGGCGTCGATGCCGTACCGCCCGGAGATCGACGCCCAGTGCACCGCATGACCGCGACGACGCGCTCGCCGCTGTCGGGCCTGCGGGTGCTGGACCTCGCGGCCCTCTTCGGCGCCGAGGTGATCAAGGTCGAGCATCCGGAGCGGCCCGACACCTCCCGCGGGCACGGCCCGGCCAAGCATGCTGTCGGCCTGTGGTGTCCTGCTCCGGCTCGCCGCCACCGCCGACGTGGTGATCGAGAACTTCCGCCCGGGGACCTTGGAGAAGTGGGAGCCGGGCTGGGCGCAGCTGGCGGCCGCCAACCCCCGGCTGGTCCTCGCCCGGGTCACGGCCTTCGGCCAGTTCGGGTCGTACGCGCACCGGCCCGGCTTCGGCACCCTCGCCGAGGCGACGAGCGGCTTCGCCGCGATCACCGGCGCACCGGACGCGCCGCCCACACTCCCGCCCTTGGGGCTCGCGGACTCGGTCGCGGGCCTGGCGACCGCCTACGCCGTGCTCACCGCCCTGGCCGCATGGGAGCGCACCGGCAACCGTGGCACGCCACCCAGCGGTCAGCTCTTCTTCGTGGCCGACTCGGCCTCGTCCTTCGCCTCGGCCTCCGCCTTCGCCTTCGCCTCCAGGGCATCCTGCTCGGCCTTGTCCCCGTCCCCGTGCTCGTCGGCAGCGGTCGGCTCGTCACCGGGCACGTCGTCGACGGCCCCGGGTTCGACCACGGCTTCCCTGCCGGGCCGTTTCCTGGACGAGACCACGATGTACGTCACCGCCAGCAGGAACACGATCAGCGCGGTCCAGTCGTTCAGGCGGAGGCCCAGGATGTGGTGCGCGTCGTCCACGCGCATGTACTCGATCCACCCGCGGCCCACGCAGTACGCGGCGACGTACAGGGCGAACGCCCGGCCATGGCCCAGCGTGAAGCGGCGGTCGGCCCAGATGACCAGGAGAGCCACGCCGATGCACCACAGGGACTCGTACAGGAAGGTCGGGTGGTAGTAGCCCGGCACCCGGCCGCCCTCGGAGGAGGTGATGTGCAGGGCCCAGGGAACATGCGTCTCACGGCCGTACAGCTCCTGGTTGAACCAGTTGCCCCAGCGGCCGATGGCCTGTGCGAACGCGATGCCGGGCGCGACGGCGTCGGCGTAGGCCGGCATCGGGATGCCCCGGCGCCGTGCGCCGATCCACGCGCCGAGCGCGCCGAGCGCGATCGCGCCCCAGATGCCCAGGCCGCCCTGCCACACCTTGAAGGCGTCCACCCAGTCACGGCCCGGGCTGAAGTACAGCTCGTAGTCCGTGATCACGTGGTACAGCCGACCGCCGACCAGGCCGAACGGCACAGCCCAGACCGCGATGTCGGCGACGGTGCCGGCCCGCCCGCCGCGGGCGATCCAGCGCTTGTTGCCGAGCCAGACGGCGACGAAGACGCCGATGATGATGCAGAAGGCGTAGCCGCGCAGCGGGATGGGGCCGAGATACAGCACCCCGCGCGACGGGCTGGGAATGTAGGCAAGTTCCATGGCAAGTCCGACGCTACCCTGCCGGGCCGTGGTGACGGCAAGCAGCCCGGCTACGGGTCCATAACGGGGGCGTGAGAAAAGCCGACGTGGGAGGCAAGATCCTCACCCGCGGTCGGCGGCCTCCACCATCTGCTTGAGCTTGGCCGGGGTCAGGGTCTGGTCCTGGTAGATGTTCTTGCCGCCGAACAGGACCGTGGGCGTGGAGCTGAAGCCGCCGGTCTGGAAGGCCTTGTTGGACTTGTTCACCCAGCTGTCGTGGGTGCCGTCCTTGACGCACTTCTGGAAGGCGGGGGTGTCGAGGCCCTTCACCTTGCCCGCCAGCTGGATCAGCTTGTCGTTGCCGGCGAAGGCGTCGTCGGTCTCCTTGGGCTGGTTGTCGTACAGCACGTCGTGGTAGTCGCGGAACTTTCCGGCGTCCTGGGCGCAGGCGCCGGCGTTGCCGGCGCGCAGGGAGCCGGTGCCGCCGAGGTTGCCGTCGATCAGCCGGACCAGGTGGTACTCGATTCTGAGCTTGCCGGCGTCGGTCAGCTGATGCAGCGTGGGCCGGTACGCCGTCTCGAACATCTGGCAGGCCGGGCAGCGGAAGTCCTCCCAGATGGTGAGCGTCGACTTGGCGCCGTCCTTGCCGACCGGGACCGCCAGGCTGTCCTTGCCCTGCGCGCCGGAGGGCGCCACGACCGGGCCCGAGCTGCTCGACTTCTTGCCCGCGTTGGCGGCGACGATGCCGATCACCGCCGCGAGGCCCAGGACACAGACGATGCTCGCACTCACGATCAGCGTGCGCCGTCGCTTCTCAGCGGCCTTCTGCTTCTCGCGCTCGACCGCCAGCCGCTCCCGGGCGGTGCGCTTTCCGTCACGGTTCTTCTCGCTCACACCCCCAGAACGAACCGGGGAGGCGCAGCGCGCCTCCCCGGCCGGAGGTCCACTCGTTCGAGTGACCGAATGTTCTGAGCGAATTTTCTGACAGGGGACGTGACCTGCGGTTACGCCTGCCCGCGCACGCCCTTGGCCAGTTCCTCGGCGAGCGTGCGCACCGCCTCGACGCCGGAGGCGTGGTCCGGGGCGTCGAGCATCCGCTTGACGAAGGCCGAGCCGACGATGACGCCGTCGGCGAAGCCGGCGACCTCGGCGGCCTGAGCCCCGTTGGAGACGCCGAGGCCGACGCAGACGGGCAGCTCGGTGTCGGTGGCACGGGTGCGCTCGACCAGGTTCTGGGCCTGCGCGCCGACGGATTCGCGGGTGCCGGTGACGCCCATCAGCGAGGCCGCGTAGACGAAGCCGCTGCCCGCCGCGGTGATCTGGGCGAGCCGCTCGTCCTTGCTGCTCGGCGCCACGACGAAGACGGTCGCGAGGCCGTGCTTCTCGGCGTGCTCCCGCCACAGCGCCGACTCCTGGACGGGCAGGTCCGGCAGGATGCAGCCGGCGCCGCCCGCCTCGGCCAGCTCGGCGGTGAACCGCTCGACGCCGTAGCGGTCGATGGGGTTCCAGTACGTCATGACGAGCACGGGCTTGCCGGTCGCCGCGTACGCCTCGCGGACCGTACGCATCACGTCGGCGATCCTGACCCCGCCGCGCAGGGCGATGTCGTCGGCGGTCTGGATGACCGGGCCGTCGAGGACGGGGTCGCTGTGCGGCAGGCCCACCTCCACCACGTCCGCCCCGCCGTCGAAGACGGCCTTGATCGCCTCGATGCCGCCGTCCACGGTCGGGAACCCGGCCGGGAGGTAGGCGATGAGCGCGGACCGGCCCTCGGCCTTGGCGGCGGCCAGGGTGTCCGACAGCAGCTGGATCTTCCCGCTCACTTGGCGTCCCCCTCGATCTCGGCGGTGTCGGCTTCGTCGGCGGCCACCTCGGCGTCGGCGTCGTACAGGCCGAAGTAGCGGGCGGCGGTGTCCATGTCCTTGTCGCCGCGGCCGGACAGGTTGACGACGATCAGGCCGTCCCTGCCCAGCTCCTTGCCGACCTCCAGGGCACCGGCGAGGGCGTGCGCGCTCTCGATGGCCGGGATGATGCCTTCCGTACGCGACAGCAGGCGCAGGGCCTGCATGGCGGCGGCGTCGGTGATCGCGCGGTACTCGCCGCGGCCGGAGTCCTTCAGGTAGGAGTGCTCGGGGCCGATGCCCGGGTAGTCCAGACCGGCCGAGATCGAGTACGGCTCGGTGATCTGGCCCTCCTCGTCCTGCAGGACGTAGGAGCGGGAGCCGTGCAGGATGCCGGGCTCGCCCGCGGTGAGGGTGGCCGCGTGCTCCCCCGACTCGATGCCGTGGCCGGCCGGCTCGCAGCCGATGAGCCGGACACCCTCGTCGGGGATGAAGGCGTGGAAGAGGCCGATGGCGTTGGAGCCGCCGCCGACGCAGGCGATCGCGGCGTCCGGGAGACGCCCGGCGCGCTGAAGCAGCTGGCGGCGGGCCTCGACGCCGATCACGCGGTGGAAGTCGCGGACCATGGCGGGGAAGGGGTGCGGCCCGGCGACCGTACCGAACAGGTAGTGGGTGTGGTCGACGTTCGCGACCCAGTCGCGGAACGCCTCGTTGATGGCGTCCTTCAGGGTGCGGCTGCCGGACTTCACGGCGACGACCTCGGCGCCGAGCATCCGCATGCGGGCCACGTTCAGGGCCTGGCGCTTGGTGTCGATCTCGCCCATGTAGATGGTGCAGTCGAGGCCGAACAGGGCGCAGGCGGTGGCGGTGGCGACGCCGTGCTGTCCGGCACCGGTCTCCGCGATCACGCGCGTCTTGCCCATCCGCTTGGTGAGCAGGGCCTGGCCGAGGACGTTGTTGATCTTGTGGGAGCCGGTGTGGTTGAGGTCTTCCCGCTTCAGGAACACGCGGGCGCCTCCGGCGTGTTCGGCGAAGCGGGGAACCTCGGTGAGGGAGCTGGGGCGGCCGGTGTAGTTGACCATCAGGTCGTCGAGCTCTCGGGCGAACTCGGGGTCGTGCTTGGCCTTGTCGTACTCGACGGCGACCTCGTCCACGGCGGCGACGAGGGCCTCCGGGATGAACTTGCCGCCGAAGGCGCCGAAGTAGCCTTCTGCGCTGGGGACTTGACCCTCCGGGTCGGGGTAGAAGAAGGTGCTGGGCATGCCGAAACCTCACGGTGAGTGCGTGTGAATGACACTATTCGCCGTGGGGGCGGGGATTTGTCTGTTGGCCGCGGGCCGTCAGTGGTTGCTCGCGCCCGCGCGGCGGTAGCCGCAAATCAAACAGAGCCCCGCGCCCCTGACGGGGCGCTGCCATCGACGTCCGTTTACCTGCCCAGGCTCATCGCCGATGACGTACCGCACCCGACGGCCGTGGACACGCCTTGCCGGAGCGCGGCAGCCCCTCGGGCGGCAGCCTCGCGCCAGGCGGGCGTACCGGTCGACGGTCGTCATGGTGGGAGTCATCGGGGTCAGCCTACCGGGTGATCAGCTCCGGCCGTGCCGCAGCGCGGGATGTTCGCCCGCGGCGACCAGGTCGGCGACCGCGGTCTTGGGGTCGCGGCCCGTGACCAGGGACTCGCCGACCAGGACCGCGTCGGCGCCGGCGTTGGCGTAGGCGATCAGGTCGTGCGGGCCGCGGACACCGGATTCGGCGACCTTGACGATGTGGTCGGGGATCTCCGGTGCGACCCGCTCGAAGGTGCCGCGGTCGACCTCGAGGGTCTTGAGGTTGCGCGCGTTGACGCCGATGACCTTGGCGCCCGCGTCCACGGCCCGCTCGACCTCGTCCTCGTCGTGCACCTCGACCAGCGGGGTGAGCCCGATCGACACCGCGCGCTCGATCAGCGACTCCAGGGCCGGCTGGTCCAGGGCGGCCACGATCAGCAGCGCGAGATCGGCGCCGTACGCCCGGGCCTCCCAGAGCTGGTACGACGTGACGATGAAGTCCTTGCGGAGCACCGGGATGTCCACGCGCGCGCGGACGGCCTCCAGGTCGGCCAGCGAGCCGCCGAAGCGGCGCTGTTCGGTGAGGACGGAGATGACGGCAGCGCCGCCCGCCTCGTAGTCCGCGGCGAGCCCAGCCGGGTCGGCGATCGCCGCCAGCGCGCCCTTGGAGGGGCTGGAGCGCTTGACCTCGCAGATCACCTTGACGCCGTCGCCCTTGAGCGCGGCCACCCCGTCCTTGGCGGCGGGGGCCTTGGCCGCGCGCTCCTTGAGCTCGTCGAGGCTGACGCGTGCCTGCCGCTCCGCGAGGTCGGCACGGACTCCGTCGATGATCTCGTCGAGCACACTCACGCGAGCGGCCCCCTTTCAGACGGTGGTTCCTTCAGGTTGTGAGAACCCAGGTTTTGAAAACCCGTGGTCACTGCGATGGTATCCGCAGGAGCGCGGAGCCCTCGCATCCGGTGGACGCCGGTCCCACTGGCTGGACGTCCACCTGTGATCAAGGATGCAGCCAGCCTCCCGAGGGCAGGTTCCGGACGGCCGTGAACAGCAGCACCAACGCGCCGATCCCCCACAGGTGCGCCGGCCGCGGATCCAGCCGCATCGGCCGGCCGCGCACGGCGTGGACCACCCAGACGGTCCACAGCACCGCGAAGCCCAGGTAGGCGGCCACGCCCAGCACGTTGTCGCGCAGCGCGGTGAGCAGGTCGCCGTGGACGAAGGCGTGCGCGCCGCGCAGTCCGCCGCAGCCGGGGCAGTACAGGCCGGTGAGCCGGTACAGCGGGCAGACGGGGTAGTGACCGGGTTCGTTCGGGTCGACGGCGCCGACGTACGCGAAGGCGGCGGCCACGGCCGTGAGGAGTCCGGCGGGGACAGCCAGGCGCCGCCACAGCGTGGTGCCGGGGGCGGCGGCCGGGGCGAGGCGCGGGAACGGGCGGCTGTCGGCGTTCACCCGAGCATTGTCTCCCGCCGGCCGACGCTGCGCGCGCCGCCCGCGGCCGCGGGGTCCGGACACAGCACCCGGACACACCGCGAGGGGCGGTCCGCATCCTCTCGGATGGCGGACCGCCCCTCGCGGGAAGGCCGAGGGCTCAGCTCTCCGCGCCGGCCGGCTCACGGGTGGCGAGGGGCGCCCCGATCATCTTCAGGGGCTTGGGGTTCTGGCCGAGGCCCATGGCGCGCATGATGCCGCCGACCACCGCACCGGCCAGGATGAGCGCCATGCCGGCCCAGAAGCCGACCGGCTGGCCCATCACCATGAAGGCGCCCGCGACGCAGAAACCGATGAAGGAAATGATGACACCGGTCCAGGCGGCCGGGGTGTGACCGTGGCCGTGGCTGCTGCCCGCCATGTCTGTGCTCCTCGTTGCTGTGTACGTGTCCCAGGAGAGCGGCGTACGTGTCGTACGGCTCCGAGCCCGCCCGTCACTGTCCGAGCCGGACGCTCGTCGTCCATTGTCCCGTACGTGCGCGCGTGCCGGACGCGGGGGTGGCGTCTGGTTCGCCACATCCGGTGGTGGGGGTCAGGCCCCTGTCGGGTCCTCGCCCCGGTCCAGGGCCTTCCACATCTCCTCCGGCCGTTCCGGGTCGACCGGCCGGGCCTTGCGCCGCGGACGGTCGGCGCCGCGCTCGTAGCGGCCGGACATGGCGGGCCACCGGCTGCCGTAGCGCAGCGCCAGCAGGCCGGCCAGCAGGATCAGCACACCGCCGGCGGCCGCGACATAGGGCCAGCCGGTGTGGCTGAGCGCGGCGACGGTGGCGGAGGTGTCGCCGCTCGCCTGGGCGGCCTTCTCGTCCAGCGCGGAGCTGTCGGAGGCGGCCACGAGGGCGGCGGCCACGATGCCGGCGCCGGACAGCGCGAGCAGTCCGGCGACGACCAGGCGGCCTGCCCGGCGTACGGCGAAGACGGCGACGAGCGCGGCGAGGCCCACTATGGCGAGGGCCGCGGGGACGCCCGTGACGTCGCTGCCCTTGGCGGTGAGCGGGAAGGCGCCGCCGGCCACCGTCGCGGTGCCCTCGGCCCAGCGCTGCCGGGTCGCGAGCAGCGCCACGGCCGCGCCGAGCGCACCGCACAGGAGGGCCACGGCGAGGCTCCGCCGACTGGACCGGGCGGACGCGGCGGCGTCGGAACGGGGGTGAGGAACAGCAGTCACGTACTCCACTATCGCGTGAACCCCGGGCGAAGCGACACCCGGGTCCGTCAAGCCATGAGCGGGTCGAATTTCGGCCATGATCCGCTCACGAACCGCACATGAACGTCTCAGGAACTGCAAAGGAACGTTCCCAGTTCAACATCCATCTTGTTGACGTGGCCCCGCCATCCGTACGTTCTGCGCCACCACGGCACGACACCACATGCCGTGGTGGCACTCGCGCACCCCCCACAGCCCTTCCCGGTTCACCCACCTCGCGGAGGACGTACGTTGCGCAGAACCGTTTCCCTCACCGCCGTGGCCACGCTCGCCACGGCCGCCCTCGCCCTGGCCGCCCCGGTCGGCCAGGCGGCCCAGGCCACCACCTCGTCCCACGGCGTCACCGTCGCCCATGCGTGCGCCACGCCGACGAAGAAGGACCAGATGGCCTGCAACGCCCTGCAGGTCACCTCGGGCACCCCCATGTCGGCGCACGCCGAGAGCGGTCTGACGGCCGCCGCCACTCCCTCCGGCTACGGCCCCTCCTCGCTCCAGGCGGCGTACAACCTGCCGTCCGCGACCGGCGGTTCGGGCCAGACGGTGGCGATCGTCGACGCCTACGACGACCCGAACGCCGAGTCCGACCTCGCCGCCTACCGCTCCCAGTACGGCCTGTCCGCCTGTACCACCGCGAGCGGCTGCTTCAAGAAGGTGGACCAGAGCGGCGGCACCAAGTACCCGCGCGGCAACTCCGGCTGGGCCGAGGAGATCTCCCTCGACCTCGACATGGTCAGCGCGGCCTGCCCGAACTGCAAGATCCTGCTGGTGGAGGCGAGTTCCGCCAGCATGACCAACCTGGGCACGGGCGTGAACACCGCCGTGCGGCTGGGGGCGAAGTTCGTCTCCAACAGCTACGGCGGCTCCGAGTCCTCCAGCGACGCGACCTACGACTCCACCTACTTCAACCACCCGGGCGTCGCCATCACCGTCTCCTCCGGTGACAACGGCTACGGCGTCGAGTACCCGGCGGCCTCCAAGTACGTGACGGCGGTGGGCGGTACGTCCCTGAACACGGCCTCCAACTCCCGCGGCTGGACCGACACGGTGTGGAGCGGGGCCGGCTCCGGCTGCTCCGCCTACGACGCCAAGCCCAGCTGGCAGAAGGACTCCGGCTGCGCGAACCGCACGGTCGCGGACGTCTCGGCGGTCGCCGACCCCAACACCGGGGTCGCGGTGTACGACACCTACGGGCAGGGCAGCGGCTGGATGGTCTTCGGCGGCACCAGCGCCTCCTCGCCGCTGATCGCGGCGACCTACGCGCTGGCGGGCGCCCCGTCCGCCGGCTCCTACCCGGCGTCGTTCCCGTACGCGCACACCTCGGCGCTGAACGACGTCACCAGCGGCTCCAACGGCAGCTGCGGCGGCTCGTACCTGTGCACCGGCAGCGCCGGGTACGACGGGCCGTCGGGGCTCGGCACCCCGAACGGCACCGCCGCGTTCACCGGCTGAACTCCCCTATGAGTTGAGCCTGTTGGCCGTGTGCACCGCGCGGAGGACCGCCGCCGCCTTGTTGCGGCACTCCTGGTCCTCCGCCACCGGGTCGGAGTCGGCGACGATGCCGGCTCCGGCCTGCACGTACGCCGTGCCGTCCCGGAGCAGGGCCGTACGGATGGCGATCGCGGTGTCGGAGTCGCCCGCGAAGTCCAGGTAGCCGACGCAGCCGCCGTACAGCCCGCGCCGGGACGGCTCCAGTTCGTCGATGATCTGCATCGCGCGGGGCTTGGGCGCGCCGGAGAGGGTGCCCGCCGGGAAGCAGGCGGTGAGCACGTCGAAGGCGGTGCGGCCCTCGGCCACCTTGCCGGTGACGGTCGAGACGATGTGCATCACGTGCGAGTAGCGCTCGATCGACATGAAGTCGACCACCTCGACCGAGCCGGGCTCGCAGACCCGCCCCAGGTCGTTACGGCCGAGGTCCACGAGCATCAGGTGTTCGGCGCGCTCCTTGGGGTCGGCCATCAGCTCCTCGGCCAGGGCCTGGTCCTCCTGCGGGGTGGTGCCGCGGGGCCGGGTTCCGGCGATGGGGTGCACCATGGCCCGCCCGTCCTCGACCTTCACCAGGGCCTCGGGGGACGAGCCGACGACGTCGAAGCCGTCGAAGCGGAACAGGTACATGTAGGGGGACGGGTTCGTGGCCCGCAGCACCCGGTAGACGTCCAGGGCACTGGCGCTGCACGGGGTCTCGAAGCGCTGGGAGGGCACGACCTGGAAGGCCTCGCCGGCGCGGATGCGCTCCTTGACGTCCTCGACGGCCACCTGGAAGTCGGGGCCACCCCACAGCGCGGTGTACTCGGGCAGCTCGGAGGGCGGCAGCACGGCCGGGGGCTGGGCCACCGCGCGCGTGAGGTCGGCCTCCATGGCGTCGAGCCGGGCCACAGCGTCCGCGTAGGCCTCGTCGACGCCCGTGTCGAGGTCGTTGTGGTTGATCGCGTTGGCGATCAGCAGGACCGAGCCCTCCCAGTGGTCCATCACGGCGAGGTCGCTGGTCAGGAGCATGGTCAGCTCGGGCAGCCTGAGGTCGTCGCGTTCGCCGGGGCCGATCTTCTCCAGGCGGCGGACGATGTCGTAGCCCAGATAGCCGACCATGCCTCCGGTGAAGGGCGGCAGGCCCTCCTGGTGGTGCGGGGTGTGCAGGGCCTGGATCGTGGCGCGGAGGGCCTTCAGGGGGTCGCCGTCGACCGGGACGCCGACCGGCGGGGTGCCGAGCCAGTGTGCCTGGCCGTCGCGTTCCGTCAGCGTGCCGGCGGACCGGACGCCGACGAAGGAGTACCGGGACCAGGAGCGGCCGTTCTCCGCGGACTCCAGCAGGAAGGTGCCGGGGCGCTCGGCGGCCAGCTTGCGGTACAGCGCGACGGGCGTGTCGCCGTCGGCGAGGAGCTTGCGCGTGACCGGGATGACGCGGCGGTCGGTGGCGAGCTTGCGGAAGGTCTCGAGGTCCATGGCGGCTGACCCTACTGATCGGAGGTGGTCGCGCCGGAATCGGCGTCCTTGAGGAGCACGTCCTCGTCGAAGCAGGTGCGCGCGCCGGTGTGGCAGGCCGCGCCGACCTGGTCGACCTTGACCAGCACGGTGTCGGCGTCGCAGTCCAGCGCGACCGACTTCACCCACTGGAAGTGACCGGAGGTGTCGCCCTTGACCCAGTACTCCTGGCGGCTGCGCGACCAGTAGGTGCAGCGGCCGGTGGTCAGCGTGCGGTGCAGCGCCTCGTCGTCCATCCAGCCGAGCATGAGCACCTCGCCGGTGTCGTACTGCTGGGCGATGGCGGGAAGGAGACCGTCGGCGCTGCGCTTGAGGCGGGCGGCGATCTCCGGGTCGAGGCTGCTGGGCCGGGGCATCCCGGTCGTACTGGTCATGGGTGCCATTGTGCCGCGCGGGTACGACAATGCCGGTGCCGTGTCCATTGGATGGTCATGGCGGCGCGAAGCGCCTCGTTGAGGGGCGGTGGTCGGGTGACGGGTGGGCGGACTCGGCGCGGGGTCGTAGGCTGGCTCCATGTCGACCTTCGCCAAGCGTGAACGGCTGCTGCTCGCCGACCTCTTGGAAACCGTCGGTCCGGACGCCGACACCCTCTGCGAGGGCTGGCGTACCCGGGATCTGGCCGCGCACGTGGTCGTGCGCGAGCGCCGCCCGGACGCGGCCGGCGGCACGCTGATCAAGCAGCTGGTGCCGCGCCTGGAGAAGGTGATGGCCGAGTACACCGCGAAGCCGTACGAGGAGCTGATCCAGCTCATCCGTACCGGCCCGCCGCGCTTCTCCCCCTTCCAGCTCAAGCAGGTCGACGAGGCGGCCAACATCGTCGAGTTCTACGTCCACACCGAGGACGTGCGCCGCGCCCAGCCGGACTGGAGCCCGCGCGAGCTGGACCCCGTCTTCCAGGACGCCCTGTGGTCCCGGCTGGAGCGCACGGCGCGGCTGGTGGCCCGGGGCGTGCCGACGGGTCTGGTGCTGCGCCGCCCGGACGGGCAGACGGCGGTGGCGCACCGGGGCGCGCCGGTGGTGACGGTGACCGGCGAGCCGTCGGAGCTGCTGATGTTCGCGTTCGGCCGGCAGAACGCGGCCAAGGTGGAGGTCGAGGGCGAGCCGGACGCGATCACCAAGCTGAACGAGTCCAGGCAGCTGGGCATCTGAACCGGGAAACCCGGCACCCGGGAGGCCGACCGGGGTATCCGGTTCACGCATGAGCCGCAGGGGCCGGCGCGGGCTGCGGTGCCCGACGACACCCGCCCGGCGACACCCTGCGGCAGCCCGGCACGGCCGACTCGACCGGAGAGGTGAGGCGCGCTCAGCCCGGGAGCTCCGCGCGGCGCAGGGCCGGTGCGGCGAGGGCGACGAGCCCGCCGAGGCCGCATACGCCGGCGCTGACGGCGTAGACCGGACCGAGCCCGAAGGCCCCGATCGCGGCCGCCGCGAGCGGCATGCTGAGCGGGGTCAGACCGAGGCTGACCAGGCTGGCGACGGCGGTGACGCGACCCAGGTACGCCGGGTCGGTGTGGGTCTGGAGCAGGGCGCCGCACATCACCCCGCTCAGCCCGGTGAGCAGGCCGACGAGCACGGCCACGCCGACGGCGGCGACCAGTGCGGGGACGAATGCGAGGGCGCCGATGGCCACGGCCCCCACCGCACATGCCCACCCGGTGACCAGCCCGGCGTGCGGCAACCGCCCCCGGACCGTCAGCAGCAGCGAGGCGGCGCCCCGCCGACGCCGAACCCGGCGAGCACCCAGCCCATACCGGAGGCGTCCCAGCCACGCCGGCCGGCCAGCAGGGTCCTGCTGAGGCTCGGCGCGGCGTCAGCGCACCGGGTGGCCCGCCGCTCTCAGTGTCTCCTTCACCTCGCCGATCCGCAGGTCGCCGAAGTGGAAGACGGAGGCGGCCAGCACGGCGTCGGCGCCGGCCTCGATCGCCGGCGGGAAGTCGGCCAGCTTGCCGGCGCCGCCGGAGGCGATCACCGGGACGGTCACGTGCTTACGGACCGCCGCGATCATCTCCAGGTCGTAGCCGTCCTTGGTACCGTCCGCGTCCATCGAGTTGAGCAGGATCTCGCCCGCGCCCAGCTCGGCCGCCCGGTGCGCCCACTCGACGGCGTCGATGCCGGTGCCGCGCCGGCCGCCGTGGGTCGTGACCTCGAAGGTCCCCGACTCGGTGCGGCGGGCGTCGACCGACAGGACCAGGACCTGGCGGCCGAAGCGCTCGGCGATCTCGCGGATCAGCTCGGGGCGGGCGATCGCGGCGGTGTTCACGCCCACCTTGTCGGCGCCCGCCCGCAGCAGCTTGTCCACGTCCTCGGCCGTACGGACACCGCCGCCGACCGTCAGCGGGATGAACACCTGCTCCGCGGTGCGCCGTACCACGTCGTACGTCGTCTCCCGGTTGCCCGAGGACGCGGTGATGTCCAGGAACGTCAGCTCGTCGGCGCCCTCGGCGTCGTACACCTTGGCCATCTCGACGGGGTCACCCGCGTCGCGCAGGTTCTGGAAGTTGACGCCCTTGACGACCCGGCCGTTGTCCACGTCCAGGCAGGGGATGACTCGGACCGCCAGGGTCATGACTGCTCAGGCTCCTCTGAATGCTTCAAGTTCCACTTCCACCAGGATGCGCGGGTCGACGAAGCCCTCCACGACCAGCAGGGTCGAGACCGGGCGCACGGAGTCGAAGATCTCCTTGTGCGCCCGGCCGACAGCGTCGACGTCCCGCACATGGGTCAGGTACATCCGCGTACGGATGACGGAGCCGATCCCGAGTCCGAACTCGCCGATCGCCTCGATGGCGCTGGTGAAGGCCACCTTGGCCTGCTCGTACGGGTCACCCTCGCCGTACAGCACGGTGCCCTTGAAGGACGTCGTGCCCGCCACCAGCACCCGGTCCCCCGCCGCGACGGCACGTGCGAAACCGAAGCTCTCTTCCCAGGGACTTCCGCTCTGCACGCGCCGCACGGCATCGCTCATGACGACACAGCCTCCAGGGCCTCTTCCAGGGTGAACGCCTTCGCGTACAGGGCCTTCCCGACGATGGCACCCTCGACACCGAGGGGTACCAGCCCGACGAGGGCGCGCAGGTCGTCCAGGGACGACACGCCGCCGGAGGCCACGACCGGGCGGTCCGTCGCCGCGCAGACGTTCTTCAGCAGCTCAAGGTTCGGGCCCTGGAGCGTGCCGTCCTTGGCGATGTCGGTGACGACGTAGCGGGCGCAGCCCTCCTTGTCGAGGCGCTCCAGCGTCTCGTAGAGGTCGCCGCCGTCGCGGGTCCAGCCGCGGCCGCGCAGCGTCGTGCCGCGCACGTCCAGGCCGACGGCGATCTTGTCGCCGTGCTCGGCGATGACCTTGGCGACCCACTCCGGGGTCTCCAGGGCGGCCGTGCCGAGGTTCACGCGGGTGCAGCCGGTGGCCAGGGCGGCGGCCAGTGAGGCGTCGTCGCGGATGCCGCCGGACAGCTCCACCTTGATGTCCATCGCCCTGGCGACCTCGGCGATCAGCTCGCGGTTGTCGCCGGTGCCGAAGGCCGCGTCCAGGTCGACCAGGTGCAGCCACTCGGCGCCGGACCGCTGCCAGGCGAGGGCGGCCTCAAGCGGGGAGCCGTAGGAGGTCTCGGTCCCGGACTCGCCGTGCACGAGGCGGACGGCCTGGCCGTCGCGGACGTCGACGGCGGGGAGGAGTTCGAGCTTGGCCATGTCTCTACAGGGTTCCGATCCAGTTGGTGAGGAGCTGGGCGCCGGCGTCGCCGGACTTCTCGGGGTGGAACTGCGTGGCCCACAGGGCGCCGTTCTCCACGGCGGCCACGAACGGCCTGCCGTGCGTCGACCAGGTCACCTTGGGGGCCGCGATCACCGGGTTGTTGGTCTCCAGGGCCCAGTCGTGGACGGCGTAGGAGTGCACGAAGTAGAAGCGGGCGCCGGCGTCCAGGCCGGCGAACAGCTCCGAGTCGGCGGGGGCTTCGACGGTGTTCCAGCCCATGTGGGGCACGACGTCGGCCTGGAGCGGGGCGACCGTGCCGGGCCACTCGTCCAGGCCCTCGGCCTCCACGCCGTGCTCGATGCCGCGCGCGAACAGGATCTGCATGCCGACGCAGATGCCCATCACCGGGCGGCCGCCCGACAGCCGGCGGTCCACGACCCAGTCACCGCGCGCGGCGCGCAGGCCCTGCATGCAGGCGGCGAAGGCGCCCACGCCCGGCACCAGCAGTCCGTCGGCGTTCATGGCCTTGTCGAAGTCGCGGGTGATCTCGACATCGGCACCCACGCGCGCGAGGGCACGCTCGGCGGAACGGACGTTTCCGAAGCCGTAGTCGAAGACGACGACCTTCTTCGCGACTGCGGTCAATTCCACACCCCCAGCCGCATGACGCCCGCGACGAGGCACAGGCCCGCGCCGAGGGAGAGCAGCACGATCAGGCTCGTGGGCATCTTCTGCTTGACGAAGGAGATGATGCCGCCGACCAGGAAGAGGCCGACGACGATCAGCAGGGTGGAGAGGCTGTTCATGGCTTTACAGCGCGCCCTTCGTGGAGGGGAGGATGCCGGCCGCGCGCGGGTCGCGCTCGGAGGCGTACCGCAGCGCCCGGGCGAGGGCCTTGAACTGGCACTCCACGATGTGGTGCGCGTTGCGCCCGTACGGCACGTGCACGTGCAGCGCGATCTGCGCCTGGGCGACGAAGGAATCCAGGATGTGCCGGGTCATCGTGGTGTCGTACTCACCGATCATCGGCGCCATGTTCTCGGGCTCGGTGTGCACGAGGTACGGGCGGCCGGACAGGTCGACGGTCACCTGGGCGAGGGACTCGTCCAGCGGAACCGTGCAGTTGCCGAACCGGTAGATCCCCACCTTGTCACCGAGCGCCTGCTTGAAGGCGGCGCCGAGGGCGAGGGCGGTGTCCTCGATGGTGTGGTGGGAGTCGATGTGCAGGTCGCCGTCGGTCTTCACGGTCAGGTCGAACAGACCGTGCCGGCCGAGCTGGTCGAGCATGTGGTCGTAGAAACCGACGCCGGTGGCGATGTCGGTTCTCCCGGTGCCGTCGAGGTCGATCTCGACCAGGACGGAGGTCTCCTTGGTGGTGCGCTCCACGCGTCCAACGCGGCTCATGCCTCAAAGCTCCTTCTTCAGTTCCCGTACCGCGTCGAGGAACGCGTCGTTCTCCGCCGGCGTGCCGGCGGACACCCGCAGCCACCCCGGTACGCCGTTGTCCCGGACCAGGACGCCCCGGTCGAGGATCTTCTGCCAGGCGGTGTGGGCGTCGGCGAACCTGCCGAACTGCACGAAGTTCGCGTCGGACTCCGTCACCTCGTAGCCGATCGTGCGCAGTTCGGCGACCAGCCGGTCCCGCTCCGCCTTCAGCTGCTCGACGTACTTCAGCAGCGTGTCGGTGTGCTCCAGGGCGGCGAGGGCCGTCGCCTGGGTGATCGCCGACAGGTGGTAGGGCAGCCGGACGAGCTGGACGGCGTCCACGACCGCCGGGTCGGCGGCGAGGTAGCCGAGGCGCAGGCCCGCCGCGCCGAACGCCTTGGACATCGTCCGGGAGATCACCAGGTGCGGGCGGCCCGCCAGCAGCGGCAGCAGCGAGGCGCCGTGGCTGAACTCGATGTAGGCCTCGTCCAGGATCACCATCGACGGCTTGGCCGCCTGTGCCGCCTCGTACAGCGCGAGGACCGTCTCCGGTGCGACCGCGTTGCCGGTGGGGTTGTTGGGGGTGGTGATGAAGACGACGTCCGGCTTGTGCTCGGCGATCGCCTCGGCGGCCGCCGGGACGTCGATGGTGAAGTCCTCGCCCCGCGGACCCGAGATCCAGCCGGTGCCGGTGCCGCGCGCGATGAGCGCGTGCATCGAGTACGACGGCTCGAAGCCGATCGCCGTACGGCCCGGTCCGCCGAAGGTCTGCAGCAGCTGCTGGATGACCTCGTTGGAGCCGTTGGCGGCCCACACGTTCTCGATGCCGAGCGGGTACCCGCCCGTCTTCGTCAGGTACGCGGCCAGCTCGGTGCGCAGCTGGACCGCGTCCCGGTCCGGATAGCGGTTCAGGTCGCGGGCGGCCTCCCGCACCCGCTCCGCGATCCGCTCGACCAGCGGCTCGGGCAGCGGGTAGGGGTTCTCGTTGGTGTTCAGCCGTACGGGGACGTCCAACTGGGGCGCGCCATAAGGGGACTTGCCACGCAGCTCGTCCCGTACGGGAAGATCGTCGATCCGCACGTCGCTCACTTGCTCTCGGGTACCTTCCAGCCGAACCTCGCCTTGATCGCGGCGCCGTGCGCCGGCAGGTCCTCCGCCTCCGCCAGCGTCACCACGTGAGGGGCGACCTCGGCGAGCGCGTCCCTGGTGTAGTCCACGATGTGGATGCCGCGCAGGAAGGACTGGACGGACAGGCCCGAGGAGTGGCAGGCGCAGCCGCCGGTGGGCAGGACGTGGTTGGACCCGGCCGCGTAGTCGCCGAGCGAGACGGGGGCCCAGGGGCCGATGAAGATCGCGCCCGCGTTCTTCACCCGGTCGGCCACCGCGGCGGCGTCCGCGGTCTGGATCTCCAGGTGCTCGGCGCCGTACGCGTCGACGACCCGGAGGCCCTCCTCGATGCCGTCGACCAGCACGATCGCGGACTGCCTGCCCCCCAGGGCGGGCACGATCCGGTCCTCGACGTGCCGGGTGGCCGCGACCTGCGGCTCGAGTTCCTTCTCCACCGCCTCCGCCAGCTCGACGGAGTCGGTGACCAGCACGGCCGCCGCGAGCGGGTCGTGCTCGGCCTGGCTGATCAGGTCCGAGGCCACGTGCACCGGGTCGGCCGTGTCGTCCGCGAGGACGGCGATCTCGGTCGGGCCGGCCTCGGCGTCGATGCCGATCCGGCCGGTGAAGAAGCGCTTGGCGGCGGCGACCCAGATGTTGCCGGGGCCGGTGACCATGTTGGCCGGCGGGCAGGACTCGGTGCCGTAGGCGAACATCGCGACGGCGGTGGCGCCGCCGGCCGCGTAGACCTCGTCCACGCCGAGCAGCGCGCAGGCGGCGAGGATCGTCGGGTGCGGCAGGCCGCCGAACTCGGCCTGGGGCGGGGAGGCGAGCGCGATCGACCCGACCCCGGCCTCCTGGGCCGGTACGGCGTTCATGATCACGGACGACGGGTAGACCGACCGGCCGCCCGGCGCGTACAGCCCGACGCGCTCGACCGGCACCCACTTCTCGGTGACGGAGCCACCGGGCACCACCTGGGTGGTGTGGGTGCTGCGGCGCTGCTCGCGGTGGACCAGGCGGGCGCGGCGGATGGACTCCTCCAGCGCGGCGCGCACGGCCGGGTCGAGGGCGGCCAGCGCGTCCGTGAGCGCCTTGGCCGGGACACGGACGGATTCCAGCCGTACTCCGTCGAACTTCTCGGCGAAGTCGATCAGCGCCGCGTCGCCACGATGATGCACGGCCTCGCAGATCGGACGCACCTTCTCCAGGGCGGCCGATACGTCGAAGTCGGCTCGGGGCAGCAGGTCGCGCAGGGCGAGGCCCTCGGGAAGGGCGTCGCCGCGCAGATCGATTCGGGAAATCACAGTCCCAATTCTCTCAGACCGGTGTCACGAGTCGTGGGCGCGTATCAATGGCTGATACAGAACGTGGCGGAACCCGGAAGATCGCCCTCACCTCTAGTGTTCCGGCAGTCACTCAGCGGGCATCAACGGTGGTACGGGACCGCTGGACGGGAGAGGAGAAAGGTGACCGAGGGGGCCGGCTTCGTCGCCGGGGACCTGCCGGACGAGCTGACCGCGGCCGAGGCGGGCATGTGGCAGGCCTTCCGCAACGGCAGTGTGTACGACCTGAGCTGCGGGGACGCCGTGGTGGACGATCCGCACGGCGGGCACCCGTGGGGTCCGGAGCGCGCGGTGCGGGCGCGGATCGTGGCCTGGCTGCTGCTGGACGGCCCGCCGGCGCTCGCGGGCCGGGTGTCCTCGCTGAAGCTGACCGGCGTGCGCATCACCGGCACGCTGGACCTCTCCGGCGGCACGGTACGGCCGTACGTCGAACTGCGCGGCTGCCGCTTCGACGAGGAGGTCCTGCTGCCGGAGGCCCGGTTCACGACCCTGCGGATGGTGGACTGCGCGGTGCCCCGGCTGGAGGCGGCCCGGGTGCACACCGAGGGCGACCTGCATCTGCCCCGCTGCCGGTTCCGATACGGCGCCCGGCTGACGGACGCGCACATCGGCACCGATCTGATGCTCAACGAGGCGGTGGCGTACCGCGATCGCAGCGGGCGGTCGATCTCGGCGGACGGCATGACCGTCGGCCAGGACCTCCAGGCGGAGATGCTCCAGTCGCACGGCGAGCTGCGGCTGCGCGGCGCCAAGGTCGGCGTGTCGCTGAGCCTGCGCGGCGCGAACCTGGACAACCCCTACTCCCGCTACGCCCTGAACGCCCCCCAGCTGACCGTCGAGCGGACCCTGTACCTGACCCCGGCCGGCGTGGGCAGCCCCCTGCTGAGCGGCACGACACCGGCGCGCGGGACGCGGATCCAGCGCTTCGCGTGCCGGGGCGGGATACGGCTGGACGACGGGCGGTTCGGGGACGCCGTCGACTTCGAGCGGGCCCGGTTCGACCTCACCGACGACCAGGAGCTGTCGCTGCGCCGGGTGCACGCGTCGGAGCTGCGCTTCCTCGGGGACGGGCCGCAGCGCGGCAAGGTGGTGCTGTCCGGCGCGCGGATCGTCAGCCTGGTGGACCGGGCGGCGAGTTGGCCGGGCCCCGGTAATCTGCACATGGGCGGGTTCGTGTACGAGAACCTCGTCCCGCGCGGCCCGTTCCCGCTGACCGGCCGGCTGGACTGGGTGGCGGCGGCCACCGCGGAGTACGCCCCGGAGCCGTACGAGCGGCTGGCGGCGGTGCTGCGGGCCGCCGGGGAGGACGAGGACGCGCGGGAGGTGCTGCTCGCCAAGCAGCGCCGGCGCCGCGAGACGCTGCCGCCGGCCGGGAAGGTCTGGGGGTTCGTACAGGACTGGACCGTGGCCTACGGCTACCGTCCCGGCCGGGCCGCGGTGTGGATGGCGGTGCTGTGGGCGGCGGGCACGCTGGCGTTCGCCCACGCGGCCCATCCGCCGATGAACCATGACGCCCACCCGTACTGGAGCCCGGCCCTGTTCACCCTGGACCTGCTGCTGCCGGTGATCGACCTGGGTCAGGTCGGCCAGTGGCAGCTGCGCGGCGCCTGGGAGTGGCTGGCAGCCGTGATGATCCTGCTCGGCTGGATCCTGGCGACAACGGTGGCCGCGGGCGCCACCCGGCTGCTACGGCGGAACTGACCCGGACAGGGGCCGGGCCGGGCCGGGCCGACCCCGACACAGGCCGAGCCGAGCCGGACAAAGGCGGAACAGTCACCCTTTACCGGTCCTTGACCGCGGACCGTACAACTTTCTGCGACTTCCCCACACCCTCTGGCGCGGCGTCGACCTGCGGTCTTTCAATGGTCGGCACCATGGTTGCGCTCCCGCCGTTCATCCGCCCGGCCCGGATGACCAAACGCTCCGCACGCCCGGCCGGCCGACCGCCGACCGGGGACGAGGTCGTGCTCGACGCACCCGACGCCCGCCTCTCGCCCGTGCTGGTCGGGGCCGGCCGGGGCGAGTACCGGGCCGCGGCCGGTCTGCTCGCCACCACCCGCGCCGCGGCCGAGTGGGAGAACCACGACCGGTACGTCCGGCGCCTGGCCGCCTTCGCCCGCTCGCGCCCCGAGTGGTTCGAGGCCTGGCGCGCGCACGCCCCCCAGGACGCGGACACGCTGCTGGTCGGGGCGCAGCTGGCGGTGGACCGGGCCTGGCCGTCGCCGGCCCGCACCGAGCTGCTGCGCGAGGTCAGCCCGCTGATCACCGCCGCCGCCCGCGCGGACGACCGCGACCCGGTGCCCTGGCGGGTCGCCCTGGACCATGCGCGCGGCTCGCGGGCCGGCCACCGGTACTTCGAGGAGCTGTGGGAGGCGGCCGTCCGCCGCGCCCCGCACCACTACGGCTGCCATGTGGCCGCCCTGCGGTACCTGGCCAGCTTCCGGCGCGGTTCCCACGACGCCTGCTTCGACTTCGCCGAGCGGGCCGCGCAGGACGCCCCGGCCGACTCGCCCGTCCAGGCCCTGCCGGCCCGGGCCGGCTTCGGCTACCTGACCGACGGCCGCGGCCCCGAGGTGCCACGCGCCCGTCTGCACGCCGCCGCCGACCGCGCGCTCGCGTTCTCCGCGCGCTTCCCCGCGGCGGACCCGTGGCCCGCCGAGATCCGCAACAAGCTCCTGTACGTCCTGCTGCGCCTGGAGCGCTGGGAGGACGCCCGCGCCGAGCTGTACCGGATCGGCCCGTACGCCACGTCCTTCCCCTGGGAACGGTTCGCCGAGGACCCGCTCGGCCACTTCCTGCAGGTGCGCGAACACCTGCTGACGGCGGCCTACGCGCCCGCCCCGGCCGGGCTGATCCCGGTGTCCCCGGCCCCCCTCGGCAAGCACGGCGGACACGCCGCTGCCGGTGACCACTAGGCTGAGGCGTCGTGACCACCGTCCGACTCCCGCTCTTCCCGCTGAACACGGTGCTGTTCCCGGGGCTCGTGCTGCCGCTGAACGTCTTCGAGGAGCGCTATCGCGCGATGATGCGCGAGCTGCTCAAGACACCGGAGGACGAGCCGCGCCGGTTCGCCGTCGTGGCCATCCGCGACGGCCACGAGGTGGCGCCGAGCGCCCCCGGCATGCCGGACCCCACGGCGCAGCCCGACCGGGGACCGTCCGCGGGCTTCGGCCCGGACCCGCTCAAGGCCTTCCACGGGGTGGGCTGTGTGGCGGACGCGGCGACCATCCGGGAGCGGGCCGACGGCACGTTCGAGGTGCTGGCGACGGGCACGACCCGGGTACGGCTGCTCTCCGTCGACGCGTCGGGCCCGTTCCTGACGGCGGAGCTGGAGGAACTGCCGGAGGAGCCGGGCGACGAGGCGGGCGCGCTCGCCGAGGGGGTGCTGCGCTCCTTCCGCCAGTACCAGAAGCGCCTGGCGGGCGCCCGCGAGCGCTCACTGTCGACGGGCGCGGACCTCCCGGACGATCCTTCCGTGGTCTCCTACCTGGTGGCGGCGGCGATGGTGCACGACACCCCCACCAAGCAACGGCTGCTCCAGGCCCCGGACACCGCGTCCCGCCTGCGCGACGAGCTGAAACTCCTTCGCGCCGAGACGGCCATCATCCGTAGCCTGCCGTCGTTGCCCGCGTTCGAGCTGACGCGGACGCCGACCAGTCTGAACTGAGGGACCCAGCACTCACCGATGGCGAAGAAGTCGAAGAAACAGCAGCAGTCCGGCGGCACCCCCGCGACCGTCGCCCTGTCCTCGGCCGGCGTGGACTTCACGGTCCACTCCTACGACCACGACCCCTCCCACCCCTCCTACGGCGAGGAGGCGGCCGAGGCGATGGGCGTCTCCCCCGACCGCGTCTTCAAGACCCTGGTGGCCGACGTCGACGGCGCCCTGACCGTCGCGGTGGTCCCGGTGTCCGGCTCCCTGGACCTGAAGGCCCTGGCGGCGGCGGTGGGCGGCAAACGCGCCACGATGGCCGACCCGACGCTCGCCGAGCGGACGACCGGCTATGTGCGGGGCGGTATCTCGCCCCTCGGCCAGCGCAAGAGGCTGCCGACGGTCCTGGACGACTCGGCCGAGGTCCACGAGACGATCTGTGTGTCGGCGGGGCGAAGGGGTCTTGAGGTGGAACTGGCGCCGGGCGATCTGGCGAAGCTGACGAACGCGGTGCTTGCGCCGATCGGGCGGGGCTGACACCGGGCGCCCGAGGAACGAGCTCGGCCGGGAAGGGTGCCCTCTCAACCGACCGAGTCAGGGGAGCGGGTGGGAAACGGGAGGGTCCAGCGGGGCGGAGCCCCCCTGGTCACGGCTGCTGCGGATACGGCACCTCGGGGTCACGCGGCCCGAACAGCGCCGTGAGCCCGAGGTGAACCAACAGCGCGCCCAACGGCCAGGCCAGCAGCGCACCCTTCGCCCCCAGCGTCAGCGGCGCCGAGAAGGTGACCCCCTTCCCCACGGCCCTGGCATGCGCCAGCACATCGGACTGCGGCCCGAGCCATATCCCCAGCCGCCAGGCCAGCACCGACCCGAGCAGCGCGCCCAGCCCGAGTGCCACCACGACCGGCACGCCCCCACGCCGCCGCAGCAGAAAGACACCCACCGCGCTGACGAGCCCGAAGCCCAGCCCCAGCAGGGTGAACGTGCCGTCCACCCCCACCGCCTGCTCGCCCTCGCTGTCCGCGCGGTAGACGACCCAGCTCTTGTCGACCACGTCGCCGACCAGCGGCACATGCGGGGCCAGCCACCACCACAGCAGCCCCAGCAGCACCCCGCTCAACGCCACGCCCACCGTGATGACGGCGGCGTCCCGCAGTTCGGTCTTCATCCCGGGGCCGTCCTGTTCGTACACGCCCCCGGACGTCCCGGCGGGCGGCGGAGCCTGCCAGACATCGTTCGAGGACTGGTTGTGCGGCGGCGTCGGCGGAGTCAGCGGTGCGGTCACCCTGACATCGTGCCAGGTCGTGCTGCGCGCCGCGTCACCGGACGGCGGCCCTGCGGTACGCCCGGGCCGCCACGGCCAGCGAGACGACTCCGACACCCGCGCACACCCCCAGGTCGGCCAGGACGACGGCCCAGTCCGGATGAGCCCCGAAGGTCCTGGCGTACGCCTCCACACCGTACGTCGACGGCAGCAGATCCCGCGCCAGCCGTACGATCTCCGGCATCCGGTCGGCCGGCAGCACCCCCAGCAGCAGCGCCGCCGACATGCCCAGCTGCCCCAGCAGCGTGGCCAGCTCGGGCCGCGGCGCGAGCAGCCCGCAGGCGGCGCCGAGCCCGGACAGCGCGGCCCCGGCGAGCGGGATCACGGCCACGAGGATCCACAGATTGCCCAGCGGCAGTCCGAACAGGACGCAGCCGAAGACGGCGGTCACCAGCGTCCCTGGCACGGTGAAGGAGGCGTACGCCGCCGCCGCGCCCAGCACCACGGCCGCGGGCGGCACCGGCAGGGTGGCGTAGTGGTCGAGCCCGCCACTCGCCCGCAGCTGCCCGAAGTACTGCGACAGCAGATTCAGCGCCACATACGCGACGACCAGCACCGACGACCCCGCCACCACGGACCGGGCCTCACCGCCGCTGTCGACGACACCCCGCATCATCACGGCGATGCCCACGGACTGGAAGGTGGCCACGAAAAGCAGCGGGATCCGCGCCACCCGGGCGCGGGACAGCTGCGCCCGGTAGACGGCCGCGAGCGACGGCCACAGCCGCGCGGCCGGACCGAGCTCGGCCGGGCCCGGCGCCACCTCCGGCACCACCCGGGCGCCGCTCCCCAGAACCTCGGCGGGTACGACACTCACGACGAGCTGCTCCTCTTCCCTGCGGCAGTCGCGTCAACCGGCGCACAGATCCATACGCACCGTACGGCCGCCCCGCTCACGCCTTCACCAGCCCCTGCCGGGCCGCGCCGCCGAGCGCCAGGTAGACGTCCTCCAGGCTGGGCGTGGCGAGCGTGAAGTCGTCCAGGGCGGCGAAGGCGGCCCCGCCGGTCACGGTGGCGACGGCGGCACGGGCCTCCTCGGGCGCGAGCCGCAGCGTCCAGCGCCGGCCGGACTCCACGGCGCGCTCGCGCAGCGCGGCGACCTCGGGCACCTGGAGCGGCGCCCGGTCCCGCCACACCAGCTCCACCCGCACCTCGCCGGCCACCCGTTCCTTCAGCCCGGCCGGGGTGTCACAGGCGATCACCCGGCCCTGGTCGATGACGGCCACCCGGTCCAGCACGGTCTCGGCCTCGATGACGTTGTGGGTGACCAGCAGCACGGTCGTACCGCGCTCGGCGCGCCGCCGGTCCACGGCCGCCCAGACCGCGCGGCGGGCCACCGGGTCCATGCCGGTGGTCGGCTCGTCCAGCACGAGCAGCGGGCGCTCACCGACGAGGGCGGCGGCGAAGCAGGCGAGCCGGCGCTGACCGCCGGACAGCTTCTTCAGCGCCCGCCCGGCGATCGGCGTGAGCCCCAGCTCCTCCAGTACGGCGTCCCGCTCGGCGCGGGCCCGCGTCAGGTCCAGGCCGCGCAGGCGTCCGGTGGTCTCGGCGGCGAGGGAGACGGTCAGCTCGTCCAGCGCGGAGGACTCCTGCCCCAGGTAGGCGAGGAGGCGCGCGGCGCGCTCGGGGTGCCGGACGATGTCGTGGCCGAGGATCTCGATGCTGCCGGTGTCCGGCCGCAGCAGCCCGGTGAGCTGCCGTACGAGCGTGGACTTGCCGGCGCCGTTCGGCCCGAGCAGCCCGAAGACCTCGCCGCGCCGCACGTCCAGCTCGACCCCGTCGGTGGCCCGCACCTCGGGGGTGCCGGGCGCACCGCGCCGCCCTTTCACGGCCGGATAGGTCTTGCCGAGCCCGCGCACGCGTACGACCTCGTCCTGTCGAGGTGCCTGTGCCGCGCGCGTACTCACAAGGGACGAGAGTACGGGGTCGTGGCCCTTTACTCGCCTTTGGGGGCAGTTCCGTCCTCGGCCGGTAAGGAATGCCGACCGTCACTCCCCCGTCGCGCTCTCCGCGGCCGCCGGCACGTCGATCTCCCGCCAGAACCCCGCCCGAATGGCGTAGCGGTCGTGCTCGTCGATCTGGTCGTCCTTGTGGGCGAGCAGCCCGAACCGCGCGGCGTACCGCAGCAGCTCTCCGTCGATGCGGTGCGGGATGCGGGGATACAGCTGCGAGAGCCGCTGCAGATGGCCCTGGTCGCCGAGCCGGGACATCCACCGGCGGGCGAAGACCTGTCCCACCTCGTACGGGTCGCCGCCGACGGTGGTGATGTCCTCCTCGCGGTCGGCCCACCGCTGCTCCGCCGTGGTGAGCTGGGCGAGCGTCGGCATGGCGGCGACCTCGGGCGGTTCGGCGACCGCACCGGGCCGGTCCACCCAGCCCTTGTCGGAGGACCAGCGCAGGGTCGCGGTCGCCGGGTGCTGGACGGGCTGGGCGCCGGGGGCGCGCAGCGCGGCGAGGTCCTTGGGGGTGGGGACGCCCTTGTGGCCGGTGGCCCGCTCCTGGTTGCCGTTCTCCGTCACCGCCGCCGGCCTGGGCGCGCCCTCGTCGGCCGGCCGCTCGGCCGCCGCGAGCGCGGACTCGGGCAGCGGGGCGGAGAGGATCGCGGCGATCTCGGGCCGGGGCACGGGCGGCGGGGCGCAGACGCCGGTCAGTTCCTTGGCGCGGACGGCCTGGGTGATCCAGGCCCGGTCCAGCACGCGCCGCTCGTCGGCCTCGGCGACCAGGTCCTCGGACTGGTTGTAGTCGCCGTCGGCGGCCTGTACGGCCCACAGGTGGACGGCGACGCCGTGCTCCTTGGCGGCCATCATGCCGGGCAGCAGATCGCCGTCGCCGGTGACGAGGACGACGTCGGAGCAGGCGCGGTTGCGGGCCAGCTCGGTCAGCTCGGCGTGCATGGCGGCGTCCACGCCCTTCTGTGCCCAGCGTCCGTCGCTGCGGGTGAGGGCGCCGAGCCGGACGGTGACCCGGGGCATCACGCGCAGCCGGCGATGCTCCGGTTGGGGGACGCGGTCGGGGGCGCCGTCGAACCAGTAGATGCGCAGCAGCGGGCGCTCGGTCTCCGACTCCGCGCGTACCCGCAGCGCCTGGATCAGCGCGGTGTGGTCGACGGTGATGCGGGACCGCGAGGGCTCACCGGCGAGGAGGCTGGCGGCGGCGCCCAGCAGATACCCGGCGTCCACCAGGACGATGCAGCGGTCCACGCGACTCACCCTCTTCCCGGGAGGTTTTGCTTCGGACTTCCTTCGAGTCTGCCCGACGGCGCGGGGGTTAACGGCCCGAACTCGATCTTCGGCGTGGCGTTTCCGGATCCCGCGCACCCACCTCCCCTGTCACACACGGTAATTATCCGACATGCGATTGATGTCAGCGTATGTGAATCTGGTCCCGGCCCTGGCCCCTAGATCCCCCACAGGAGGCAGATCACCATGGCCAAGAACAAGAACCGCAAGCAGGCAGGCCCGCAGAACCGCGCGTCGCAAGCCGAGCAGAGCCACGAGCACGCGCAGCGGCAGACGGAGGCCCACGAGTCGCCGGTGTCGCACATCCAGGGCAGCCCCGCGGATGTTGCCGGCAAGAAGCGGAAGAGCTTCGGCCACAACTAAAGGGCAGTTGAAGCCCAGGCACGCAGGAGGGGCGCACCCTTGACGGGTGCGCCCCTTCGCGTGTGCTGGGGCGTGGTGCGGCGTCAACCGGCCAGGCAGGACGGGCCGAGCAGCACCTTCAGGTCGCCGAAGAGCGCGGGGTCGGGCTTGACCCGGTGCCGGTCCAGGCGGAGCACGGTGGTCTTGCGCGGGCCCTGGAGCCTGATGCGTACCTCGCTGTCGCCCTTGTGGTGGCTGAGGATCTCGCCGAGGCGGCTGACCATGGGCGGGGTGACCCTGGTGGCCGGGATGGTGAGGATCACCGGCGCGTTGGTGCCCGCGTTGGACAGGTCCGGCACCATCAGTTCCATGGCGACGAGCCGGGGCACGTCCTCGCGCTTGTCGAGGCGTCCCTTGACGAAGACCACGGCGTCCTCGACGAGTTGGGTCGAGATGAGCTGGTAGGTCGCCGGGAAGAACATGCACTCGATGGAGCCGGCGAGATCCTCGACGGTGGCGATGGCCCAGGCGTTGCCCTGCTTGGTCATCTTGCGCTGCAGGCCGGAGATGATGCCGCCGATGGTGACGACCGCGCCGTCGGCGTGCTCGCCCCCGGTGAGCTGGGCGATGCCCGCGTCGGCCTTGTCGGCGAGGACGTGTTCCAGGCCGAAGAGCGGGTGGTCGGAGACGTACAGACCGAGCATCTCCCGCTCCTGGGCGAGCAGATAGGTCTTGTCCCACTCGTCGGGGGAGAACTCCACGTCGAGCCCGAAGCCGGGTTCGCTGCTGGTGTCCTCGCCCATGCCGCCGAAGAGGTCGAACTGCCCCTCGGCCTCCTTGCGCTTGACCGCGACCACGTTGTCGATCATCGGCTCGTACTGGGCCATGAGCCCCTTGCGGGTGTGGCCCATGGAGTCGAAGGCGCCGGCCTTGATGAGCGATTCGGTGGTGCGCTTGTTGCAGACCACGGCCTCGACCTTGTCGAGGTAGTCGGGGAAGGAGGTGTACTTCCCCTTCGCCTTGCGGCACTTGATGATCGACTCGACCACGTTGGTGCCGACGTTGCGGACGGCGGAGAGGCCGAAGAGGATCACGTCGTCGCCCTGGGCGGCGAAGTTGGCCTCGGACTCGTTGACGTTCGGCGGGAGGACGCGGATACCCATGCGGCGGCACTCGTTGAGGTAGACGGCCGACTTGTCCTTGTCGTCCTTGACGGAGGTCAGGAGCGCGGCCATGTACTCGGCGGGGTGGTTCGCCTTGAGGTACGCGGTCCAGTAGGAGACCAGGCCGTACGCGGCGGAGTGCGCCTTGTTGAAGGCGTAGCCGGCGAAGGGGACCAGCACGTCCCAGAGCGCCTGGATGGCCTCGTCGCTGTAGCCGTTCTTGCGGGCGCCGGCCTGGAAGATGGTGAAGTTCTTCGCCAGTTCCTCGGGCTTCTTCTTGCCCATCACGCGGCGGAGGATGTCGGCCTCGCCGAGCGAGTAGCCGGCGATGATCTGGGCGGCCTTCTGCACCTGCTCCTGGTAGACGATCAGGCCGTAGGTGACGTCCAGGACCTCCTTGAGCGGCGCCTCCAGCTCGGGGTGGATCGGCGTGATCTCCTGCTGGCCGTTCTTGCGCAGCGCGTAGTTGGTGTGGGAGTTCATGCCCATCGGGCCCGGCCGGTACAGGGCCGACACGGCGGAGATGTCCTCGAAGTTGTCGGGCTTCATCAGCCGCAGCAGGGACCGCATGGGGCCGCCGTCGAACTGGAAGACGCCGAGGGTGTCGCCGCGCTGGAGCAGCTCGAAGGTCGTGGGGTCGTCGAGCGGCAGGGACAGCAGGTCGATGTCGAGGCCCTTGTTGGCCTTCACCATCTTGACCGCGTCGTCCATGATCGTGAGGTTGCGCAGGCCCAGGAAGTCCATCTTCAGCAGGCCGAGCGACTCACAGCTCGGGTAGTCCCACTGGGTGATGGTCACGCCGTCGGTGTGCCGGACCCAGACCGGGACGTGCTCGGTGATGGTCTCGCTGGACATGATCACGCCGGCGGCGTGCACGCCCATCTGCCGCACCAGGCCCTCCACACCGCGCGCGGTGTCGATGACCTTCTTCACGTCCGGCTCGTTCTCGTACATCCCGCGGACCTCGCCGGCCTCGCTGTAGCGCGGGTGGCTGGGGTCGGTGATGCCGGACAGCGGGATGCCCTTGCCGAGGACGTCGGCGGGCATGGCCTTGGTGATGCGGTCGCCCATCGCGTACGGGTAGCCCAGCACGCGCGCGGAGTCCTTGATCGCGTTCTTGGCCTTGATGGTGCCGTAGGTACCGATCATGGCGACCTTGTCGGCGCCGTACTTCTCGGTCACGTACCGGATCACCTCGACGCGCCGGCGCTCGTCGAAGTCGATGTCGACATCGGGCATCGAGATGCGCTCGGGGTTGAGGAAGCGCTCGAAGATCAGGCCGTGCGGGATCGGGTCGAGGTCGGTGATGCCCATGGCGTAGGCGACGATCGAACCGGCCGCGGAGCCTCGGCCGGGGCCGACGGCGATGCCGTTGTTCTTGGCCCACATGATGAAGTCGGCGACGACGAGGAAGTAGCCCGGGAAGCCCATCGAGATGATGACGTCCATCTCGTAGTCGGCCTGCTTCTGGCGGTCCTCGGGGACGCCGCCCGGGTAGCGGCGCTCCATGCCGCGGCGGACCTCCTCCTTGAACCAGGTGACCTCGGTGTAGCCCTCGGGGATGTCGAACTTGGGCATGAGGTCGCGCTTCTCGAACATGCCGTCCGTGTCGACCATCTCGGCGACGAGGAGCGTGTTGGCGCAGCCCTGCTGCCAGGCGTCCGAGGAGTCGATGGCGTACATCTCGTCCGTGGACTTCAGGTAGTAGCCGGTGCCGTCGAACTTGAAGCGGTCCGGGTCGGAGAGGTTCTTGCCGGTCTGGATGCACAGCAGGGCGTCGTGGGCGCCGGCCTCGTGCGCGTAGGTGTAGTGCGAGTCGTTGGTGACCAGCGGGGGGATGCCGAGCTTCCTGCCGATCTCCAGCAGGCCGTCACGGACCCGGCGCTCGATCTCGATGCCGTGGTCCATCAGCTCCAGGAAGTAGCGGTCCTTGCCGAAGATGTCCTGGTAGTCCGCGGCGGCCTTGAGGGCCTCGTCGAAGTGGCCGAGGCGCAGCCGGGTCTGCACCTCGCCCGAGGGGCAGCCGGTGGAGGCGACGATGCCCTCGGACCACTGGGCGATGGTCTCCTTGTCCATCCGGGGCCACTTCTGCAGCCAGCCCTCGGCGTAGGCGTCCGAGGAGAGGCGGAAGAGGTTGTGCAGGCCGGTCTTGTTCACGGCCCACATCGTCTTGTGGGTGTAACCGCCGGAACCGGAGACGTCGTCCCGCTTCTGGTGCGGCTGGCCCCAGAGGATCTTGCGCTTGTTGCGCCGGGACTCGGGGGCGACATACGCCTCGATCCCGATGATCGGGGTGATTCCGGCCTTCTTCGCGGAGTGGAAGAAGTCGTACGCCCCGTGGAGGTTGCCATGGTCGGACATGGCGATGTGCGTCATGCCCATCTCGTTGCAGGCCTCGAACATGTCCTTGAGCCGCGCGGCACCGTCCAGCAGCGAGTACTGGGTGTGGACGTGCAGGTGCGTGAAGGGCGGCTTTGACACGGTATGGCCTCCAACGGAAACAGTAGGCGGCGAGCGGGCGGACAGTTCTGGGGTCAGCGCCCGAGTCTATGCCCCGGGACTGACACTCGCGGGCGTCATCCGCGTACCTTCATGCGGGAACCGGGCACTCCCGCGTGGCGTCGCCCGTTGGAGACGGCAGAAACGCCGTCGTACAGGTCATGCACGTCAATGCACCAGAAGATGCACCAGAAGATGCACCAGGAGGCACCCAGCGATGTCGGTCCACCGGCTCAACGACGAGCAGCGCGGCGAGGAGATCCTCGCCGTTTTCGACACCGCCTTCGGCCGGCTCCTGGCCGCCGACCCGGCCGCGTTCCGGGTGAAGTTCCGGAAGATGGCGGCCTCGGCCTTCGCGTTCTACCGGGGCACGGCGTGCCTCTTCTACCACGACCTGGACGCTGAGAAGCGCGGTGGCCCCTTCCTGGACGACCGCACCTCGCGCGTGTGGATCCACGGCGACCTGCACGCGGAGAACTTCGGCACGTACATGGACGCAGGCGGCCGCCTGGTCTTCAACGTCAACGACTTCGACGAGGCCTACGTCGGCCCGTTCACCTGGGACCTGAAGCGCTTCTCGGCGTCGATCGCGCTCATCGGGTACGCGAAGGCGCTCAGCGACGAGCAGATCACCGAGCTGGTGCGGATCTACGCGGGGTCGTACCGCGAGCGCATCCACGCCCTGGCCACGGGCGCCAAGAGCGACGAGGTGCCGCCGTTCACCCTGGACACCGCCGAGGGCCCGCTGCTGGGCGCCCTGCGCGCCGCCCGGTCGCTGACCCGCTTCGAGCTGCTGGACTCGATGACGGAGATCCGGGACTTCGAGCGCCGCTTCGCGCCGGGCGGCGGCTCCATCGAGCTGGACGCGGCCACCCGCTACAAGGTCCTCGCGGCCTTCGACGGCTACCTGGAGACCCTGCCGGACTCCTCCCTGGCCCGCCCGGACTCCTACCGCGTGAAGGACGTCGTCGGCCGCCGCGGCATCGGCATCGGCTCGGCCGGCCTGCCGTCGTACAACATCCTCCTGGAGGGCCACAGCGACGCCCTGGAGAACGACGTCGTGATCTACATCAAGCAGGCCCAGACCCCGGCCGTCTCCCGGCACATCACGGATCCGGCCATCGCGGAGTACTTCCAGCACGAGGGCCACCGCACGGTGATCTCCCAGCGCGCCCTGCAGGCGCACGCCGACCCCTGGCTGGGCTGGACCGAGCTGGACGGCGCCGGTCAGCTGGTGGCCGAGGTCTCGCCGTACGCCGTCGACCTGGACTGGGGCGACATCGACGACCCGGAGGAGATCGCGCAGGTCGTCGCCGACCTCGGCCGGGCCACGGCGACGATGCACGCGGCGGCGGACGACACCTCCGGCGAGTCCCTGGTGCCGTTCTCCACCGAGCGGGCCATCGACGCGGCCCTCGCCGCCGACGAGGAGGGCTTCGCACCCCTCCTGGTGGACTTCGCGCACGGCTACGGCGCACGCGCGCGTGCCGACCACCAGATCTTCGTCGACCTGTTCCGCAACGGCCGGATTCCGGGGCTGTAACCTTCGCGCACTCACAGGCACCCTTTAGGGGTCTCTTAACCGGCCACGTGTCAGACTCTTCTCTCGCTATGGACATATCCGGGACCCAGCTCAGAGCCGTGCGCGCGGCGCTGTTCACGGCCTTCGTCGTGACGCTCAGCACCGCGTCGCACGTGCTGCTGTCCCGGGCTCCCCTGCCGGTGGCGACCGTGCTCGCGGTCGCCACCGGAGTGTTCGCCGCCGCGTATGCGCTGGCGGGCCGCGAGCGCGGCTTCAGCCGGATCGCGGCCCTGCTGATCCCGCTGGAGCTGTCCGCCGACACGGTCTTCACCACCGGCCAGAACACCTGTTACGGCAGTGCGGGCGGCCCGGTGGCCGGCCCTCTGCACGCGTTCGGCTTCGACGTGCTGTGCCGGGGCGGTGCCGTCGGCTCCCCGCTGGCCCGGATGGCCGGGGCCCACGGCCGTACCGAGGCACTGTTCGCGCACGCCAGTCCGGCGGCCGCCTGGCTGCTGCTCGCCGCGCACGTCGGCGTGGGCCTGGTCGCCGCCGCCTGGCTGCGCCGGGGCGAGCGGGCGCTGGTGCAGCTGCTGCGCGCGGTGGCCGCCACCACCTTCCGGCCGCTGCTGCTCGCGGTCGCCGCGGTCGCCGTCCGGCTGACCCCGGCCCGTCGGCTGCCGCGCCCGGCCCCCCGCCGGGCCGCCGCCCGCGACCGGCTTCTCGTGCACTCCGTGGGACGGCGTGGACCGCCGTGCTCCCCCGCCCTCGCCGCCGGCTGAGCGGCGGGGCCTGAGCCTGAGCACACCCAGTCCCCCACACGTATCCCGCGTACGGCATGTGCGCGTCCCACACGGAGATCACCGATATGAGCAAGCGGAACAGCCAGACGGCGAAGACGGCGGCCCGGGAGCGGCTGCGCCAGGAGCGCGAGCGGCAGGCCAAGCGCGACAAGACCAAGCGGCAGGTCATCGTGGCCGCCTCGGTCGTGGCCGTGCTGGCCGCGGCCGGCGGCATCAGCTATGCCTTCGTCCAGGCGAACAAGCCCACCGGGTGGGACGCCGCGAAGACCAAGCCGCTCGTGAAGCCGGCCAACACCACCGGCGCCGACGGCACGACCGTCGTCATCGGCAAGAGCACCGCCCAGAAGACCCTCACCATCTACGAGGACCCGCGCTGCCCCGTCTGCGCGCAGTTCGAGCAGACCGTCGGATCGACGGTGAAGAAGGACATAGACGACGGCAAGTTCAAGCTCCACTACGTCGGCGCGACCTTCCTCGACAAGAACCTGCCCGGTGTGGGCTCCAAGAACGGCCTCAGCGCCCTGGGCGCCGCGCTCAACGTCAGCCCCGAGGCGTTCCTGGAGTACAAGGCCGCGATGTACTCGGCGAAGTGGCACCCCGACGAGAACGACGACAAGTTCAAGGACGACGCCTATCTGATCCAGATCGCCGACACGGTGCCCGCCCTGAAGGGCAACTCGCAGTTCCAGAAGGACGTCAAGAACGGCACCTACGACCGGTGGGCGCTGGAGGAGTCCAAGATCTTCGACAAGGACGGCATCCAGGGCACCCCGACGCTGAAGATGGACGGCAAGACGCTGACGGGCTCCGACGGCAAGAACCCGCCCATGACCGTGGCCGAGTTCAACACGGCCCTCAGCGCGGCGCTCAAGGGCTGACGTCCCGGCGGAATCCGATCTTCCAGTGAAGAGCGGGCGAACATTGGGAGTTCGCCCGCTCTTCGCTTCGTACCGGCCAGTAACCTGATCGGTCGTGACCAGTCGAATCAGATCACTTTCGGCCACCGAAGGCCCCACTTCGTTCTCACCTCGCCGCCGTACGGTCGTCAAGGCCGCGGCGGCGAGCGCTGTACTGGCCGGCCCGCTCGCCGCCGCCCTTCCGGCCCGTGCCACCGGCCAGGCCCCCGCCTTCCTGCACGGTGTCGCCTCCGGAGACCCGCTGCCCGACGGCGTCCTGCTGTGGACCCGGGTGACTCCGACGCCCGAGGCCGCCCCCGGCTCCGGGCTCGGCCCGGACACCGAAGTGAGCTGGGTGGTCGCCAGGGACAAGGCGTTCACGAACGTCGTCGCCAAGGGCACCGTCACCGCCACCGCGGCCTCCGACCACACCGTGAAGGCCGACGTCCGCGGCCTTGCACCGGCGACCGACTACTGGTTCCGCTTCTCCGCCGGCGGCACCGACTCGCCGGTCGCGCGCACCCGCACCGCGCCCGCTGCGGGCGCGAACGTGTCCGGGCTGCGCTTCGGCGTGGTCACCTGCGCCAACTGGGAGGCCGGCTACTTCGCCGCCTACCGCCATCTCGCGGCCCGGGGCGACCTCGACGCCTGGCTGCACCTCGGCGACTACATCTACGAGTACAAGTCCGGCGAGTACGCGGCCCGGGGCACGGTCGTACGGCAGCACGCCCCGGCCAACGAAATCATCACGCTCGCCGACTACCGGATCCGGCACGGCAAGTACAAGACCGACCCCGACCTTCAGGCCCTGCACCTGAAGGCGCCGGTCATCGCGATCTGGGACGACCACGAGTTCGCCGACAATGCCTGGTCGGGCGGCGCGGTCAACCACACCGAGGGCGCCGAGGGCACCTGGACCGCCCGCAAGGCGGCCGCCAAGCAGGCCTACTTCGAGTGGATGCCGGTCCGTCCCGCGATCGAGGGCACCACCTACCGGCGGCTGCGCTTCGGCAGGCTCGCCGATCTGTCCCTGCTGGACCTGCGCTCCTTCCGCTCCCAGCAGGCGTCCGCCGGCAGCGGCTCGGTCGACGACCCCGGCCGGACGATCACCGGCCGGGCCCAGCTCGACTGGCTGAAGGCGGGGTTGAAGGCCTCCGACACCAAGTGGCGGCTGGTCGGCAACTCGGTGATGATCGCTCCGTTCGTCGTCGGCTCGCTCACCGCGGACCTCCTCAAGCCGCTCGCCAAGATGCTCGACCTGCCGCAGGACGGCATCGGCGTCAACACCGACCAGTGGGACGGCTACACCCACGACCGCCGCGAACTCCTCGACCACCTGCGCTCGAACGGCATCGGCAACACCGTCTTCCTGACCGGTGACATCCACATGTCCTGGGCCAACGACGTGCCGGTGGACGCGGGCACCTACCCGCTGTCGCCGTCGGCGGCCACCGAGTTCGTCATCACCTCGGTCACCTCCGACAACCTCGACGACATCGTCAAGGTGCCCGAGGGCACGGTGTCCGCGGTCGCCGCACCGCTCATCGAGGCGGCCAACCGGCACGTCCACTGGGTGGACACCGACCGGCACGGCTACGGCGTGCTGGACATCACCGCCGACCGCGCGCAGATGGACTACTACGTCCTGTCCGACCGCACCGACCCGAACGCCACCTCGAAATGGGTGCGCTCCTACCGCACCCGCAGCGGCACACAGAAGGTCGAGCGGACCTACGCCCCGGTGTGAGCGGCGAGGACGCCGGTGACCGGCGGCTACTCGGACCGCAGGCCGTCGAGGAAGCCGAGCGCCACCCGCCAGGTGGCCTCGGCGGCCTCGGCGTCGTAGTCCGGCAGCCCGGGATCGGTGTAGAGGTGCCCGGCGCCGGCGTAGCGGTAGACCTCCACATCGGCTCCGGCCCGGCCCATCTGCAGATACCAGGCGGTCAGCCAGTCGTCCGTCTCGAACGGGTCCGGCTCGGCCACATGCAGCTGCACCGGCAGCTCCTCCACGTGCGCCGTCGGCGCGATGTCCGACGTGCCGTGCAGAAGCAGCAACCCGCGCGCCTTGTCGTCGCCGAGGGCGAGGGTCTGGGCGATCGAGGCGCCGAGCGAGAACCCGGCGTACACCAGCCCGCGGTCCGAGTACGGGGCCGCCGCCAGCACGGCCCGCTTCAGCAACTCCTCCTTGCCGAGCGACTCATTGAACTCCATGCCCTCCTCGACGGTGTCGAACGTGCGCCCCTCGAAGAGGTCCGGCGTCCACACCTCGTGGCCGGCCGCGCGCAGCCGGTCCGCGGCCTCGCGCACCGCGGGCCTGAGGCCGTAGGTCGAGTGAAAAAGCATGATGTTCATGAGGCCATGGTGCCAGCCGGTGCGACACCGCCGGAGCCGCCGTACCCGGGAACACGCCGAACTCACATGTTCATGGCCGCGCGGCACCGGTTAGGAGCGCAGGCATGGAGAACCTAGTCCGTCCTGTGATCGTGATCGGCGGCTCGGTCCTGCTCACCCTGGCGATCGGCTGGGCCACCGACCGGCTGCTGCGCAAGGCCGACGAACGCGACCACGACTCCCCGCTGTGGGGGCTGCTGCGCCGCGGCCGCATCCCCTACCAGCTCGTGCTGTGCGCCGCGCTGCTCCGCGGCTCCTACGACCAGGCGAAACTGCTGGAACAGCACCAGGCCGGCATCGGCCGGGCACTGACGCTGGTGCTGATCGGCTCCGCCGCCTGGCTGGTGATCCGGATCGCCTCGGCGGTCGTCGAGACCACCTACAGCCGCTACGCCCGCGCGCACCGGGATCCCGCCCGGGTGCGCAGGGTGCGCACCCAGGTGGAGCTGATCATGCGGGTCGTGTCCGCGATCGTCATCGTCGTCGCGATCGCCTCCATGCTGCTGACGTTCCCGGCGATGCGCGCGGCCGGCGCCTCGCTGCTGGCCTCGGCGGGCATCCTCGGCATCGTGGCCGGTGTCGCCGCCCAGTCGACCCTGTCCAACATGTTCGCCGGGCTGCAGATCGCCTTCGGCGACATGGTGCGCATCGGCGACACGGTCGTCGTGACCGGCGAGTGGGGCACGGTCGAGGAGATCACCCTGACCTTTCTGACAGTACGGACCTGGGACGAGCGCCGGATCACCATGCCGGTGTCGTACTTCACCTCCAAACCTTTCGAGAACTGGTCGCGGGGCAGCCCGCAGATGACCGGTACCGTCTTCTGGCACCTGGACCACAGCGCGCCCGTCGAGGCGATGCGCGAGAAGCTGCGCGACATCCTGCGCGAGTGCCCCTCATGGGACGGCCGCGCCTACAGCCTCGTGATGACGGACAGCACACCGAACACCGTCCAGGTGCGCGCCCTGATGACCGCGAAGGACTCCGACGACATCTGGGCGGTACGCGTCGCGGTGCGCGAGCGGATGATCACCTGGCTGGCGGCGGAGCACCCCTACGCGCTGCCCCGGGTCAACACCGCCGATGCCGTGCCGCGTCCCTCGGAGCCCGTCAGTGTCCCCGCTCCGCACCGCCGTTGACCTGGATGACCTGCGAGGTGATGTGCCCGGCGCCGGGCGAGGCCAGCCAGTGCAGGGTCGCGGCCACGTCTCCCGGTGTCCCGGCGCGGCCGGTCGAGGTCTCGGCGATGAGCTGCGCCCGCCGCTCCGGCGTGGGGCCGGCGCCGAAGAACTCGGTGTCCTCGACGTAACCGGGCGCGACCACGTTCACCGTGACACCACGCGGCCCCAGCTCCCGGGCCAGATCGTGGGCGTACGGGTGGAGCGCGGCCTTGGACGCCGCGTAGGCCCCGCTGCCCGAACCGCGGTAGGCGGCGATGGACGAGAGGAACAGCAGCCGGCCGCCCGGTTCGGCGAGCCGGTCCTTCAGGGCCTCGGTGAGGAGCACGGCCGTCAGCGTGTTGAGTCTGAAGTTGTCGGACCAGGTGTGGGCCACCCGTTCCAGGAGGTCGTCGCCGCCGGCCGGCGGATGCTGGCCACCGGCGCCTCCGGCGCTGTGCACGAGCACGTCGACCGTGCCGAGTTCCCGGGCGACGAGCCCGGCCACGCGCCGTACGTCCGCCGGCTCGGTCAGGTCCGCCGCGCAGGTGAGGGAGCCGGGCACGCCGGCCTTCTCCAGCACCTCCGCGCGCCGCCCCAGCAACAGGACCCGGTCGCCGTCCGCCGCGAACGCCTGCGCCGTCGCCAGCCCGATGCCCGTTCCGCCACCACTGATCACGATGTTGCGAGTCATGATCCGAGAGTAGGAGCGCGCCACCGCAGATGCCGGGATTTATCCACAGGTCCGGCACATTCATATGACTTTCCATCCACAGGGCTCACCGCAGACTGCGCACGTCGAGATGCCGGAGCACCCGGTCCACGATCTCCGGATCCGCGCCCGGCTCGCTCCGCGCCGCCAGGACCGCGTGCCGCGCCGCGCTCAGCATCTCGTTCTGGATGTTCCGGATCCGCCGCAGCCGCTTGGCCCGCTGGTGCTGCGCCTCCCGCCGCTCCTCCTCCCCCATGTCGGGACTGATCCGGATGCCGATGTCGAAGGCCCGCCGCAGCATCTGCTCGGACAGTTCCTCGGGCAGCTCCTCCACCTGTTCGATCTCCCGCAGCCTGCGCTTGGCCGCCTTTGCGGCCCGCACCGCCAGCTCCTTCTCGAACTCCTTCTCCCGCTCGGAGTCGGCGCGCACGCCGAGCCACCGCACGAGAGACGGCAGCGTGAGCCCCTGCAGGACCAGCGTGACGATGATGACCCCGAAGGCGATGAAGATGATCTCGTCGCGGTCGGGGAACGGGGAGCCGGCATCGGTCCTCAGCGGGACGGCCAGCGCCAGCGCCACCGAGGCCACCCCGCGCATCCCCGACCACCACATCACGACGGTCTCCCGCCAGCTGACCGGGATCTCCTCGTCGTAGTCCCGCCGCGCGTGCAGCCGCTTGGTCAGCCAGGTCGCGGGCAGCAGCCACGCCAGCCGTACGACGACCACCACGCCGGCCACGGCGGCGGCCCAGCCGAGCAGCTCGCCCCAGCGCCCCTCGGCCGTGCGGACGGCGTTGTGCAGTTCGAGGCCGATGAGCCCGAACGCCACCCCGGTGACCAGGGTGTCGATGATGTCCCAGAAGGTGTGCCCGGCCAGCCGGGTCATCACGTCGTCGGCGTCCGTGGCGTACTCGGCGAGGAACAGTGCGGTGGTGAGCACCGCGAGCACCCCGGAGCCGTGCAGCTTCTCCGCGAGCACGTAGGAGGCGTACGGCACCAGCAGGGTCATGCCGATCTGGAGGGTCGGATCGCCCAGCAGGTCCATGAGCCTGTTCGCGCCCCAGCCCAGTACCAGGCCCACGGCCAGCGCGACGACGGCGGACAGCACGAGGTCCACCCCGGCCCTCCACGCCGAGAACGAGCCGCTCACGACCGCGGCGATCGCCACGTGGTAGAGCACGATCGCGGTGACGTCGTTGAACAGCCCCTCGCCCTCCAGGATCGACACCAGGCGGCGCGGCAGCCCGAGCTGCCCGGCGACACTGGTCGCGGCGACGGGGTCGGGCGGGGCGATCAGCGCGCCGAGCGCGAAGGCGGCGGCGATCGGCAGCCCCGGCACGATGGCGGTGGCGACGAACGCCACGCACACCATCGTGACGAACACCAGCGCGACGGCCAGCAGGAGGATCGGTCGGACGTTGGCCGCGAACTGCCGCCAGGAGGTGCGCCGTACGGCGGCGTAGAGCAGCGGCGGAAGGAGCCCGGGCAGGATCAGCTCGGGCGGGATGGCCACGTTGGGCACGAAGTCGGCCACCGCGAGGGCACCGCCGAACAGGGTCATCAGCACCGGCGCCGGCACCCTGAGCCGGTCCGCCACCGGGACGCTCACCAGGGCGCCGAGCAGCAGGACGAACAGCAGGGCCAACTGATCCACGGCCGGCGCTCCGGGAGTCGACGATCACACGGCAGGCCTCAAGACTGCCATCCGGCCGGCGGCGACGCCCGTCGCCACGGGGGCGCCTCACACGGCCCGCGGGGCACGCCGCAAGGCCCGCAAGGCCCACGGCCAGCGCCCCGAACGCCTACAGGGCGCGGCGCATCGCCCGGTGCGGAATGCCCGCGTCCGGGAACTCCGGGCCGTACGCCGCATAACCGAGCCGCTCGTAGAAGCCCAGCGCCTGGGTCTGTGCGTGCAGGTCCACCGCGGTGAGGCCACGCGCGCGTGCCGCGTCCTCGATGGCCCGCACCAGGGCCACGCCGACGCCGAGACCCCGGGCCGCACGGGCCACGGCGAGCCGCCCCAGGGAGCCCACCGAGGCGTCCCCGCCGGTCTTCGCCGCCGCGGCCTCGCCGTGCAGCAGCCGCCCGGTGCCGAGCGGCACTCCGTCCTCGCGAACCGCCAGCACATGCACGGCGACCGCGTCGTAGGCGTCGTACTCGATGGTCTCGTCGACGCCCTGCTCCACCACGAAGACCTCCTTGCGGACCCCGAAGCAGGCCTCGAGGTCGGCGGGGTCCTCGGCGATCCGGACGGTGTACGGCGCGCTCACGCGTACGTCTCCTCGCGGACCTGGTCGAGAGCCTGCTGCAGGTCCTCGGGGTAGGCGCTCTCGAACTCCGTCCACTGGCCGTCCCCGGGGTGCTCGAAGCCGAGGCGCACGGCGTGCAGCCACTGGCGGGTCAGGCGCAGCCGCTTGGCGAGGGTGGGGTCGGCGCCGTACGTCAGGTCGCCGACGCAGGGGTGGCGGTGGGCGGACATGTGGACGCGGATCTGGTGGGTGCGGCCGGTCTCCAGCTTCACGTCCAGCAGGGAGGCGGCACGGAACGCCTCGATGAGGTCGTAGTGCGTCACCGAGGGCTTGCCCTCGGCCGTGACCGCCCACTTGTAGTCGTGGTTCGGGTGGCGGCCGATCGGCGCGTCGATCGTGCCGCTCGTCGGGTCCGGGTGGCCCTGGACCAGGGTGTGGTAGCGCTTGTCGACCGTGCGCTCCTTGAACTGGCGCTTGAGCGAGGTGTACGCCCGCTCCGACTTGGCGACCACCATCAGGCCCGAGGTGCCGACGTCCAGGCGGTGCACGATGCCCTGGCGCTCGGCGGCGCCGGAGGTGGAGATCCGGTACCCGGCGGCGGCGAGACCGCCGATGACGGTGGGGCCGCTCCAGCCCGGCGACGGATGCGCGGCCACGCCGACCGGCTTGACGATCACGACCACGTCCTCGTCGTCGTGCACGATCTCCATGCCCTCGACCGGCTCGGCGACCACCTGCACCGGCGCGGGCGCCTGCGGCATCTCGACCTCGAGCCAGGCACCCCCGCGCACCCGCTCGGACTTGCCGACCACCGAGCCGTCGACCTGGACCTTGCCGGCCGCGGCCAGCTCCGCCGCCTTGGTGCGGGAGAAGCCGAACATGCGGGAGATGGCGGCGTCGACGCGCTCGCCCTCCAGGCCGTCGGGCACGGGCAGGGTACGGATCTCGGGAAGCGTGCTCACCCGTCGAGTATGCCGGACGGGTGGCACCGGCCCGCACGAGCCTGTGGACAACCGCCTGCGGGCGGCGCCGGCCTCAGTCCTTGTGGACCGTGCCGTCCGGGTCCAGGCCCCGGAAGGACAGCAGGACGATCAGTATGCCGCCGCACACGATGGCCGAGTCGGCCAGGTTGAACACGGCGAAGCCCTTGGGCGCGATGAAGTCCACGACCTTGCCCTCGAAGACACCGGGCGACCGGAAGATCCGGTCGGTGAGGTTGCCGAGGGCGCCGCCCAGCAGCAGGCCCAGCGCGATGGCCCAGGGGTAGCTGTAGAGCTTGCGGGCCAGGCGGATGATCACCACGATCACGGCCGCGGCGATCAGGGTGAAGATGACCGTGAAGGCCGCACCGAAACCGAAGGCCGCACCCGGGTTGCGGGTGGCGTTCAGCTCCAGCCAGTCCCCGACGATCCTGATCGGCTCGTGGCCCTCCAGCTTGGCGACCACGAGCAGCTTGCTGATCAGGTCGAGGGAGTACGCGAACGCGGCCACCGCGAACAGCAGGGCGATCCGGCGCCCGCGACGGCCCCTGGCCCGCGCCGGGTCCTGCTGCTCGCCGCCGTCGTCCGGGGTGTCCGGCGTACCGATGATGCGCTCCGCCTCTGCCACGTGAGTCCCTCAACCTAGGTGCCTGACTGAGGACGAGACTACGGCACGGCCCCGCGCAATCAGGAGCGGCGTTCCTGCTTCTGCTTGCACTCGACGCACAGCGTGGCCCTGGGGAAGGCCTGCATCCGGGCCTTGCCGATGGGGTTGCCGCAGTTCTCGCACAGGCCGTAGGTACCCGCGTCCAGCCGCTCCAGGGCGTGCTCGTTCTGGATCAGCATCTCGCGCGCGTTGGCGGCGAGCGCCAGCTCGTGCTCGCGCGTGATGTTCTTGGTGCCGGTGTCGGCCTGGTCGTCTCCCGCGCCGTCCCCGGAGTCCCTCATCAGGCCCGCGAGGGACGCCTCGGAGGAGCTGATCTCGGCGCGCAGCCGCTCCACCTCGGACAGCAGCTCGGCACGGGCCTCGGCGACCTCTTCCGGAGTCCAGGGGTCCTCGCCGGGGCGCACCGCCAGCTCACCGGGCTCCGCCGCGGCGACCCGTGCCTTGGGAACGGCGGTCTCCGCCGTGGCCGTGCCAGGAGTCTTCTTCGCAACCACTGTCGTGGCTCCCGTCTGCTTCGCGGCCCGCGCCGCGCCCGCCTTCTTGGCCCTGCTCGTGTCGGCCGCCTCCGGGGAGACGCCCTCCGCGGCCGCCTGCCCGCCGCCGGCCTTCCTGGCCGGCGCCTTCCTGACGGCCGTGTCCGCCGCCGCTCCCTTCGCCGCCGGCTTCTTCCCGCCGGTCTTCTTCGCCGCCGGCGTCTCTCCGCCGGTCTTCTTCGCCGCGGCCTTCTTCGCCGCCGTCTTCTTCGCCACGGCCTTCTTCGCCGCCGCCTTGGCCGCGGCCTTCTTCGCCGCCGCCTTGGCCGCGGCCGCGTCGCCCACCGCCTCCTTGACGGCGGCCTTCCTGGCCGGAGCCTGCTTGGCCGCGGCCTTCTCGGCCCGGGCGTCCTCGGCATGGGCGTCCTCGGCGGCGGTCTTGCGCACAGCTGCCTTCCTGCCGGCCATCGCCACTCCGTCCGCCCTCTTGGCGGCCGCAGCCGTCTTCCTCCCGGCCGCCTTCTCAGGAACCGTTCCCTTGACCGTCTCCCGCGCCGGAGCCGCCCGGGCGGCCGACTCCCTGGCGGCAGTCTTCCTGGCCGCGGCCTTCTTCGCCGTGGCCTTCTCTGCCGTGGCCTTCTTTGCGGCCGTTTTCCCGGCGGCCGGTTCCGTCTGCTTCCCCCTGGTGCCCTTTCCCCCGGTCACCCTCTTCTTCCCGGCCATTTCCCTGGCCTCACCGCCGGAGACAGCCGCGCCGGGAGCGGCCGCGCGGGAGGCGGCCGCACCCCCGCGCCGACCGGTCGCCGGCTGCTGTACGGCGGTCCTTTTCGCCACCATGGCCGCGACCCCTTCACATATTGTGATGTTGCTCGCGAATCGTGCTGGGACGATAAATCGACTTGAGTCCCGCGGCAACGGGGCACACCGCCCGATTCGCCCGCCCGCACCCCCGCGCAGCGGGCCTGCATCCGTTGTGCCCAGCTCCCCGCCGGGTAATCCGCCGGGCCCGGCCTGCCCGAACCCGAGCGCCCGCCCCCTGGCCATTCGGGTCACCCAGGACCGTCACGCGGCCGGCGGGCGCACCGCACGGAAAAGCGGTCGGCCGCTGTCCGCGCGGCGCCGTACACTGGGCGGAGCGAAAAGCGTGGATGGGGACGAGTAGCGGCGTACGCAGCCCAGAGCGACCCGGGGACGGTGTGAGCCCGGGGGCGAGCGCGACGTGAAGATCACCCCGGAGCCGCCGGAAGAAAGCCGCAGCCGATGGGCGACGGCGAGTAGAACCGGCTTCGCGACCCCAATGAGGGGGCCCACCGGCGTGTACGGCGCGACGGAGGGCCAAGGAGGGTGGTACCGCGGGAGCGCGCCGCACACGGCGTAGGCAGGATCGAAGGCTCTCGTCCCTCCGACGGAAGGCAGCAAGTCCGTTGGAGGATGCTCGCAGATGACAGCGCCGACGTACCGCCAGGTGCCCGCACAGGTCGACCTGCCCGCTCTTGAGCACGCCGTGCTCGACTTCTGGCGCGAGCAGAAGGTCTTCGCCAAGAGCCTGGAGCAGTCCGAGGGCCGCCCGGAATGGGTGTTCTACGAAGGCCCGCCCACCGCCAACGGCATGCCCGGCGCCCACCACATCGAGGCGCGCGTCTTCAAGGACGTCTTCCCGCGCTTCCGCACCATGCGCGGCTACCACGTGGCCCGCAAGGCCGGCTGGGACTGCCATGGCCTGCCCGTGGAGCTGGCCGTCGAGAAGGAGCTGGGTTTCTCCGGCAAGCAGGACATCGAGGCGTACGGCATCGCCGAGTTCAACGCCAAGTGCCGCGAGTCCGTGACCCGGCACACCGACGCCTTCGCCGAGCTGACGACCCGCATGGGCTACTGGGTCGACCTGGACGACGCCTACCGGACCATGGACCCCGAGTACGTGGAGTCGGTCTGGTGGTCGCTGAAGGAGATCTTCACCAAGGGCCTGCTGGTCCAGGACCACCGTGTCGCCCCCTGGTGCCCGCGCTGCGGCACCGGTCTGTCCGACCACGAGCTGGCGCAGGGCTACGAGACGGTCGTCGACCCGTCCGTGTACGTCCGTTTCCCGCTCACCTCCGGTCCGCTGGCGGGCGAGGCCGCGCTCCTGGTGTGGACGACGACCCCCTGGACCCTGGTGTCCAACACGGCGGTCGCCGCGCACCCGGAGGTCACCTACGTCGTCGCGACCAACGGCGAGGAGAAGCTCGTCGTCGCCGAGCCGCTGCTCGCCAAGGCACTCGGCGAGGGCTGGGAGCCGACGGGGCAGACCTTCACCGGTGCCGAAATGGAGCGCTGGACCTATCAACGTCCGTTCGAGCTGGTGGAGTTCCCGGCTCCGGCCCACTACGTGGTGAACGCCGACTACGTGACCACCGAGGACGGTACGGGTCTGGTCCACCAGTCCCCCGCCTTCGGTGAGGACGACCTCAAGGTGTGCCGCTCCTACGGCCTGCCCGTCGTGAACCCGGTCCGCCCGGACGGCACCTTCGAGGAGGACGTCCCGCTGGTCGGCGGCGTCTTCTTCAAGAAGGCGGACGAAAAACTCACCGAGGACCTCCAGCAGCGCGGTCTGCTCTTCCGGCACGTCGCGTACGAGCACAGCTACCCGCACTGCTGGCGCTGCCACACCGCGCTGCTCTACTACGCGCAGCCCTCCTGGTACATCCGCACGACGGCGATCAAGGACCGCCTGATCCAGGAGAACGAGAAGACCAACTGGTTCCCGGAGACGGTCAAGCACGGCCGGTACGGCGACTGGCTGAACAACAACATCGACTGGGCGCTGTCCCGCAACCGCTACTGGGGCACCCCGCTGCCGATCTGGCGCTGTGAGGACGACCACCTCACCTGCGTCGGCTCCCGCGCGGAGCTGACCGAGCTGACCGGCACCGACCAGTCGAACCTGGACCCGCACCGCCCGTACATCGACGAGGTCACCTTCGCCTGCCCGCACGAGGGCTGCGCGGCGACGGCCACGCGCGTGCCGGAGGTCATCGACGCCTGGTACGACTCGGGTTCGATGCCGTTCGCGCAGTGGGGCTACCCGTACAAGAACAAGGAGCTGTTCGAGAGCCGCTACCCGGCGCAGTTCATCTCCGAGGCGATCGACCAGACCCGCGGCTGGTTCTACACGCTGATGGCCGTCGGCACGCTGGTCTTCGACAAGTCGTCGTACGAGAACGTCGTCTGCCTGGGCCACATTCTGGCCGAGGACGGCCGCAAGATGTCCAAGCACCTGGGCAACATCCTGCAGCCGATCCCGCTCATGGACCAGCACGGCGCGGACGCGGTGCGCTGGTTCATGGCGGCCGGCGGCTCCCCGTGGGCGGCCCGCCGGGTCGGCCACGGCACCATCCAGGAGGTCGTCCGCAAGACCCTCCTCACGTACTGGAACACGGTCGCCTTCCAGGCGCTGTACGCCCGTACGTCGAACTGGGCGCCCGGCGCCGCCGACCCTGCCCCGGCCGAGCGCCCGCTGCTGGACCGCTGGCTGCTCTCCGAGCTGCACGCGCTCACCGACCAGGTGACGCAGTCCCTGGAGGCGTACGACACCCAGCGCGCCGGCAAGCTGCTGTCCGCGTTCGTCGACGACCTGTCCAACTGGTACGTCCGCCGTTCGCGGCGCCGGTTCTGGCAGGGCGACAGGGCCGCGCTGCGCACGCTGCACGAGGTGCTGGAGACGGTCACCAAGCTGATGGCGCCGATCACCCCGTTCATCACCGAGCGGGTGTGGCAGGACCTGGTCGTGCCGGTGACCCCGGGCGCGCCGGAGTCCGTGCACCTGGCCGCCTGGCCCGAGGCGGACCTGTCCTCCATCGACCCGGAGCTGTCGAAGCAGATGGTCCTGGTCCGCCGGCTGGTGGAGCTGGGCCGGGCCACGCGCGCGGAGTCGGGCGTCAAGACGCGTCAGCCGCTGTCCCGCGCGCTGATCGCGGCGACCGGCTTCGAGTCCCTGGACCCCGAACTGCACACGCAGATCACCGAGGAACTGAACGTCACCTCGCTGGCATCCCTGTCCGAGGTGGGCGGCTCCCTTGTGGACACCACTGCCAAGGCCAACTTCCGGGCGCTGGGCAAGCGATTCGGCAAGCGGGTGCAGGACGTGGCCCGGGCGATCGCCGCCGCCGACGCGGCCGCGCTGTCCCTCGCACTGCGTGAGGGCACGGCGTCGGTGGAGGTCGACGGCGAGACAGTGACCCTCGCTCCCGACGAGGTGATCATCACCGAGACCCCGCGCGAGGGCTGGTCGGTGGCCTCCGACTCCGGTGCCACAGTGGCGCTCGACCTGGAGATCACCGAGGAGCTGCGGCAGGCGGGCCTCGCCCGTGACGCGATCCGGCTGATCCAGGAGGCCCGCAAGAACAGCGGGTTGGACGTGGCCGACCGGATCGCGCTGCGGTGGACCTCGACGGATGCCGCAGTCGTCGCGGCGCTCACCGAGCACTCCGAGCTGATCGCCGAAGAGGTTCTGTCGACGGACTTCCAGCAGGGCGAGGCCGACGACAGCTTCGGTGAGCCGTTCACCGACGAGGGACTGTCTCTCACGTTCCGGCTGCGCAAGGCGTAAGCGCCGAGCGGTTCGCGAAGGGCCCGGTCTCCACTGAGGAGGCCGGGCCCTTCGTGCACAGCCGAGTGATGCAACCCGCGTAAAAAGGGCGGGCCCCCAGGACCGAAGTCCAAGGGGCCCGCCCTGTTGAGCGCTGCCGACGCCGTTGTCGTACTAGTGCCCGGTGCTCAGTTGTCGTCCTCGTCGATCAGGAACCCACGCATCGGCGAGGGTGCCTGGCCCATCGGGGACGGGCCCTGCGGGCGGACCGGAGCCATGGGCTGGGTCATGGCCGGGGTCATCTGCTGCTGGCCGCCGTAGGACGGGGCGGACGGGCCGGGGTTGCCGCCCATCGTCTGGTTGCCGCCGTAGGACGGGGCGCTCGCGCCGGCCGGAGCCATGGAGGGCGCCGGGGACGGCGGCAGCGACGCAGTGGCCGGGGTGCGCGGCGGGGCCAGGGAGTCGTCGGCCTGGGTCTCCAGCTGGCGCAGCTGGGACTCGAGGTACGACTTCAGGCGCGTGCGGTACTCGCGCTCGAAGCCGCGCAGGTCCTCGACCTTGCGCTCCAGCGTGGCGCGGGCGGACTCCAGGGAGCCCATCGCGACGCGGTGCTTCTCCTGCGCGTCCCGCTCCAGGGCGTCGGCCTTGGCACGGGCGTCACGCTCCAGACCCTCGGCGCGGCTGCGGGCCTCGCCGACGATCTTGTTGGCCTCGGAGCGGGCCTCGGCGATCGCCTGGTCGGCGGTCTGCTGGGCCAGCGAGAGGACGCGGGCGGCGCTGTCGCCACCGGGGCCCTGACCGGGGCCGCCCATCGGGCCACCCATGGGGCCGCCCATCGGGCCGCCCATCTGCTGCATGGGCGGCTGGCCGCCCATCGGGCCCTGACCCATCGGACCCTGGCCCATCGGACCCTGGCCCATCGGGCCGGGACCCTGCGGGCCGCCCTGACCGCCGGGGCCGGCGGGCAGCTGCGGGGCGCCGCTCGGCAGCTGGGGCGGGCCACCCATGGGGCCGCCCATCTGCTGCTGCGGCGGGCCCGATATGCCGGCGGGTACCGGCGCACCGGGACCTCGCATGCCCTGCTGCTGCGGGTGCGGCTGCTGGTCCTGCTCCGGCGGGCCCTTGCGCATGTTCTGCTGGTTCTGCGCGGCCGCACGGGTCGCCGCGGCCAGCTTGGCGCGCAGGTCCTCGTTCTCGCGGAGCAGACGGGTCAGTTCGGCTTCGACCTCGTCGAGGAAGGCATCGACCTCGTCCTCGTCATAGCCTTCTCGGAGGCGGACGGTCGTGAACTGCTTGTTCCGCACGTCCTCGGGGGTCAACGGCATCTCTTCACCTCAACGTAGTCATCGGCAGTCGGCAAGACCGTATCGTCCATCCTCATCCTCCGAAGCTCCCCGTGATGGACAGGAGGATGTAGACGATGATCATCAGTACGAAGAAGGACAGGTCGAGCGCCACGCCCCCGAGACGCAGCGGCGGGATGAACCGCCGCAGAAGCTTCAGCGGTGGATCGGTGACAGTGTAGGTGGCCTCCAGTACGACCACCATCGCCTTGCCGGGTTGCCACGAGCGGGCGAACTGGAACACGTAGTCCATGACCAGCCGGAAGATGAGCACGACGAGAAACGCCAGCAGCGCGGTGTGGACCACCGTGATGAACACGCTCATGGCCTGCGCTTCCCTCTCCCCTGCTCCATGCTCTTGCGAGCTCTTCCGAACTTCGATCCGGTTGTGCGTCTCAGCTCTGGTTGAAGAACCCGCCCTCTGCGATGCGGGCCTTGTCCTCCGCCGTGACATCGACGTTAGCAGGAGACAACAGGAACACCTTCTGCGTCACCCGCTCGATGCTGCCGTGAAGACCAAACACCAAACCGGCCGCAAAGTCGACAAGTCGCTTCGCGTCTGTGTCATCCATCTCAGTCAGATTCATGATCACCGGGGTGCCCTCACGGAAGTGTTCCCCGATGGTACGGGCCTCGTTGTAGGTCCGGGGGTGAAGCGTGGTGATCCGGTAAGGCTCTCGCTCGGACACAACCTTGGGCATGATCACCGGTGCGTTCTTCTCGAGGGACTGACGTTCTTGTGTGATGGATGCCACGGGCGCGATCCGCGCCGGACGTCCGGATTCCGCGGCGAGAGCAGTCGAACGGGCCACCGGCTCGCGCGGCGCGGGCGGTTGCACGATTCGCACCTCTTCGTCCCTTTGGGACTGATGTGCACTGTGCGGTTGGTGTGAAGATTCGTGCCGTCGGTGATCCCGTTCGGGTTCCGGGTCCAACTCGGGCTCGAAGTCGTCGTCGGGGTCGAATCCGCGGCCGTCGTACCCATCGTCCTCCACGAGGCCGAGGTAGACCGCCATCTTGCGCATCGCGCCGGCCATGCTCTGAGTCCTCCGCTCTGTGGTGGATCGGCTGACGACTGCCAAGTGCCCGCGATCCACGAGGTCGTTGCGCCCGCCTTCACAGGCACTGACCATATTTTCTGCTGTGGTCCGACTTCTTGGCGACGTTACCCGAGCCTGGGGCGGACTCCGAGTACCGCAGTGCCGACGCGCACATGTGTCGCCCCGGCGGCCACGGCCTGTTCGAGGTCCGCACTCATCCCTGCCGACACCATGGTTGCAGCCGGATGGGCCCGGCGCAGGTCAGTCGACAAATCCATGAGGCGTTCAAACGCGGCCTGTTCGCGTCCCGCGTACTGGCCGGTGAGCGGGGCGACGGTCATCAGACCCCCGAGCCGCAGCCCCGGAGCCTCGCCGATGAGGTCGGCCAACTCTTCGATTCCGCCCGGAGCCACGCCTCCGCGCTCGCCCCGGCCGCTCACCCCGGCGTCCAGGGCGACCTGGACGAGACACCCCACCTCGCGCCCCGCCCGCACGGCCTCCTTCGACAGAGCCGTGACGAGCTTGGGACGATCCACGGACTGCACCACATCCGCGTAACCGACCACGGAACGGACCTTGTTGGTCTGCAATTGACCGACAAAGTGCCATGTGAGGGGCAGATCCGCACACGCCGCGGCCTTCGGCGCCGCGTCCTGGTCGCGGTTCTCGGCGACGTGGCGCACACCGAGTTCCGACAGGATCCGCACATCGCTCGCCGGGTAGGTCTTGGTGACCACGATGAGGGTCACCTCCTCCCGCTTGCGCCCGGCCGCCACACAGGCGGCGGTGATACGTTCCTCCACTTTCGCCAGGTTTCCGGCGAGTTCGGTCTTACGGTCCGTCATGTCCCATCAGTCCAGCCAGACATAGCCCGCGAGCCGCCCGGTGGTGCGGTCACGGCGGTACGAGAAGTGGTCGCCCGACTCCAGCGTGCACTCCGGCGACCGCGCCCGGTCGCGCACCCCGAGCCGGTCGAGCTGCGCGTGCACCCCGGCGCTCACGTCGACCGCCGGCGTACCCCAGCTCGTCTCAGCGTGCGCCGCCGGCTCGACGGCCGCCACCTCGGCGCGCATCGCCTCCGGCACCTCGTAGCACCGCCCGCACACGGCCGGTCCGGTGCGGACGACGATCCGGCCCGGCTCGGCGCCGAGTCCGGCCATGGCCCGTACGGCGGCGGGGACGACGCCCTTGACCATGCCGGGCCGGCCCGCGTGCGCGGCCGCGACGACCCCGGCGACGGGATCGGCGAGCAGCACCGGCACGCAGTCGGCGGTGAGGACGGCCAGGGCGAGTCCGCGGCGGGCGGTGACGATCGCGTCGACCTGAGGCACCGGGCTATCTCCCCAGGGCTCCTCCACCACGGCCACATCGGCGCCGTGCACCTGGTTCATCCAGACGACCCGGCCGGGGTCGAGGCCGAGCGACTTGGCGGCGATGTCCCGGTTGGCCCGTACGGCCTCGGGGGCGTCGCCGACCGCGCCGCCGAGGTTCAGCTCCTCATACGGAGCGGCGCTCACCCCGCCCCACCGGTCGGTGAAGGCGAAGTGCGCGCCGCTCACGCTCTCGCGCCGTCCTATCACTTGAGGAAGTCCGGGACGTCCAGTTCCTCGGCCGCGCTGTCCGCGTAGGAGGTGCGGGGCGCCGGCGTCACCGGCGGGGGGGCCGGGATGTCGGCCACCGGCTCGGGTGCCGGCTCCGGCTCCTCCTTGGGCTTGACGCTGCCCAGCGAGCCGAAGGACGGTCGGCTGGGCTCGCTCGGCCGGGACGGAACGGGGTCCTCGCGGCGGGCGCCCGTCGAAGTCGAGGCCGAGCCGAGGACGTTGTCCCGGCGGGCCGGGGGCTGGCCGCCGTCGAAGCCGGCCGCGATCACGGTGACCCGGACCTCGTCGCCGAGGGCGTCGTCGATGACCGCGCCGAAGATGATGTTGGCCTCGGGGTGGGCGGCCTCGCTGACCAGCTGGGCCGCCTCGTTGATCTCGAACAGGCCGAGGTCGCTGCCGCCGGAGATGGAGAGCAGCACGCCGCGGGCGCCGTCGATGGACGCCTCCAGCAGCGGCGAGGAGATCGCCATCTCGGCCGCGGCCACCGCGCGGTCGTCGCCGCGGGCCGAGCCGATGCCCATGAGGGCCGAACCGGCCTCGGACATGACGGACTTCACATCGGCGAAGTCGAGGTTGATCAGGCCGGGGGTGGTGATGAGGTCGGTGATGCCCTGGACACCGGAGAGCAGGACCTGGTCGGCGGACTTGAAGGCGTCCAGGACCGAGACCTGGCGGTCCGAGATGGACAGCAGCCGGTCGTTGGGGATGACGATGAGGGTGTCGACCTCTTCGCGCAGCTCGGCGATGCCGTCCTCGGCCTGGTTCGCACGGCGCCGTCCCTCGAAGGTGAACGGGCGCGTGACCACGCCGATGGTGAGGGCGCCGAGCGAGCGCGCGATGTTGGCCACGACGGGCGCGCCGCCGGTGCCGGTGCCGCCGCCTTCACCGGCCGTCACGAAGACCATGTCGGCCCCCTTGAGGACCTCCTCGATCTCCTCGCGGTGGTCCTCGGCGGCCTTGCGGCCGACGGCCGGGTTGGCTCCGGCGCCGAGTCCGCGGGTGAGTTCGCGGCCGACGTCGAGCTTGACGTCGGCGTCGCTCATCAACAGCGCCTGTGCGTCGGTGTTGATGGCGATGAACTCGACACCCTTGAGACCGACCTCGATCATCCGGTTGATGGCATTGACACCACCGCCGCCGACACCGATGACCTTGATGACTGCGAGGTAGTTCTGCGGTGCTGCCACGTCGAAGGCCTCTCGCCTCGAATTACGTTGTCGCCGCCGGGCGGTGCCCCGCGCCGGGACGACGGATGCCGAATGGGACGGTCCGTAGCGCCGACCCGAACCCTAACCCTGAAGTTTAGGGTTACCAGTGTTTCTGTTCCCTGGAGTCTTCTGAACAGGACACTAAGTCGACAAGTGGCGCCCGTTCAACGAACACGCCGAACCTCCCGTTTTTCTTTTCACCCTATGTGATCAGCCGTAGCAGTGCCCAACCAGGGTGCTGGCCTGCGCTGATGTGCGTCAACTCCCCGATGACGCGGGGGCGGTGGGGACACTGACGTCGAAGTGCCGCGCGCCGGGGGCTGCTTTCATGAGAGCCGCGAGGGTCCGTGCCTTGGCGCGGCCGTTCTCGCCGCTGCCCCATGCCACCGTGCGACCGTCGGCCAACTCCAGTGAGATGTCGTCGTAGGAACGGACTTGGACGGTCCGGGTGTCCTTCGCGACGGCGGCCGGCAGCTCGCCCGCCACCCGGACCGCCTCCCGGGTGAGCCGGTCGGTGCCGAAGCGCCGGAAGCTCGCGACGCCGGAACCGGTGCGAGAAACGGACAATTCCAGCATCGGGACGCCATTCGGCGCCTGCGAAACCGTGGCGAAACGGACGCCTTCGTGGTCGACTTCGACGAAGTCCCGGCCCTTTCGGGCCAGCAGAACCGGAGTGCGCTCGGTCACTTTCAGACCGATTCCCTGGGGCCAGGCACGGACCACATCAACGGTGTCAATTCGGGGCAATTTCCGGCGAAGTCGGGCTTCGATCCCGTCGGTGTCAACGGAAATCATCGGTGCCCCGACCGGTACCGCCGCCGCGTCCCGCACCTCGGCGGGGGTCAGCACGAGCGTGCCCGACACCGAGACGTGCCGGACACGCAACCAGGCGGATCCGTACAACGCCCAGACGGAACCGGCGCCGAGGAGCACCAGAACAACCGCCAGAATGACGATCGCACGAAGGCGCGGTCTCCTGAGCCTGCGGAGGAGCGGCGGGCCGGACGACCCCTGCTGGCGTTCACCGCGCTCGGCGGTAGTCGGTCCGGCCACCCTCACTGCCCTTTCGTCATACGGTCCTAACGGCGCGAGGCGATCGCCTCGTACACCATGCCGACGAGCAGCTCGTCGGCGTCCCGGCGGCCGAACTCGCTTGCCGCGCGGGACATCTCGTACAGCCGGTGCGGATCGGCGAGCACGGGCAGGACGTTCTGCTGCACCCACTCGGGAGTGAGTTCCGCGTCGTCGACGAGGAGTCCGCCGCCGGCCTTCACCACCGGCTGGGCGTTGAGCCGCTGTTCGCCGTTGCCGATGGGCAGCGGGACGTAGGCGGCCGGGAGTCCGACGGCGGAGAGTTCGGCGACGGTCATCGCGCCCGCGCGGCAGAGCATCATGTCGGCCGCGGCGTACGCGAGGTCCATCCGGTCCAGGTAACTTACCGGGATATAGGGGGGCATTCCCGGCATCTGGTGCACCTGCGGCAGTTCGTTCTTCGGGCCGACCGCGTGCAGGATCTGGATGCCTGCCTGCTGGAGCCACGGGGCGACCTGCTGGACCACCTCGTTGAGGCGCCGGGCGCCCTGGGAGCCGCCGGAGACGAGCAGCGTGGGCAGGTTCGGGTCGAGGCCGAAACGGTGGCGGGCCTCGGGGCGGGCGGCGGCGCGGTCCAGGGTGGCGATGGAACGGCGCAGCGGGATGCCGATGTAGCGGGCGTCGCGCAGCTTGCTGTCCGGTGTCGAGACGGCGACCCGGGCCGCGTACCGCGAGCCGATCTTGTTGGCCAGGCCGGGGCGGGCGTTGGCCTCGTGGATCACGATCGGCACGCCGAGCCGCTTGGCGGCCAGATAGCCGGGCAGGGCGACATAACCGCCGAAACCGACCACCACGTCCGCCTTGGTACGTTCCAGGATCTGCTCGGCGGCCTTGATGGTGCCGCGCAGCCGGCCCGGGACGGTGATCAGCTCGGGAGTCGGCTTGCGCGGCAGCGGCACCGCCGGGATCAGCGCCAGCTCGTAGCCGCGCTCCGGGACGAGCCGGGTCTCCAGGCCGCGCTCCGTGCCCAGGGCCGTGATCCCCACGGTCGGGTCCTGCCTGCGCAGGGCATCCGCGAGGGCGAGCGCGGGCTCGATGTGGCCGGCGGTCCCCCCACCGGCGAGTACGACATGCACCGAAATTCACCGCTCTCCGGACGAACGCGCCGTGGAGGCACGCCGTCGCATCGTGTTCCATCTCCGAGGAGCTCCGGTCGGCCTTCTGCCGGGCACTGGGTCTCCCGCCCGCTTTCTACCAAAGCGAGGTTGCCGCATCGCAAGCGCTGCCCGCGCAGCGGGCTCGTCGCGCGCGAAGGCGATCAGCAGCCCGATGGCGAACATGGTCGGCAGCAGGGCCGACCCTCCGTAGGAGAACAGCGGGAGGGGGACGCCGGCGATCGGCAGCAGGCCGAGCACCGCACCGATGTTGATCACAGCCTGGGCGGTGATCCAGGTGGTCACGCCTCCCGCGGCGTACCTCACGAAGGGGTCCTCCGTGCGTCCGGCCACGCGGATACCCGCATAGCCTAGAGCCGCGAACAGGGCGAGCACCGACAGCGTCCCCGCCAGGCCCAGCTCCTCACCGGTGACGGCGAAGATGAAGTCGGTGTGCGCTTCCGGGAGTTGTCCCCATTTTTCCACACTCGCGCCGAGACCGGAGCCGAAAAGTCCGCCGGAGGCGAGGGCGTAGAGGCCGTGCACGGCCTGCCAGCACATGTCGTTCGGGCCGGAGTCGGTGGCGGCGATGCAGTTGAGGCGGGCGAGGCGGTGCGGGCTGGTCTTGATGAGGACGCCGCCGATCAGGGTCGCGATCGTCAGCACCCCCGCGAACAGCCGGGTCGGCGCCCCCGCGAGCCACAGCAGGCCGAACAGGATCGCGGTGAGGATGATCGTCGTACCCATGTCGCCGCCGAGCATGATCAGACCGAGCAGCAGGAAGGTGACCGGCACCAGCGGCACCAGCATGTGCTTCCACTGGGTCAGCAGCCTCTTCTCCTGCTTGCGGGCGATCAGGTCCGCGCCCCACAGCACCAGGGCGAGCTTGCCGAACTCGCTCGGCTGGACCTGGAAGGAGCCGCCGAGGGCGATCCAGTTCTGGTTGCCGTTGACCGTCATCCCTATCCCGGGCACCTGGACCAGGGCCATGAGGAAGACGGCGGCGGCGAGGATCGGGTAGGCGAGCGCCCGGTGCAGTTTCACCGGCATGCGGGAAGCCGCGAACAGCAGTACCCCGCCGATCGCGGCGGCCAGCAGCTGCTTGCGGAAGAAGTACGACCCGGGCAGCGACATCTGCAGCGCGGTGATCTGGGAGGCCGAGTAGACCATCACCAGACCCAGCACGATGATCAGCACACTGCCGCCGAGGATCAGGTAGTAGGCGGTCAGCGGCCGGTCCCAGGCCTTGCGCGCCCGGCCGTAGAACCGCTGTACGGGGTTCTCGCCCGGGGGCCCGGCGACGGCGGGACGGGGACGCCGGGACGCCCCCTGCACGGGCGGCTTCCCGGTACGGCTACTGGGCATCGGCGCCTCCACTGAACGTCGACCGTCCCACGCGTCCCTCCCAAGATCCGCCCGGCGGGCGGCCGGGGTCAGGCTTCGAGTTCGCGGACCGCCGCCGCGAACGCGTCACCGCGCTGGTTGTAGTTGGTGAACATGTCCATGGAGGCGCAGGCCGGGGCCAGCAGCACCGTGTCGCCGGGCTGCGCGAGCCGCTTGGCCTCCGTCACCGCCTGGAGCATCGCCCCAGTGTCGGTCCGGTCGAGGTCCACCACGGGTACTTCCGGCGCGTGTCGCGCGAGGGCGTCGCGGATCAGCGCCCGGTCGGCGCCGATCAGGACGGCACCGCGAAGTCGCTTTGCCGACTTGGCGACCAGTTCCTCGAAGGTCGCACCCTTCGCCAGACCACCCGCAATCCATACAATCGACTCATATGACGCCAACGAGGCTTCCGCGGCATGCGTGTTGGTCGCCTTGGAGTCGTCCACGTAGGCGACGCCGTCGACATCGGCGACGTGCGCGATGCGGTGCGCGTCCGGGCAAAAGGCCCTGAGGCCGTCCCGTACGGCCTGGGCGGGCACCCCGAAGGCGCGCGCGAGGGCCGCCGCCGCAAGGGCGTTGGCGATGTTGTGGGGGGCCGGCGGGTCGATGTCGGACACCTCGGCCAGCTCCTGGGCGTTCTTCTGCCGGTTCTCGACGAAGGCGCGGTCGACCAGGATGCCGTCCACGACGCCGAGTTGGGAGGGGCCCGGGGTGCCGAGGGTGAAGCCGATGGCCCGGCAGCCCTCCTCGACGTCGGCCTCGCGCACCAGGTCCTCGGTGCGCTTGTCGGCCACGTTGTAGACGCAGGCGACCCGATTGCCCTCGTAGATACGGCCCTTGTCGTGCGCGTAGGCCTCCATGGAGCCGTGCCAGTCGAGGTGGTCGGGCGCGAGGTTGAGGACCGCGGCCGAGTGCGCCCGCAGCGAGGGCGCCCAGTGCAGCTGGTAGCTGGACAGCTCGACGGCGAGGACGTCGTAGGTCTCCTCGCCGAGGACCGCGTCCAGCAGGGAGACGCCGATGTTGCCGACGGCGGCCGTGCGCAGGCCCGCGGCCTTCAGGATCGAGGCCAGCATCTGCACGGTCGTGGTCTTGCCGTTGGTGCCCGTGACGGCCAGCCAGGGCGCCGCGTCGGGCCCCCGCAGGCGCCAGGCCAGCTCGACGTCGCCCCAGACGGGCACGCCCGCCTTCTCGGCCGCCTGGAACAGCGGCTTGTCCGGCTTCCAGCCGGGCGCGGTGACGATCAGCTCGGTGCCCTCCGGCAGGGTCGCCCCGTCCCCCAGGCGCACGGTGATGCCGAGCGCCTCCAGTTCGGCGGCCTGCTCACGCGCGCGTGCGTCGTCGCCGTCGTTGACGACCGTGACGACCGCCCCGCGCGCGTGCAGCACCTTGGCCGCCGGGACGCCGGAGACGCCCAGCCCGGCGACGGTGACGTGCTTGCCCTGGAAGTCGTGGGGCTCCGAGGTGGAGGTCACTTTTCCGCTGCCCATCCTGCATAGAAGAGGCCCAGTCCGACAATCACACAGATTCCCTGGATGATCCAGAACCGGACCACCACCAGGACCTCGGACCAGCCCTTGAGTTCGAAGTGGTGCTGCAGTGGCGCCATCCGGAAGACGCGCTTGCCGGTGAGCCGGAAGGAGCCGACCTGGATGACGACCGACATGGTGATGAGGACGAACAGGCCGCCCATGATGGCCAGCAGCAGCTCCGTGCGGGAGAGGATGGCCAGACCGGTGAGGACACCGCCGAGGGCGAGCGAGCCGGTGTCGCCCATGAAGATCTTCGCCGGCGAGGTGTTCCACCACAGGAAGCCCAGGCAGGCGCCCATCAGCGCGGAGGCGATCACCGCGAGGTCGAGCGGGTCGCGCACCTCGTAGCAGGCGGCCGGGTTGGTCAGGGTCTGCGCGTTGGCGCAGGACTCCTGGAACTGCCACACGCCGATGAACGTGTAGGCGCCGAAGACCAGCACGGAGGCGCCGGTGGCCAGACCGTCCAGACCGTCGGTGAGGTTCACGCCGTTCGACATCGCCAGGATCATGAACAGCGCCCAGACGACGAACAGCACCGGGCCGATCGTCCAGCCGAAGTCCGTGATGAAGGACAGCTTGGTGGAGGCCGGGGTGTTGCCGCGCGCGTCGGCGAACATCAGCGACAGCACGGCGAAGGCGATGCCGACGATCAGCTGGCCGGCCATCTTCGCCTTGGCCCGCAGGCCCAGCGAACGCCGCTTGACGATCTTGATGTAGTCGTCGAGGAAGCCGACCAGGCCCATGCCGAACATCAAACCGAGGACCAGCAGCCCGGAGTAGGTGGGCGGGTAACCGGTGATGAGCTTGCTCAGGAAGTACGCCGCGATCGTCGCCAGGATGAAGGCGATGCCGCCCATGGTCGGCGTACCGCGCTTGCTGGCGTGCTCGCGCGGACCGTCGTCGCGGATGTACTGGCCGTAGCCCTTGCGGGCGAGGAGCTTGATCAGCAGCGGGGTGCCGATCAGCGTCAGGAAGAGGCCAATGACTCCTGAGAACAGGATCTGCTTCATCATCGGGCGGCAACCTCGCCCTCGGCACCGGTCTCGACGAGCGCCTGGGCAACGCTCTCCAGACCCACCGAACGGGACGCCTTCACGAGCACGACGTCCCCCGGGCGCAACTCGCTGCGCAACAGGTCGATCGCCGCCTGTGCGTCGGACACGTGCACCGACTCCTCACCCCACGAACCCTCGTTATATGCGCCCAGTTGCAGCCAGGAGGCCTCAATGCCCCCGACGGCGACGAGCTTGCTGACGTTGAGCCGGACGGCGAGCCGTCCGACGGCGTCGTGCTCGGCGAGCGCCTCGTCCCCCAGCTCGGCCATCTTGCCGAGCACCGCCCACGTGCGGCGCCCCTTGCCCATGGCCGCGAGTGCCCTGAGGGCGGCCCGCATGGACTCGGGGTTGGCGTTGTAGGCGTCGTTGACGATGGTCACGCCGTCCGGGCGCTCGGTGACCTCCATGCGCCAGCGGGAGAGGGAGCCCGCCTCGGAGAGCGCGGTGGCGATCTCTTCCGCGGACATGCCCAGCTCATGGGCGACGGCGGCCGCGGCGAGCGCGTTCGACACGTGGTGCTCACCGTACAGGCGCATGGTCACATCGGATGCACCGGAGGGTGTGAGAAGCCTGAAGGAGGGCTGTCCGCTGTCCGTGAGTCGCACGTTCTCGGCGCGTACGTCCGCTTCGGCCGACTCTCCGAAAAGGACCACCTTCGCCTTGGTACGGGGGGCCATGGCCCGGACCAGCGGGTCGTCGGCGTTGAGGATCGCGGCGCCGTCCTCCGGAAGGCCCTCGATGATCTCGCCCTTGGCCTCGGCGATCTGCTCGCGGCCGCCGAACTCGCCGATGTGGGCGGTGCCGACGTTGAGGACCAGGCCGATCTTCGGCGGGGTCAGGTCGGTGAGGTAGCGGATGTGCCCCACGCCGCGCGCGCCCATCTCCAGCACGAGGAACCTGGTCTCCTCGGTGGCGGACAGGGCCGTCAGCGGCAGCCCGATCTCGTTGTTGAGCGAGCCGGGCGTGAACACCGTCGGCGCCTTGCGCCGGAGCACCTGCGCGATCAGGTCCTTGGTGCTGGTCTTGCCCGCCGAGCCGGTCAGGGCGACGAGGGTCGCGCCGAGCCGGCGTACGACGTGCCGGGCCAGGGCGCCGAGCGCGGTCTGGACGTCGTCGACGACGATCGCGGGCACGCCGACCGGGCGCGACGCCAGTACGGCGACCGCGCCCGCCTCGATCACCTGCGGTGCGTAGTCGTGGCCGTCCACGCGCTCGCCGACGAAGGCGGCGAACAGGCTGCCGGGCACCACCTCGCGGGAGTCCCGGACGACCGGTCCGGTGACGGCCGCGGACGGATCCGGTATGTCGTGCGTCTGCCCGCCGACGACTGCTGCGATCTCGGCGAGGGAGAGGGCGATCACAAGTTCATCCCCTGGGTCTTCTGGATTTTCATCCCTGGGTTTTCTGGATGGCTTCGCGGAGCACCTGGCGGTCGTCGAAGGGACGGACCACGCCGGCGATGTCCTGGCCCTGCTCGTGGCCCTTGCCCGCGACCAGCACGGTGTCGCCGGCCTGGGCGCGGCCCACGGCGGCGGCGATCGCGGCGGCCCGGTCCTCGAACAGGAGCACCTCGCCGCGCTCGTGCGCGGGCACGGAGGCGGCCCCCTGGAGCATGGTCGCGAGGATCGCCAGCGGGTCCTCGGAGCGGGGGTTGTCGGAGGTCAGTACGGCCGTGTCGGCGAGCCGGGCCGCGGCGGCGCCCATCGGGGCGCGCTTGGTCCGGTCGCGGTCGCCGCCGCAGCCGAGGACCACGTGCAGGCGGCCCTTGGTGACCTTGCGCAGCGCCTTGAGCACGGACTCGACGGCGTCGGTCTTGTGGGCGTAGTCGACGACCGCGAGGTAGGGCTGCCCGGCGTCGACGCGCTCCAGGCGGCCGGGGACGCCCGGGACGGCGGCGATTCCGTCGGCGGCGGTCTGCGGGTCGAGACCGGCGGCGGCGAGGGCGACGACGGCGGCCAGGGTGTTCGCCACGTTGAACGGACCGGCGATCGGCGACCTGGCGTGGACGCGCTCGCCGTCCGGGCCGACCACGGTGAACGTCGAGTCCATGGGGCCGACCTGGACGTCCTCGGCGCGCCAGTCGGCGTCGGGGTGGCCCTCGGCGGAGAAGGTGACGACGGGGACCGTGGCCTCCTCGGCCAGCCGGCGGCCGTACGCGTCATCGGCGTTGATCACGCCGAGTCTGCTGCGTTCCGGCGTGAACAGCTGCGCCTTGGCCCGGAAGTAGTCCTCCATGTCGGAGTGGAACTCCATGTGTTCCGGGCTGAGGTTGGTGAACACGGCGATGTCGAAGACACAGCCGTCGACCCGGCCGAGGACCAGGGCGTGGCTGGAGACCTCCATGGCGACCGCCTCGACGCCGCGCTCGCGCATGACGGCGAACAGCGCCTGCAGATCGGTGGCCTCGGGGGTGGTGCGCTCGGACTTGATGCGCTCGTCGCCGATGCGCATCTCGACGGTGCCGACGAGGCCCGTGGACTTCGCGGTCCTGAGCCCGCCCTCGACCAGGTAGGCGGTGGTGGTCTTGCCGGAGGTGCCGGTGATGCCGATCTGGAGCAGGTCGCGGCCGGGGTGGCCGTAGATCGTCGCCGCCAGCTCGCCCATCCGTCCGCGCGGGTCGGCCACGACCAGGACCGGCAGTCCGGTCGCGGCGGCGCGCTCGGCGCCCGTCGGGTCGGTGAGCACGGCGACCGCGCCGAGGCCGGCGGCCTGGGTGACGAAGTCGGCGCCGTGCAGGCGGGCGCCCGGGAGGGCGGCGTACAGGTCGCCGGGGCGGACGGCGCGCGAGTCGTGGGTGATCCCCGTGACCTCGGCGGCAGCGTCCGGAGCGGCGGCACCCAGCTGATCGGCCAGTTCCGCGAGGGGTGTGGCGGAGACCTGAACCGGTCGCGGCGGTCCCGGGTATGTCACGGAAGCGCCTTTCTGGGTGGTTTGGGACTGATCAGCGTGTGGCACGGCGGTGAGCGTACCGGGCGTACCCGCTCCGGGGCGAAGTGAGGGGTTCTCGGCCCCTTGGTTCCCGGCGTCGGGAGTGGTCGTCGTCACGAGTTGGTTCCTGGTGTTCCGGTGCTGATCAGGGCTTGTAGTCGACGGGCAGGTTCGCGGCCGGCGCACCGGTCGGCGGGACCTGGAGGGTCTTCAGGGCGAACTCCATCACCTGCTTGTAGATGGGACCGCAGATCTGGCCGCCGTAGTAGCTTCCGGCGGTGGCGTTCTGGATGGCGCAGTAGACGGTGATGCGGGGGTTGTCGGCGGGCGCGAATCCGGCGAACGAGGAGGTGTAGCCGCGGTACCTGCCGGTGGCCGGATCCACGCGGTTGGCCGTGCCGGTCTTGCCCGCGACGTTGTAGCCGGGGATGCGGGCCCTGATGCCGGTGCCCTGCTCGTCGTCCACGACGGACTCCAGCATCTGGGCGACCGTCCTGGCCGTCTTCTCGCTGACCACGCGGGTCTGCCTGGGCTTGGGCGCAGGCGTGAAGCGGCCGTCGGCGCCCTTCGTGCCGCGCACCAGGGTCGGCTCGATGCGAACCCCGCCGTTGGCGATGGTCGAGTAGACGGAGGCGGCCTGCATCGCGTTGAGCGAGAAGCCCTGGCCGAAAGGAATCGTGTACTGCTGCGAGGTGGACCACTTCTGGTACGGCGCGAGGATGCCGGGGGTCTCGCCGGGGAAGCCGAGTCCGGTGTAGCTGCCGATGCCGAACTTGCGCAGGTAGGAGTAGAGGACCTTGTTGGCCTCGGACTGCGTCCTGCCGAGCTGGCCGGTGGCCAGGATGGTGCCGATATTGCTGGACTTGGCGAGGACGCCGTTCAGCGTGAGGTACCAGGTGTCGTGGTCGACGTCGTCGGCGAAGAGCCGGTCGCCGCGGTGCAGCCGGTTCGGTACGACGACGTGGGTGAGCGGGGTGGCCGCGTTCTCCTGCAGCACGGCCGCCATCGACATCACCTTGGCGGTGGAGCCGGGCTCATAGGCGTCCTGGACGGCCGCGTTGCCCAGGGCCGCGCCGTCGGCCTTCGACAGGTCGTTGGGGTCAAAACCCGGCGCGTTGGCCATGGCGAGGATCTGCCCGGTGCGGGTGTCCTGGACGACGACATAGCCGCGGTCGGCCCTGGACTTCCTCACCTGCTCGGTGATGGCGTTCTGCGCGGCCCACTGGATGTCGCGGTCGATGGTCAGCTCGACGTCGGAACCGGGCACGGCGGGCGTCTCCGTCGATCCCGCCGTGGGCACCTCGCGCCCTCCGGACTGGGCGTACCGGATCTTGCCGTCCTTTCCGGCCAGCTGCTTGTTCAGCTCCTGCTCGATGCCGCCGCCGCCCTGGCCGTCGGCGTTGACCCAGCCCAGTATCCCGGCGGCGAGGTCGCCGTTGGGGTACAGCCGCTGGCTGCTCGGGTCGGCGAAGACGCCGGCGAGCACATTGACGGTGGTGGAGTCCGTCTCCGCCTTCTTGGCGAGCGCGTTCTTCAGGTCCTTGATCTGCTTCCAGACCTGCGGGGTCTGCCGGGTGGCGAGCCGGGTGTACCGGGAGTTCGGGTTCTGCGGCCGCAGCTTCTTCACGAGCTCGGCCTGGCTCTGCCCGAGGATCGGCGCGAGCAGCGCGGCGGCCTGTTCCGGGCCGTTGCCGATCTTCAGCTGCTTCCTGCTGAACATCGTCGGATCGGCCGTGATGTCGTACGCGTCCACGCTGATGGCGAGGGCCACGCCGTTGCGGTCGGTGATCCCACCGCGCTCGGCGGCCAGCGTGTGCACGACATACCGGTTCTGCTCGGCCCGCGCGGCGTACGCGCTGGCGTCGACGCCCTGCACCTGGAGGAGCCGTACCACGAAGGCGGTCAGGACCAGGGTCAGCGTGAGGCTGACCAGGCGCAGCCGGGGCCGCGGACTGCCGAGCCGGAGGGGGCGCTGGGCGAGCGGCCGAGCACTGCTCGGCCGCCGCGCCGGACGCGCACCGGGCCCGGGCTGCCGCCGCACGGCACTCCTCGGACGCGGCGGCCCGGCCGGCCCGGGCACACGACGGCGCGGCGGTTCCCTGTCGGACACTTCCGTCACCTGCCGGGGGTCGGGGTCGGAATGGGCTGGAACATCGAGAGCGGCGCCACGACACCTTCCGCGGCGGCGACCGGCGCCGGGCGGCGCCACAGCGCGAGCGGCGCCGTACCGGCGGCACACCGGGACCGGCGCCCACCCCTCCCCTCACCCGAGCGCAGCGCACACGCCGGCCCGGGCACACGACGGCGCGGCGGTTCCCTGTCGGACACTTCCGTCACCTGCCGGGGGTCGGGGTGGGCTGGGGGATGGACGGGGGTGGGGGGATGGCTCCCTCGGGGGCGGAGGCGGTGGGGGCGGACAGGGGTTGTCCCTGGGCCGGTGCCGCTGCCGCTGCCGTGGGAGAGGGCGTGACCGGGGCCGGGGCGGTGGGCGTGGGCGGGCTCGGGCTGGCCACGGTGGTCGGGGCCGTGGCGGGGGCCGCCGTCGGGGTCAGGGTCTCGGGGGCGACCGGGCCGGTGAGGGCGGCGGACTCGGGGGCGGCGCTCGGGACGCCCTTGACCTTGCCGTCGGGGCCCAGGAAGGCCGGGTCGCCGCCGGGGACCATGCCGAGTTCGCGGGCGCGGCGCTGGAGGGCGTCGGGAGAGGAGTAGGCGTCGATGTCCCGCTGGAGGGCCTGTTCCTCGTCGGTGAGGCTCTTCGTCTGCTTCTGCAGGTCGGCGAGTTTGAACGAGCCTTCGCTGAGCCGGGAGTTGAGCACCAGCAGTCCGATGAGGCCGCCGCCGAGGAGCAGGACGACGAGCAGGACGAACGGGGTGCGGGCGGCCCGGGCACGGCCGGCCGGGAAGAGCCGGGCGAGCCGCGCGGCCCGCCCCCTCAGTTCGGGTTTCCTGCTCACGGCTCCCCCCGGTCGGTGCGCGAGTCCTCGTGGCGCTCCCGGTGCACCCCCGGAAGCTCTACCGGTCCCCCGGTGCGTCCAGGGCCCTCGCCGGACCCCCGGCGCATCCAGGTCCCCTCAGCCCAGGTCCCCCCGTCGGGCCTGCCGTACGTCCGGACATCCGCGCGGCTGCCCGCGCGAGCCGCCCGGTGCGTCCGGGAATCCAACCAACCCCCCTGGCGGGTTCGGGAATGCCCCTGACCCCCTTGATCAGCCTGGGAGTCCTCGTGAGCCCCCCGGTGAGTTCGGGAATCCAACCGACCCGTCTCGGTCACTCGGCGTCCTCCCTGATGCGTTCGGCGCCGCGCAGCCTGGCGGGTGCGGCCCGGCGGTTCTCGGCGACCTCTTCCTCGGTGGGAAGTTCGGCACCCCGGGTGAGCAGCTTGAGCCGCGGCTGGTAGCGCTCCGGTACGACCGGCAGGCCGGGCGGCGCGGTGGACGCGGCGCCGGCCGCGAACACCTGCTTGACCAGGCGGTCTTCGAGCGAGTGGTACGACAGCACGGCGATGCGGCCGCCCACGTCGAGCGCCTTCACCGCCGCCGGGATCGCCCGCTCCAGGACGGACAGTTCGCCGTTGACCTCGATGCGCAGCGCCTGGAAGGTGCGCTTGGCGGGATTGCCGCCGGTGCGCTTGGCGGCCTGCGGGAGGGCGTCGCGGATCAGCTCGACCAGCCGCGCGCTGTTGGTGAACGGCTCCCTCTCGCGCTCCCGCACGATCGCGGCCACGATCCGCTTGGCCTGCTTCTCCTCGCCGTACGCGCGCAGGATCCGCACGAGTTCGCCCGCCGGATAGGTGTTCAGGACCTCGGCGGCACTGATACCGGTCGTCTGGTCCATCCGCATGTCCAGCGGCGCGTCCTGGGCGTAGGCGAAGCCGCGGTCGGCCTCGTCCAGCTGCATGGAGGAGACCCCGAGGTCGAACAGAACGCCCTGCACGCGCGCGATGCGCAGCTTGTGCAGTACGTCGGGCAGCTCGTCGTAGACGGCGTGCACGAGGGTCGCGCGCTCACCATAGGGCGCCAGCCGCTCGCCCGACAGGCGCAGCGCCTCCTTGTCCCGGTCGAGGCCGATCAGCCGCGCCTCGGGGAACCGGGCCAGCAGTGCCTCGCTGTGCCCGCCGAGGCCGAGGGTGCAGTCGACGACCACCGCTCCCGGGTGCTCCAGGGCGGGCGCCAGCAGGTCCAGGCACCGCTGGAGCATCACCGGGACGTGTCGACTCTGTCCCTCCCCTCGCCCACCACCGCCCTTGTTCGAATGCGCTTCGCGCCCCATTTGATTCCGGGCCTCTCATCTTCCGGCGGGCCGCACGCACCGCCGGGTCCCCGCCAGCTCGTGAAGGATCGGGCCTGCCGGCGCCGGAAGCGTCAGCCGGACCGGGAGCGGGAGGAGGCCGAGCCGTACGTACGCGCCGCGCGCGTGGGGAGACGGTCCGGGGTGAGCCGGGGTCTCCGGGGGTTTCACCAGCAGGGAGAGCCACGTCTCCCGCTTCGCGTCACTTTAGTCCACCCTGTCTCGCGGTCAATCAACCGGCCTGCGCGTCGCCCGCCGCAACGCGGTGGGAGCCGAAATTCGGCGGGATTCACCCGTCCGAAACAGGTTTGCCCTCCCTATGGGGTAGCTCACAACAAGCCGCAATGACGTTTTTTGTCCTGCTCTCACAGGAGGACGGGACCGGGGCTGACCAGTACCGTCATGAGTATGACGACTTCCGCAGCAGTGCCCACTGGATCCGAAGGCGCCATAACCGACGGCGGCACCGTCACGGATCGCCTGGTCAAGGCCAACCAGGCGTACGCCGCCGAGTTCGCCGACCCCGGGATGGACGCCCGTCCCGTCCTCAAGGTCGCCGTCGTGGCCTGTATGGACGCCCGTCTCGACCTGCACGCCGCGCTCGGCCTGCAGCTCGGCGACTGTCACACCATCCGCAACGCGGGCGGGGTCGTCACCGACGACGTGATCCGCTCCCTGACCATCAGCCAGCGGGCGCTCGGCACCCGCAGTGTCGTGCTCATCCACCACACCGGTTGCGGCATGGAGTCCATCACCGAGGACTTCCGGCACGAGTTGGAGATGGAGGTCGGCCAGCGGCCGCTCTGGGCGGTGGAGGCCTTCCGGGACGTCGACCAGGACGTGCGCCAGTCCATGCAGCGCGTGCGGACCTCGCCGTTCCTGCTGCACACCGACGACGTACGCGGCTTCGTGTTCGACGTGCGCACCGGTCTGCTGCGCGAGGTCGACCCGGCCTGACCGGGCAGACCGGCCGGCCGCCCCGAAGCATCCGGCGCGTCAGCATCCCGCCACCGGCCGATCGCCATATCGAAGATGCGGTCGAAAAAGAGGTAAGACCGACATCGTGCGGGCAGTTGTCCACAGGCGAGTGACACGAATCGGTAACGGCGGCAAGAATGCGGGTGTGGCGTCACGCGGAACTTTTCCCGCGTGGTGTCCGTGTTTCGGGGTGGGCCGGTTTCGCACGCAGCGTCGGCCCGGAAAGAACGGGCCGAGGAGGGCCGGGTGACGACCTATGACGATCGAGCGAGCCTCACAGATCTGACCGCCACGGTGGAGCGGGTGCGCGGTTCGGTGGAGGGCGTGATCGAGGGCAAGCCCGAGGTCGTACGGCTCGCGCTGACCGTGCTGCTCGCCGAGGGCCACCTGCTGATCGAGGACGTCCCCGGAGTGGGCAAGACGATGCTGGCCAAGGCGCTGGCGCGGTCCATCGACTGCTCGGTGCGGCGCATCCAGTTCACGCCCGACCTGCTGCCCTCGGACATCACCGGTGTCTCCATCTGGGACCAGCAGCGCCGGGACTTCGAGTTCAAGCCGGGCGCCATCTTCGCGCAGATCGTGATCGGCGACGAGATCAACCGCGCCTCGCCCAAGACCCAGTCGGCGCTGCTGGAGTCCATGGAGGAGCGGCAGGTCACCATCGACGGGCAGACGTACGAACTGCCCAGCCCCTTCATGGTGGTGGCCACGCAGAACCCGGTCGAGATGGAGGGCACCTACCCGCTCCCCGAGGCCCAGCGCGACCGCTTCATGGCCCGCGTCTCCGTCGGCTACCCGAGCGTGGAGGCCGAGTTGCAGATGCTCGACATCCACGGCGGGGTGAGCCCGCTGGAGGACCTGCAGCCGGTGGCGCACGCGCACGAGATCGTGAAGCTGATCGAGGCCGTGCGCGGCGTGCACGTCTCCGAGCCGGTACGGCGGTACGCGGTGGAGCTGGTAGCCGCCACCCGCACCCACCCCGACCTCAGACTCGGCGCCTCCCCGCGCGCGACGCTGCATCTGCTGCGCGCGGCCAAGGCGTCCGCGGCCCTGGCCGGCCGGGAGTACGCGCTGCCGGACGACCTCCAGGAACTCGCCGTCGCCGTCCTCGCGCACCGCCTGCTGCCCACCGCCCAGGCCCAGCTGAACCGCCGTACTGCCGAGCAGGTCGTGCAGGAGATCCTCCAGCACACCCCCGTGCCCGCGGCTCCGGGGGCGCAGGGTCCGGGCTTCGGCGGGCTCGGCCGTGGGATTCCGGCGTATCCCCAGCAGCCCCCGCGGAGTCTGTGATGAGCGCCGCGGGGCCGGGGCAGGCGGAGGCCGACCGCGGGGAGACGAGCGGCGTCCGAACCGCCCTGGCGGGTCTGACGACACGCGGCCGTTCCTTCCTGGCGGCCGGGATCGCGGCCGCGATCTGCGCGTACGTGCTGGGTCAGAGCGATCTGCTGCGGGTCGGTCTGCTGCTGGCCGCGCTGCCGCTGATCTGCGCGACCGTGGTGTACCGCACGCGCTACCGGGTGGCCGGCACCCGTCGGCTCTCCCCCGCGCGCGTGCCGGCCGGCAGCGAGGCCCGGGTGCACTTGCGGATGGACAACGTCTCCCGGCTGCCCACCGGCCTGCTGATGCTCCAGGACCGGGTGCCCTACGTCCTCGGTCCGCGCCCGAGGTTCGTGCTGGACCGGGTGGAGCCGGGCGGCCGCCGCGAGGTGTCCTACCGGGTCCGCTCCGACCTGCGCGGCCGCTATCCGCTGGGCCCGCTGCAGCTGCGGCTGACGGACCCCTTCGGGATGTGCGAACTCACCCGGTCCTTCTCGACGTTCGACACCCTCACGGTCATCCCGCGCGTGGATCCGCTCGCCCCGGTCCGCTTCAGCGGCGAGGCCAAGGGGTACGGCGACGGGCGGCAGCGTTCCCTGGCCCTGGCGGGTGAGGACGACGTGATCCCGCGCGGCTACCGCTACGGCGACGACCTGCGCCGGGTGCACTGGCGGTCCACCGCGCGCTACGGCGAGCTGATGGTGCGCCGCGAGGAACAGCCCCGGCGCTCCCGCTGCACCGTCCTGCTGGACACCCGGGGCGGTGCCTACGAGGGCGCCGGCCCCGACTCGGCCTTCGAGTGGGCCGTCTCCGGTGCCGCCTCGGTGCTGGTGCACATGCTCGAACGGGGCTTCTCGGTACGGCTGTTGACCGACAGCGGCAGCGTGGTGCCCGGCGAGGGCGCCGACGGGTTCGCGGGCACCGGCCAGGAGACCGCGGAGGCGGCCGGGCTGATGATGGACACCCTCGCGGTGATCGACCACTCCGACGGCGCGGGCCTGTCCCGGGCGTACGACGTGCTCCGCGGCGGCAACGAGGGGCTGCTGGTGGCCTTCCTCGGCGACCTGGACGAGGAGCAGGCCGCGACGGTCGCCAAGATGAGCCGGCGCAGCGGCGGTGCCGTCGCCTTCGTGCTGGACCCCGACACCTGGACGCGGGAGTCGTCCGACGTGCCGCGGCCCGGCGACCGGCACGCCGACCGGCACGCCGAGCGGCTGCGGATGCTGCGCGAGGCGGGCTGGACGGCGCTGAGCGTGCCGCGCGGCGGCCCGCTGAACGCACTGTGGCAACAGGCGGACCGAGAGCGCTCCGGGCTGGCCGCTGTGGGCGGGGAGGCGATGACATGAGCAGTCACTCCGCACCGGCCGCGATGGGCCGGGGAGGCAAGCACATGAGCGGCCGCTCCGGGCCGGCCGCGCTGGGCCGGGGAGACAAACGCACGGGCGATCCTTCCGCACCCGCCGCCGTGGGCCGGAGAGACAAACTCACGAGCGGCCCTTCCGCACCCGCTGGCATGAGCCGGGGAGACAAAGGCACGAGCGATCCTTGCGCACCGGCCCCCATGGGCCAGGAAGACAAACGCACGAGCGATCCGTCCGCACCGACCTCCATGCGCCGGGGAAACAAACGCACGAGCCGCCCTTGGGCGTCGGCCGCCGTGGGCCGGGAGGCGACGCGATGAGTGGGCGGGCTCGACTGGCGCTGTGCGCGGCGGCGGCCACGCTGATGGCCTCCTGCGCGCTGCTGCCCTTGGTGGCCGAGCCGACCTGGCTGCTGCAGCTGGTCCCGCTGGTGGCCGTGCAGGCCGGGGTGGGCGCGGCGGCCCGCCGGGTGCCGCTGGGCCGGCCGCTGACCGTGGCGGCGCAGGCGCTGGTCACCGTGGTGCTGCTGACCCTGGTCTTCGCCCGGGAGTACGCGGTCATCGGGCTGATCCCCGGCCCGGACGCCATCCGGCACTTCGCCGACCTGCTCCAGCAAGGGTCGAACGACGTCAGCGAGTACGCGATACCGGCGCCGCTGACCGACGGCATCAAGCTGATGCTGATCGGCGGGGTCCTGCTGATCGGCCTGCTGGTGGACACGCTTGCGGTGACCTTCCGCAGCGCGGCCCCGGCCGGCCTGCCGCTGCTCGCGCTGTACTCGGTGGCCGCCGGGCTGTCCGACGGCGGGGCCGACTGGCTGTGGTTCCTGGTTGCGGCAGCCGGCTATCTGATGCTGCTGCTCGCGGAGGGCCGGGACCGGCTGGCGCAGTGGGGCCGGGTCTTCGGCGGCGCTCCCCGTGCCCCGGGCTCCCCGGATTACGGCGCGGTGGCGCCGGTGCGCACCGGACGGCGGATCGGCGCGGTCGCGCTCGGTGCGGCGCTGGTGGTGCCGCTCGCCCTGCCCGCGATGCAGGGCGGTCTGCTGGGCGCCGCCGGCACGGGTGTGGGAGTGGGCAACGGCGACGGGGGCACGATCTCCGCGGTCAACCCGCTGGTGTCGCTGCGCGACAGCCTGAACACGAACAACGACCGCCAGGTGCTGTCCCTGAAGACCAGCTCGAACGACATCTCGGACCTGTATCTGCGGATCGTCTCCCTGGACGACTTCGACGGCACCACCTGGAGGCCGGCCCAGCGGCACATCGTGGGCGTCCCGGACCGGTTCCCGACGCCCACCGGCCTCGACGGCGACGTCAAGCGCGGCACGGTGACGACCACGGTCACGGCGTCGGACTGGTACGCCCAGGACTGGCTGCCGATGCCGTACCCGCCGAGCGGTGTGAAGATCGGCGGCCGCTGGCGCTACGAGCCGGTCGGCATGACCCTGGTCGGCGACCACGGCCAGACCACGCGCGGCGAGACCTACCAGGTGACCAGCCTGGACGTGCAGCCGACCGCCGAGCAGCTGTCCACCGCGCCGGAGCCGCCGGCGGCCCTGAAAAGCGAGTACACGAAGGTGCCGTCCGCACTGCCGAAGGTGGTGGCCGAGACCGCCAAGCAGATCACGGCGGGCGCGCGCAGCCACTACGAGGAAGCGGTCAAGCTCCAGGACTACTTCGCCGTCACGGGCGGCTTCCAGTACGACACACAGGTGGAGGTCGGCCGCGGGCCGGGCGCCATCGCGAACTTCCTGAAGAAGAAGCAGGGCTTCTGCGTCCACTTCTCCTTCGCCATGGCGGCGATGGCCCGCACCCTGGGCATCCCGGCCCGGGTCGCGGTGGGCTTCGCGCCCGGCACCCCGCAGGCCGACGGCACGGTCGCGGTGAACCAGAAGGACGCGCACGCCTGGCCCGAGCTGTACTTCGAGGGTGTGGGCTGGACCCGCTTCGAGCCGACCCCGACCCGCGGCACCATGCCGTCGTACACCCAGTCGGACACGCCGGGCAGCTCGCTGCCCGACCAGAGCCTGCCCTCGCACCAGTCGTCCACGGCGCCCTCGGCGGCGGCCTCGCCCAGCCAGAGCTGCCCACCTGAGCTGCGCCGGCTCCAGGACTGCGGCAGCACGTCCGCGGCGGCGGCCCCGCACAGCGGCGGCGGTGGCACGGGCCTGGGGTGGTATCCGCTGATCGGCCTGGCGGCGCTGGTGATCCTGGCGATTCCGCTGTCGCCGCTGCTGTGGCGGACGCGGTTGCGCTCGGTGCGGCTCGGCGGACATGCCCGGACCGAGCAGGGCGCGGCGGCGCACACCCTGGCGGCCTGGCAGGAGTTGACGGACAGCGCCTGGGACCACGGCGTCGCGCCGGACGAGTCGCTGACCCCGCGCCGGGCGGCCGCCCGGATCGTCGAGCTCGCGCGCCTTGACCCCGCGACCGAGGCCGCGGTGCACCGGGTGGCGGACGCGGTGGAGCAGGTGCTGTACGCGCCCCGGCCGCGCCCGGCGGCGGGTGCGGCGGGGGACGTGCGCCGGGTGATCGAGGGGCTGCGCGGCACGGCGGGCACCGGCACCCGGCTGCGGGCGCTGTTCCTGCCCCGCTCGTCGGTGCGGGTGCTGTGGGCGGTGTCGGCGCGTTGGTCGGCGCTCAGGACCCGGGTGGTGGCGGCCCTGCCGGGCCCGCGCCGGCCGTCGGAGCAGCGGGGTTGAGTCAATGGGTGAGGGGCGACCACCGGCGGTGGGTACGGATGCCGGCCGCCTTCGCAGCGTCGACGTTGCCGCCGATGGCGTACAGC
>NZ_JBSFIH010000011.1:0-191229 GCF_053597455.1 Streptomyces sp. NPDC001393
TCCAACCGGTCCCGCATCAGCATCGCCGGCGCCCCCTTCGGACACGCCGCCCACGCTGTCAGCACCGTCCGCGCCGGAATCCGCTGATAACTCCTTGGCCGCAACGACATCCCCGGGCCCCTCCCCGAGACACCACCCCGCCTCACCTCAGCGAACCGCAGAACAGACGCCGCGTCAGCACCCCTCACAAGATCGCCAACAGAGTCACGGCTTTGGTTTTACCACCGCGCTGCAGCTGATCGACGAGACCGGTGACTTCAGCGTCCCGCAGATCGCCCGGCGGCTGGGCGTGCAGACGGGTTTCCCAGTACCGCCAGTAACATGATCACCTTGGTTCCGGGTTACCAGTCAGTCAACTTGGCGCGGTTCAGAACGCGCCCTGCCCGGAGATGCCGAGATGTCCGAGTCCTCTCTGAACGACGCGTTGGAAAACGCGCGCCTCACCTATGAGCAGCACGTGCGGAACTGCCGTCAGTGCCATGCCGACGGCGCGGCCTGTGCCGTCGCCAAGCATCTCCTGCGGATCTACAACAACGCACGCAGGGACTTTCTGCGGTCGGGCGGACGGCACACCGCGACGGACTGACCGACGTCAGGCCCCGTACACCGAGCGGACGTTGGCGCGCGGCGGCGGGGCGTGCCGGGTCGCGGGGCCCTTCGCGAAGGTGCGCAGGAGGTTCTCCGTGGTCCGGGTGACGAACGCACGGGTACGGGCGTCCATGCCGTGGTCCCGCCCGAGCATGCCCGTCCCGGCCACCAGGCCCTCCACCCAGCGCATGGTGCCGGTCGCGAACACGCCGGCGCCGCTGGAAGCCGTGTAGTACGCCGAGTCGCTGTGGCTGGCTCGTCCCTCACAGACCAGCGGCGAGTGCGCGATGATCTCCAGCGGGCCGGGGGTGGGGGCGCCGGGGGTGATCCGGTCGTACTCCACGCCGACGAGATGGGCGAAGGCGTCGCCGGAGCGTGCGCCGGTGCCCTCGTACAGCCAGTGGTCGGCGGCCCGGACCAGGTAGGGAGCGTCGACCGGATAGCCCTCGTAGAGAACGCCGGTCAGGGAGGACTCGGGGTCCGGGGCGGGCGGGAGACGGTAGTCGGTGGTGACCAGGGCCGGGTGCGAGCCGTAGCAGGGGTCGGCGCGGTAGGCGGTCTTGTAGCAGACCACCGTACGGTCGTCCGCGGCTTCCCCGGCTTCCAGCCGTATGCGGCGGAAGCAGGTGTTCGCGCCGAGGAAGGCGATGTTCGTACCGGCGTCCCGGGCCGCGGTCACATGGGCCCGCTGCTCCGGCGTCCAGTACTCGTCGTGCCCCAGGCAGACGACGGCGTGCGCGCCGCGCAGCACCGCGGGGTCGCGGTGCACGTCCACGCCGGTGGTGTAGGCGAGCGGTATGCCGAGGCGCTCGGCCAGCACCACCAGCGCCCACTCGTACACCTGGAACTTCTCGGCGCCTTCCCCGTCGTAGGGGCGGTCGAAGCTCACCGCGAGCGAGCGGGTGGCGTACGCCCCGGACACGCCGTTGTAGAGGCTGCTGCCGCCCCAGCGGTTGTACGCCTGCCAGGTGGCCGGGGCGTGCAGCAGGACCGTACGGCCCGTGCCGTCGGTGGAGCGGACGATCAGCGGGACGTACCGCTGGTGGCCGGTGTCCGCCTCGAGCCGCAACAGGTAGGCGCCCTCCGGCCAGCCCGAGGTGTCCACCGGCAGCGTCACCGGCCAGTCGGCGCGCACCGTGCGGGTGGCGGGCAGCGTGCGCGGCGCCGGCTGGGCGCGGCCGGGTATGCGACCGGACGCCCATATCCGGCGGGCCTGCTTGCCGCCGTACCACCCGACCCGGAACGCGGACACCCGGAACGCGGCGGCTGTGGTCGACACATGCAGCCCGAACTGCTCGCCCGGGGTCACGCTCACCCGGTCCGGGTAGCCGGCCACCGCGTCCGGCGGGCCGGTGGAGGCCAGACGCCAGTCGGCGGTGCCCGGGGCGTCCCGTTCGGCCTCGGGCCGCAACCGCCCGTCGGGGGCCGGGGCGGAGTGCGGATGCGGCGGTGCCGCCGTACAGGCGGCGGCCGTGCCGAGGCCCAGACCTGCGGACAGGGTGAGGAAACGCCGGCGGCCGAGGCCGTCCGACGATGTGGTGTCGTGCCCTGGAGCCACTGCGCCTCCCGGATGCGTGTTCGCTCCAGCGTCCCGACGCCCGCGCGGCCGGCGCAACCCGCAGCGGCGGCGGAACACCGGTCGGCAGGCCGCGCGAGCACGCCCGGCCGGGCCGCCTGCGGTTCGGCCGAACGGGTGACATCTGTGGGGTGCGGTCAGGTGCGGAAACCGATATGCACGTGATCGTGATGGGTGGCGTCGCTGAAGAACTGACCGGCACTGCCGCCTGCCAGCAGCACGGGACCGCCCACGTTGTAGGACCCGGCCGCTGCCGCGTCCCGCATGAACCGCTCGATCAGACCGCGCGAGGTCGCCGGATCGACGACCGCGTGGCCGTCGATCCGCCACACGTCGAAGGCCCGGCCCCGCGGGTGGTCGCTGGGCCGGCTGGTGCCGAACACGTCCAGTGGATGCCCGGAGCGGACGACGCTCACCTCCAGCCGGTACGTCCGTGCCAGCGCGAGCATCGCCTGCGCCACACTGGTGTGCACCCGGCCACTGCGCAGATCCGCCACAGCGGCGGGCGGCAGCACGATGCGGTCGTCCGACAGGACGCTGCGGACGTCCGGCGCCAAGGAGCGGGCGGCCGGCCCGGGGTGGGCCGGGTGCAGGGCATCGACCGTCCAGCCGGAAGCCGACCGGGACAGGCGCACGTCGACCGTCGTCCCGCCGGCGCTCACCGTGCCGGCGCGCCGGGTCCACTGCCGGCACACCACCAGCACGCTGGCCGACCGGGACAGGATCCCACCGTACTGCGCGTCCACGACCTGCAGCGCCGCCTGGTCGGCCGTCGGCAGCAGCGGACCGGCCTGCCCGACGAGGGCCGTCGGCAGCCCGAGCGCCGCGACCCTCGCCCGTGCCGCCGCCGTGCCGCCCTGCCCCGCGGCCCAGGCGCCTATCGCCTCCACCAGCCGCACGGCGCGCAGCTTCGCGGCCGGCTGGACCTCGGCGGACGTGGGCCGCCAAGGGGTGGTGCGCGGCAGCGCGGCAGTGGGCGACGGCGACCTGGTGCCGGCTGTGGGCTCCTGCGACGGGCGCGGGGTCGTGGCCGTACGGGACGGGTGCGCGCCCGGGGCCGTACGGCCGGAACAGCTCGACGCGCCGAGCGAGGCACCGGCGAGGGCTGCCAGCACGGCACGGCGGCCGGGCGGGGGAGCGGCGGGCGGCGGAGTGCGGATCATACGGCCCAGTGTCCGCCGTACGACACGGGCTCGGCCAGGACGAGCGGGCACAGGCGCCGAGCGGGAGGGGCGCTCGACGAGCGGACGACGGGCCGGCGCACCGACATCCACCCGGCGCGCCCACCACCGGTCGGCGCACCCTCAACCGGTGGGCGCACCCTCAACCGGTGGGCGTACCCACAACCGGCCGGCGGCGGTGACCGCGGCACGCGCCCTGCCGCTCCGCCCCTGCGCCGCTTCGGGGCCCGCGATCAACATGCCTGGAACGGCGGGTCGTCGAAGATCGCCGGCAGGGTCTCGGAGCTCTGCTCGGCGCCCGGGACGGTGCCCGAGGGGCCGGGAAACGTGCGGCCCCAGGACGCGGCGCGGCCCAGGACGCTCAGCCGCCAGGCCAGGTGTGCGGCGCGGCGCAGCTCCGCGGGCGCGCGGCCGGTTCCCGTCCAGGGCTCCAGGTAGGCGTCGAGCAGCCGGGTCAGGACCTGCGGCCCGTACCGTGCGCGAACCTTCTCGGCGGGGACGCGCAGGCTGCAGAACGGGTGCGAAACGACTGCGTCGCCCCAGTCGAAGAAGGTGAACCGGCCCGGTGCCGGACGGAACAGCTGGCCGTCGTGCAGGTCCGCGTGGTCGAGGGTGTCCTCGACGCCGAGTGAGGCGAGCTCGGCGCACCAGTCCGTGAGCCGGGGCCGCAGCCGCTCCAGCCGCTCGCGTGCCTCCGGGCGCAGGGCGGTGCTCCTCGTGAGCAGCTCGTCGAACGCCTCGGGCAGGTCGGCGGTCCGGGTGGCGGGCACCCCGAGCCGCTCGATCTCGCGCGCGTGCGCGGTGAGGGCCCGCTGCAGGCTCGCGTACTGGCGCAGCAGTTCCTCCCAGGTCCGCGGCTCGACCGCCTCCCGGGCGAGCACATCGCGGAACAGCTCTCCTCCGTCGGGCAGCAGGACCCATGCGCGCTCGGCGTCGACGGCCAGCGGCCGCAGGACGTGCTCCGGCACCCAGCGGGCCAGCGCGGCGGTCAGCGGCCCCTCGAAGGCGCTGGCCGGCGGATTCGCCTTGAACCAGACGGCGTCCTGTCCCTCGACGGGCACGCGCACCAGTACCGACCACGGCCGCAGCCGCACCCTCAGCTCACCGCTCCGCCGCAGTCCGTGGGAGTCGAGCTGCTCCGCCACCCAGTCGAGGGCCGAGGCCCGCCACGACTCCTGCTCCCACGGGGTCGGCGCGTACTGGTGGTTGCTCCGGTCCACGACGATCGAGAACTCACGTTGCACCGCGCCATTTCAGCATCTCGGCCGACGGTCCGGCCACGCGTTTCGCCGGCGGTTCTCCGTCGGGGCCGGGGGAATGCGAACGCGCCCCCGGTCACCGACCGGGGGCGCGTGTGCCGGACTGCGGGATCAGGCCCGCTGCTTGCGGCGCAGCGTCAGGTACGTGCCGGTCGCACCCGCGGCCAGCAGGGCGCCCGCCCCGAGGCCGACCGGGAGCGTCGGGAAGCCGGAGGCGTCCGTCGTGGCGGCCGTGTTCTGCATCGCCGGGCCCGGGGTGATGCTGGTGGACACCGGGGCGACGTGCCGGATCGGGCCGACGTGCTTGACCGAGCCGTCGGAGTTCAGCAGCACCTGCCTGTTGTTCGGGCGCCGGAAGTCGAACATGCCCGCGAGGGAGCCGGCCGTGGCGTCGAAGGAGTGGTCGCCGATGCGGCCGGTGCACCAGTTGTCCTCGATGAACCGGGTGATGGACGCCTGGTCGGTCAGAGTGTGGTCGACCTTGTTGACCTTGCTGTACGGCGAGACGACGAGCAGCGGCTGGCGGGTGCCGGGGCCGCAGCGGTCGGCGTAACCGCCGGACGCCTTCGGGCCGTTCTGGCAGGCCGGGCTGTCGGTGGCCTTGCCGTTGGAGCCGAGCGAGGTGTCCGTCGAGCCGTTCCTCGGGGCGACGTAGGCGTGGTCGTACCAGCCGTCGGAGTCGTCGTAGGCGACCACGATCGCGGTGGACTTCCACTGCGGCGAGCTCTGGATCGCGTTGATCTCGTCGACCAGGAAGTGCTGCTCGTCGACCGGGTCGGAGTAGCCGGCGTGGCCGTCCTGGTACTCACCGGCCTTGAGGAAGCTGACCGCCGGCAGCTTGCCCGCCTTGAGCGCGGCGGAGAAGTCGGTCAGGTCGTAGTTGTGGTTGGCCCGACCGTTGTGGCCGATCTCCGAGACGCTCTTCGGCGCCAGGTGGTGCTGGTTCGCCGTCGACTTGTAGTAGGAGAACGGGTTGTGGTGCGGGCTGTAGTCCGCCACGGCGGCGCCGCCCAGGTTGGTGTGCGTGGTGTCGCACTTGGCGTACGAGCCGGACGTGCCGTTCCACGCGGTCGACGGACGGAAGCCGCCCTGGAACCAGCCCCAGGTCACCTTCTTGGCGTTGAGCAGGTCACCGATGTTCCTGCCCTGCATCGAGGCCAGCGCGTTGCTGCTGGTGTGGTCCTTGCCGGAGCAGTCGTCGTAGGCCGGGTCGGGGTCGTTGATGACCGTGCCCACGCCCTTGGCGTCCGGGGACTTGACCGCGTAGGCGTCCGGCGTCGAGGTCTGCTTGGGGTTCTCGGTGCCGGTCGACGGGTCCATGGAGATCACGCCGTGCGTGTTCCCGGAGATCAGGTTCAGCGCGCCGGGCGTCGAGGGACCGTAGTTCGAGCTGAACGAGCGGTCACTCAGGGAGTAGTGCTGGGCGTAGTTCCACAGCGCGGTGACCGTGTTGCCGTCGTAGTAGTCCATGACCAGGCCGGGCTCGCCGAACAGGCCGCCGCTGCACTTGTCGACCTCGGTGTTCTGCACGAACTGGTCGGCCTTGCCGCCGTTGGAGGCGTACTGCTCCGGCCCGTAGGAATGGTTCTGGTCGCAGGTCATCGCCTGGGACGGGGACAGCCGCTTCGGCGCGTACTGGTTCGGGTTGTTCTTCAGCAGCCCGGCGTGCGCGAGGGTGTCGATGTCCTTCGGGGTGTTCTTCGACGCGGTGAACTTCGTGCCGTCGGTGTTGGCGGCCTTCGGGTACGTGGCGAAGTAGTGGTCGAAGGAGATGTTCTCGTCGAAGAGCACGACGACGTGCTTGATCGGCGTGGTCGTCGAGGCCTGGCCCGCGGACACGGCCGCCCAGCCGGGCGCGTTGCTGCCGAGCGCCGTCAGCGCGGCGGCCCCCGCGAGCGCGCCGAGAGTCCGCAGCGCGGCTCGTCTTCCTCTGCTGGCCATGGTGGTCTACCCCTCCGGACTGAACGTCTGTGCGTCGTACGAGCACGCATGCTGCGCCTGTTGCCGGACGCGTCGGCGGAGCCATGATGGCCTGCGGGTGAACACCGAGTCAGGGATGCTGGGGCAAAACTTGACGGTGTGTTGACCCGGTCGGCCGCCGAGTTGTCCGGACAGGTTCAGCCGAACAGGGCGCGACCGTACCAGTCCGAGTCGTCCCGTACGCCGGGCAGCGCGAAGAAGTAGCCACCGCCGAACGGGCTGATGTAGTCCGTCAGCGGCTCACCCGCCAGGCGGTGCTGCACCGTCTCGAACTGCCGCTTCAGGTCCTGCTGGTAGCAGGTGAACAGCAGGCCCATGTCCAGGTTGCCGTTGGCGTCCATGCCCCGGTCGTAGTTGTACGCGCGGCGCAGCAGACGCTGGCCGGCGGTGGCCGGGGTGCGAGGGTTGGCGAGCCGTATGTGCGCGTCCAGCGGGATGACGTCACCCTTGGGATCGTCGGCGTACTTCGGCGTGTCGTGCTCGTGGTCGCCGTCCAGCGGCGCGCCCGAGGAGCGGGCACGGCCGAACATCCGCTCCTGCTCGCCGAGCGAGACCCGGTCCCAGAACTCCACCAGCATCCGGATCAGCCGTACGACCTGGTAGCTGCCGCCGACCGCCCAGTCCGGCTCGCCCATGCCCCGGCCCACCCACACCAGGCGGTCCATCTCGCGGGCGCTGGTGGCGTCCGGGTTCGCGGTGCCGTCCTTGAACCCCATCAGGTTGCGCGGGGTGCCGGAGGGCCGGGGCGGGCTGGAGAAGCCGTCGAGGCGCCAGCGGACCTGGGCGGCCCCCCGGGTGTGCCGGGCGATGTCGCGCAGCGCGTGCAGGGCGGTGTCGGGTTCGTCGGCGTGCAGTTGGAGGCTGAGATCGCCGTGGCACCAGTCGGCCCGGAGGTCGTCGTCGGGGAAGGCGGGCATCGCGGTCAGCCGCCGGGGCCTGAGCGCGGCCAGCCCGAACCGGTCGTCGAAGAGTGAGGCGCCGACGCCGACCGTCACGGCGAGCTGACCGGCGGGCAGTTGGTCGCCGAGGACGCCCGAGTCGGCGGGCGGGCCGGTGATGCCCACCGGGGACGGCGTACCGCCCGAGGTCAGGAAGCGGGCCCGGTCGGTGAGCGCACGCAGCAGGTCGGTGAGCTCGGCGCGGCTCCCGGCGGTCACGTCGAGGGAGGCGAACACGCAGGTGCGGCGGGGGGCCGTGATGGCCGAGGCCTGATGGAGGCCGTGGAAGGGGGCGAGAGACGCCGCGGTGGCTGCCGGTGTCCGCGCGGGGGAGGCGGCGCCGGTGGCGAGGCCGGCCCCCGTCAGGGCGGCGCCGCGCAGGAAGCCGCGCCGGCCCAGGCCGTCAGGTCCTTCGGCGGTGACGGCACGCTCGCTCACACGGTCCTCCGGGGGTCGCACAGGGTGGCCACCGACGCCAGGCGCTCGACCAGGTCACCGAGCACCGCGTTCACGTCCTCCCGCTGGGCGCGGGTGAGACGGTCCAGCGCGGTCCAGGAACCGCCCCGGTGGAACCCGTCCAGGGTGTGCCCGGCGCGGTCCAACTCCCTTAGAAGTTCGGGGAGTCCGGCGTACCGGGTCGCCAGCAGGGGCCTGAGCCGGGACAGCACCTCGCGGGTGCCGTCGAGATTGGCGCGGGCGGTGGCGAGGTTGCTGCCGCTGCCGTAGTCGGTGCGGCCGGTCAGCTCGAACTGCACGGTGTTCTCCAGGATCTCGTGCGTGCGCAGGCCCAGCTGAGCGGGGTCCATACGGGTCTGCGACCAGGTGTCCCGCAGCCCGGTCACCGCCTTCAGCAGCGCCGCCGCCGGGGCGCGCAGCCCGGCGGCCGACTCGCCGTGCCACAGCCCGTACTCGACGCGGTGGAACCCGGCGAAGTCCTTGTCGTGCACCCCGCCGGGCAGTCCGGCGTCGGTGCCGTTGATCGCCGTGTCCGCGTCCCCGAAGGCGTCGTACGCCGCGCCCAGCCGCTCGTACTCCAGATGCGCGGGCAGCCAGGCCGTCCGCGCCCCCACGAGGTCGCCCCCGTCGATCGCGTCCCTGAGCCGCGTCGTCAGCCGGACGACCTCGTCCAGTCCGCCGCCGACCCACTTCTGGTAGGCGAGGGCGGGCGGGATGAGGTCGTGCTCCGAGACCGGGGCGGCGCCCGGGCCGGGCTGTCCGCCGGTGATGTGCACGGTGGGGCCGGTGACGGCGTCGGCGTCGTCGGGCACGCACTTGAAGGCGTACGCCCCCCTGCCCAGCCGGACCGTCAACTGCCGTGTCGTTCCGGGCCCGATGCCCTCCACCTCGCCGTACACCACCTGGCTGCCCGGGTCCTCGAGGTAGACCTCGGCGGCGCCGTCGGAGGAGTTGTGCAGGTCGAAGGTCCGCACCCCGGGCTCGGGCCGGGTCCAGCCGCGGCCGCAGCGGCTCTCCGACACATCGATGACGACGTGCGCCGAGGGGGCGCCGGCGGTCCGGCCGTGGCGCGGGCCGCCGAGCGAACAGGCCAGCAGTGTGCCCGCGAGGGCCGCGGCGAGGGCGACGAACACGGCGGGCGCCGTCCGGAGACGAGCGGACCGCGTGCCGAGGCGAGGCAACGGCATGGCGAGCCTTTCCGGGACGACGTAGTACGCAGCGGCCTCATGGTAGGCACCACTGCGGATGCGGACCGTCGTCCCGGGACTTCGATGGCCAAGATTTCCCCCGGGGTTCACCAGGGATTGGCCGAAAGCTGCCGTTGGCCACCGGGGGCAGGTTCGTTCAGCGCACCGGGAAACCGAAGGAGTAGCCCTGCTGCTTCAGCCACGGCAGCAGGGTGCGCAGCGCCGCCACCGTCTGCGAGCGGTCGCCGCCCGCGTCGTGGAAGAGGATCGTCGGCCCGTTGGTCAGCTCCCGCTGGACCGTGGCGACGATGGTGCCCGTGCCGGGCCGCTCGAAGTCCTTGGAGTCCACGTTCCAGCCGAGCGGACGCATCCCGTTCGAGGCCGCCAGGTGCCGGCTGTAGGGGGTGAAGGCGCCGCCCGGAGCCCGGTAGTACATCGGCTGCACCCCGCCCGACGCCTGGGTGATCTGCCGCCTGGCCTCCAGGACCTCGTGCGACTGGTAGGCCTCGGACTTCTTGTCCATCGTGGTGTCGTGCGACACCGTGTGGTCGCACAGCCGGTGCCCGGCCGCCACCACCTGCCGGACCAGCTCCGGGTGCGCCTCGGCCTGCGGGCCGATCATGCAGAACGTCGCCTTTACGCCGTTCTCGCGCAGCACTTGGAGCACCTGCGGGGTCCAGACGGGGTCCGGCCCGTCGTCGATGGTGATGTTGACCGCGTGCTCCCCCCCGTCCGAGGCGTGGGCGATGTCGGCGGACACGGTCACCGTCTTCGGCGCGGCGTGCCGGGCCGGGGCACCCGCCCCGGCCGAACCGCCGCCGCCCGACTGGCCGGCCTGCGCGGTCCACACCGATGTGGCGGCCGCCACCGCGGTGACCCCGACCGCCGCCGCGACCATCCGGCCGTACCAACCCCGCCCACCGTGCCGCGCCATACCCCGCCCCGTTCCGTGCGTGTCCCTGTGCTCTTGTGCATCCGCGTTCCGTGCACCTGTCAGGACGGCCCGGGTTGATCGCGGGATCCGGCTGTTACCGATCACGGACAATTCCGGGGCGCTTTCGCGACAGAGCACTACCGTGGACAACGGCTCCGGACGGGCGAAGGACACCGCGGAGCGATGCACAACTGCAGTGGGCGCCCCTGGAGTAGAGCCGACCGGTCCTCGGCCACCGACTGGACCGGTCGGAGGCGCTACGGTGCCCGGATGGACCTCTATCCGGAGATCGAACCGTACGCATACGGCATGCTCGACGTGGGCGACGGCAACCACGTCTACTGGGAGACCTGCGGCAACCCCGACGGCAAGCCGGCCGTCGTCCTGCACGGCGGGCCGGGATCCGGGTGCACCCCCTATGCCCGGCGCCTGTTCGATCCGGCCGCCTACCGGATCGTCCTGCTCGACCAGCGCGGCAGCGGCAGGTCCACACCGCACGCCAGCCGCCACGACACCGACATGAGCGTCAACACCACGGCCCATCTCATGGCCGACCTGGAGCTGCTGCGCCGGCACCTGGGCATCGAACGATGGCTGGTGTGGGGCGTGTCCTGGGGGTCGGTGCTCGCCCTGCGTTATGCGCAGACCCACCCGGACGTGGTCTCCGAGCTGGTGCTCACCGGCGTCGCCACCGGGTCGAACGCCGAGGTCGAGTTGCTGACCCGCGGCCTCGGCCGGATCTTCCCGGACGCCTTCGCCGAGTTCCGGTCCCAGGTACCGGCCGACGAGCGGGACGGCAACCTCGCCGCCGCCTACAACCGGCTGCTCGCATCACCCGACCCCGCGGTGCGCGAACGGGCCGCCCGGGCCTGGACCGACTGGGAGACCGCCACCATCCCCGCGCCGCCGCGCTCCGTCGCCCGCTACGAGGACCCCGTCTTCCGCATGGGCTTCGCCCGCACCGTCACGCACTACTGGGGCAACGACCACTTCCTCGGCGAGGGCAACGACGAAGGCGTGGTCCTGCGCGACGCCCACCTGCTCAAGGGCGTCCCCGGCACCCTCGTCCAGGGCAGCCTCGACTTCGGCAACCTCCTCGGCATCGTCTGGCGACTCCAACGAGCCTGGCCCGACAGCGAGTTGGTGATCGTCGACGACACCGGTCACACTACCGGGACACCCGGTATGGGGCAGGCACTGGTCGCGGCGACAGACCGGTACGCGTCCCGCGACCGGCGTGGCGCCCGCAGGCCGGCACAGCAGGGGCCGGTCCGTCCACCCAGGAGTGTCCGATGACGACCACACCGCCCCGACTCGCCCCGCTGCTCGACCAGTTCGACTTCGCGTGCGGGCGGCTGCTGCGCCGCCTGGCCGGGCCCGTCATGGACAGCGGCGACGGCGGGGAGACCCGGGTCGACCCCATGACCGACGACGAGTACTTCTGGGAACCGGTGCCCGGCTGCTGGACGGTCAGGCGGCGCGCCGACGGGCCGGGGCCCCGGGCGGCCTTCCTGGATGGCGGCGGCCCGTGGGGCCGGGACGCAGCGCCGTACCCGCACCCCTGGCCACCGCCCGTCACGACGCTCGCGTGGCGGCTGAGCCACCTCACCGAGATGCTGTCCCTGCGCGCCGACCACACCGCCGGCAGCCGCTCCGCTACCCGGGAGAACCACCCGGTCAGCGGGGATGCCGCCGACGCCGTCGCGGCCTTCGAGAGCGGCGTCGCCGCCTGGCGGCAGGCGCTGCTGAGCGCCGACGACGCGGCGCTGGACACGGTCGGGCACTGCGCGTATCCGTACGGCAGCGACCCGGAGGAGCCCTTCCTGGACATCGTGTGGTGGGTCAACCAGGAAGTGCTGCACCACGGAGCCGAGATCGCCCTGCTCCGCGACCTCTACCGGGCGAGCGGGCGGAGCCGGCAGACCTGACGGCCGCGCCGACTCAACTCCCAGCCAGTGCCGCTCGTACGATCGCCGCGGCCGCAGCGCCCGCGGCCCGTACCGGTTCCGTGCTGCGCGCGGCCCGGCCCAGCATGAAGGCGCCCTCCAGCAGGGCGATGACCGAGCTCGCCGTCTCCCGGGCGGCGGGCCCGGGGATGCCTCCCTGGGCGTAGTAGGCGGCGAGGTGGTCGATCCAGCTGTCGAAGACCTCCGAAGTGGCCCGCCGCAGCGTGTCGTTGGTGCTCGCGACCTCCATCGCCACCGTCGCGATGGGACAGGGGTCGGCGAAGTCCAGTTCGGCCAGGGTGCCGGCCGCGGCGGCGAAGGCGTCCGCGGTGGCCGCCACCCGGTCCTCGTACGGTTGCATGAGCGTGGTGATGAGCCCCAGATAGACCGCCCCCGAGGTGCGGATCACCTCCTCGCCCAGCTGGGCCTTGCCGCCGGGGAAGAAGTGGTAGATCGAGCCGAAGGGCGCCTCGGCGGCCTCGGCGATCTGTTTCATGCCCGTGCCGGTGTACCCCGAGCGCCGGAACAGCTCGGTTCCCGCGTGCAGGATCCGCTGCCGGGTCTCGTGGGTGCTGATGGCCTTGCCGTCGCTCACGGGGCACCTCCGGGGAGCCGCTGTTGCCCAAGGGTGGTGGGGGTCTATTCTGTCATTAGAACGATCTATCAAGACCATCTGTCAAGAACGATCTGTCGAGAGACAGAGAAGAGTCAGAGAGTCAGTCGAAGCGGCCGACCGGGGCGGAGGCACGGGCATGGCGGAGATCGAGCTGAGCGCGGGAACCATCGACTACCAGGACACCGGAGGTGACGGCCCCACCGTCGTCCTCGCCCATGGCCTCGGCTTCGACGACTCGGTCTGGGCCGACGTCGTCTCCGCCCTGCGCCCCGACTTCCGCGTCGTGGTCCCCGTGCTGCCCCTCGGCAGCCACCGGCATCCCATGCGGCCGGACGCGGACCTCTCCGCGCACGGCATCGCCCGCCTGCTGGCCGAGTTCATGGACCGCCTGGACCTGCGGGACGTCACCCTCGTCCAGAACGACACCGGTACGGCCCAACTCCTCGTCGGTGTACGGGACGAACGCATCGCCCGGCTCGTCCTGACCTCGTGCGAGGCCCTGGACAACTACCCGCCCGGCGTCCAGGGCCGCATCCTGCACGCGGCCTGCAGGATCCCCGGTGGCGTCTTCCTCCTCCTGCAGTCCTTCCGCTTCCCCTTCCTCGCCCGCATGCAGACCTCGCTCGGCGGAATGGCGAAGACGCGGCTCCCGAAGGAACTCGTCGCGCGCTGGTACGGCCCATTGCTGACAAACCGTCATATCCGCCGTGACTTCGCCAAGTTCCTCCGTACGACCCGGAAGGACTGCTATCTGGCAGCGTCTCGGAACCTCCCGGGGTTCACCCGCCCGGCGCTGGTCGCCTGGGGTGCAGAGGACCGCATGATGCCGCCCGCGACGGGCCGCCGCCTGGCCGAACTGCTGCCGGCCGCGCGCTATGTGGAGATCCCAGACGCCCGCACCCTGGTCCAGCTGGACAACCCGGCGGCGCTCACGGAGGAGATCCGCCGATTCGTCAAGGACAACCCTCTGCCCGGAGAAGGCTGACGCCGGACGACGGAGAGGGCACGGGCCCGTCGGCCCGGGAGGTCACGCGTCCAGTGAGACGTACAGTCGCGTGCCGCCGGGCCGGAAGCCGACCCTCTCGTGCACACGGCGGGAGCCCTCAGAGCGCGCCGTCGGCGCAGCCTCCGCCGGGAGCCCGGACGAACCAGACGGCTCCGCCGCCCTCGACACCGCGCTGTCCGAAGGGGGTGGTGTAGCAGACGTACGGGCTGGTGGCCGAGGGGTCGAACCCCACGACGAAGCCGCCGGCTTCACGCGCTGTTGGGCGGCGGCTCAGTACCTGCGGCGCCCGCACAGGAGACGGACCCCGGAATGGGGCACCTCAGCGGCTCGAGCGCTGCGCTGCCACGATCGCTTTTATCGTCGGCTCCGCCCCGGCCAACCGCTGCACCCGCTCCGCGAACCCCGGGAACTGCGAGGCGACCTTGGTCAGGAAGCGCAGCTCGGGCGGCGCCACGTTGACCTCGGCGAGATCGCGTTCGATCGCCCGCGTCACGCCCCTGCAGACCTGTGCGGGCGAGACGGTGCGGACCCTGCCGGGCGTCGCCGAGCCCGTCTTCGCGAACATGCCCAGGTCGCGTACGAAACCCGGCTGGACGATCGACACGCCGACGCCCGTGCCGTGCAGGTCCTGGCGGAAGGCCAGTGAGAAGCCGCGCAGCCCGAACTTCGTCGCGGTGTACAGGGACGACGACTTGGTGGCGGCCATGCCGGACAGCGACCCGACGAAGCAGATGTGACCGCGCCCGGCGGCGACCATGCCCGGAGCGAGCAGCCGGGCGAGCATCGCCGGGGCCCGCAGGTTCACGGCCAGGGCGCGGTCGATCTGCTCCGGCGTGTAGTCGAGCACGTCGCCGCTGGAGGGCAGCGCCGCGTTGGCCAGCAGGATGTCCGTGCCGGCGGCCTCCTCGGCCAGCCGCCGCACATCGTCGGGGTCGGCCAGATCGGCGGCGACGATGCGGGCGTCGTAGCGTTCGGCGAGTGGTTCGAGTGCCTCGACCCGGCGGCCGGTGAGCACCAGACGGGCGCCGCGGGCGGCCAGTTCGGCGGCGAGCGCGCCGCCGATGCCGCCGGTGACCCCGGTGAGCAGAACGGTTGACCCGGCAATGTGCACGACGACCACCCTCCAGTTCCTGTTCGTTCGAACGAACAATAGGGAGATCGGGCGGCCCTGTCCACAGGCGAGGCACCCCGGTGATGGAAGAATGCACGCCATGCCTGATGCCGCCACTTCCGCCCCGATGCGCCAGCGCATCATCACCGCTGTCCTGCAGATCATCGGCGAGGACGGAGTCGCGGCGGTCACCAACCGGCGGATCGCCAAGGAAGCGGGCGTGTCCCTCGGTTCGGTGACCTACCACTTCGAGACCCAGCACGAGCTGCTGCGGGAGAGCCTGCTGCACTTCGTGCGCCAGGAGGCCCGGCACTTCACCGAACTGGCGGACCAGTGCCAGACGGAGGGCCTGGACGTCGAGGACGCGGCGTCGCTCGCCGGCCAGGTGGCCTGCGGCTCGGCGCTGGACAGCGCCCATCTGGCGCCCTTCGAGCTGTACCTGCAAGCCGGACGCGACGAGCGCCTGCGCGAGGCGGCCGCCGAGGCCTTCCGGGCCTACGACCTGCTCGCCGCCCGCATCCTCACCGCGCTGGGCGTCCCGGACGCCGAACGCCTGGCCGCCACGACGGTCGCCCTGGTCATGGGCCTGCAACTGCGGCGTCTGGCCACGGGCAGCCCCGCGGACGACCTGGTCGACGCCCTCCTGCTGCTCGTGCGCGGGTCCGCCGACCCGTCACCCACGGCCGCTCCGCAGGAGCCGACGGCACAGTAGGGCGTCGGGCGCCCCGAGCGCCACGCCGTACGGGGTCGACTACAGCGCCCGGGCGATGAGCAGGGCCACGTCGTCGTGGTCGTCGGGATGGCGCAGGCCGTACAGCAACACGTCGCAAGTCTCCTCCAGTGGCCGGCGCGGCTCGTCCAGGAGGTCCAGCAGGGCGTTCAGCCGGTCGTCGATGGCGTGCTGACGGGTCTCCACCAGGCCGTCGGTGTAGAGGACCAGCACATCACCGGGGCGCAGGGCGACCGCCGTGGACTCGAACCGGACGCCGCCGACGCCGAGCGGTGCCGCCGTCGGCAGCTCCAGGAGCCTCGGCGGGTCGCCGGGCCGCGCGAGCGCGGGCGGCATGTGTCCCGCGTTGGCGACGCTGCACAGCCCGGTACCGGGGTCGTACACCGCGTACAGGCAGGTGACGATGTAGTGCTCCAGATCGCAGGTGATCTTGTCCAGGTGCTGGAGCACCGCGCCGGGGTCGAGGTCGAGGTCGGCATAGGCGCAGGTGGCGGTGCGCAGTCGGCCCATGGTGGCGGCCGCGTCGATGCCGTTGCCCATGACGTCCCCGACCACCAGGGCGGTCTTCTCGCCGGTCAGCGGGATGACGTCGTACCAGTCGCCGCCGACCTCGCTGGTGGCCAGCGCGGGCTGGTAGCGGGAGGCGAGTTCCAGCCCCGAGTGGTGCGCCGCGTGCTCGGGCAGCAGACTGCGCTGCAGGGTGAGCGCGGTGTTGCGGACGCTCTGGAACCAGCGGGCGTTGTCGATGGCCACCGCGGCCCGGCCGGCGAGTTCGGTGGCCAGGACGACGTCGTCCTCGTCGAACGGCGCCGGATTGCGGGTCCGCTTGAGATCGAGGGCCCCTAGCACCTCACCGTGGGCGATCAGTGGCACGGCCAGATACGAGTGGACGCCGGCCTGGGCGAGCAGGGCGCCGGCCGCGGCGTCCCGGGCGATGCGCGGCAGATCCTGCGGTCCGACATGCCGTACCAGGACCGGCCGTCCGGTGTGGACGCACAGGGTGACCAGGCGGTCGCCCTCGTAGGAGGCGATGTCACCGGGCGCGTCGGCGGCGCGCAGAGCGACCGTGGGGTGCGCCGCCTTGAGGGCGAGGGCGCGGAAGATTTCCGGGCCGTTGTCCGGTCTGCGCATACGACGGCAGGACAGGGCGGAGTCGAGGACGTCCACGGCGACCACGTCGGCGAGCGCGGGCGCCGCGATCTCCGCCAGTTCATGGGCGGTCTGTTCCACATCCAGCGCGGTGCCGACCCGCGCGGAGGCGTCCGCGATGAGCGCCAGGCGCCGCCGCGCCCGGTCGGCCTCGGCGGCCGCGCGGTGCCGCTCGGTGACGTCGACGACCGACACGGCCGCGCCCAGCACCCGCCCGCCGGGATCCTCCAGCCGGTAGAAGGACAGCGACCAGGCGTGCTCGTGCCCGGGATCGGCCGGCGGCCGGCCGACGTGGTACTGGTCCAGCAGGGGAGTACCGGTGGTGAGCACCTGACGCAGGGCGGACTCGACGGTGTCGACGTCCGGGAAGGGCAGGGTCTCCCTCAGGCTGCGGCCGATGTGGTCCTCGGCGCGCGTGCCGTCGATCCGCTCCAGCGCCGGGTTGACCAGGAGGTACCGCAGTTCGGGGTCCAGGAGGGCCAGGCCGATGGGGGACTGGTTGATCAGCCGCTCGCACAGGGCCAGGTCGGTTTCGACGCGCTGGAGGAGGGTGTGGTCGGCGGCGATGCCCAGGGCGTAGACGTCCCCGAGGTCGTCCAGCAGCCGCATGGTGCGGAACTCGGTCAGCCGGCTGCTGCCGTCCTTGTGCCGGACCGGGAACGCGCCCGCCCAGCCCCGGCCGGTCTCCAGCACCTCGGTGAACAGACTCACCACGGCCTGCAGATGTTCCGGGTGCACGAGCAGGCGTGCCGCGGAAGTGCCGAGGGCCTCCTGCGAGGAGTAGCCGAAGAGCTCCTCGGCCTGCGGGGTCCAGAAGACGATACGGCCGCGGGTGTCCAGCGCCACCGCGGCCACACTCAGCACGTCCAGCAGCCCGGTCGGCCGGGGCGGCTCGTCGCCGTGTTCCTCGTGGCCGGTTTCGTAGGAGTCCACTGCCATGCCGGGTTCACCTCCACCGGCCGGGCGGGCCCGCACAGGCGCCGACGGCCGGTGCTTCCACAGTCCGTTGCCTCGATGGTCCCTCCGGCCCCGGCCCCGCCCAACCGCACGGCGCCGCGTCGGGCGGATCCGCACCTCCCGCTGTATCCATGCGCATCAAGGGACAAACGCTCATAGTGGTGTATGGGTGGAACTGATGGAATCTGCGCCAGAGGGCTTCGCCGCAGCCACGCCGCGGGGACCGGGTGATCTCTTCGACGCCTCCACCGACGCGGCTGCGGTCATATCGGCACACGGCGTCGTCGTCGGCTGGACCCGCAGCGCCGAAGCATTCCTCGGGCACGCGGCGCGGGACGTCGTGGGCACCTCCGCCGCGCGCCTGCTCGCCATGCCCGAGGACCCCGTACGGCTCGCCGGTGTCGTGGAGCGGTGCCGCGCCGGAAACGGCTGGAGCGGGCAGATCGCCGTACGGCACGGCGACGGCCGCAGCCTCGGCATCCAGCTGCGCGTCTCGGCCTCGTTCCGCATCGACGACACCGAGTGCTTCCTGGTGTCGGCCCGGGCGGAGCGGCAGCGGTGGACCATGGGCCAGTCGGTCCTGGACGGCTTCCTGACCCGGTCACCGGTCGGCATGGCCGTCATGGACACCGAGCTGCGCTGCGTCTGGCTGAACGACACCCTGGAACGGTTCGGCGGGGTCCCCCGGGACGAGCGGCTGGGACGGCGGCTGAGCGAAACGCTGCCCGGCGTGCAGGCGGAGGACCTGGAGGGCTTGATGCGCAAAGTGCTCGCCACGGGCCTGCCGGTGACCGACTACGAGTACACGGGCTGGAGCTGGGCCGACCCGCACCGCCGGCACGCCTACTCGACCTCCTTCTTCCCCCTGGTCGACGCCGACGACGCCATCACCGGCGTCTGCTACATGGTCCAGGACGTCACCGAGCGGTGGCACGCCCGGCAACTCCTGGCCCTGGTCAACGAAGCCGGCACCAGCATCGGCACCACCCTCGATGTGACGCGGACCGCCCAGGAACTCGCCGACTTCGCCGTCCCCCGCTTCGCCGACTTCGTCATCGTCGACCTGCTGGAACCCGTCCTCAGCACCGAGGGCCACGGGGCGTGGCTGACCGACGCCGGCCCCGCGCCCGCCGGGGCCGTGATGCGCCGGGCGGCGCAGCGCTCGGTGCGCGAGGGCACTCCCGAGGCCGTCGTCGGGATCGGCGACCGGGTCGACTTCCTTCCGCCGCCCCACGACGCGCACCTGCTCCTCGACGGCGAGCCCCTGCTCATCCCGGTGCTCGACCCCTCCGACGAGCTCTGGGTCGCCCGGGACCCGGAGCGGACGGAACGCATCCGCGAGTACGGGATGCACTCGCTCATCGCCGTGCCGATGCGGGCGCGGAACACCGCCCTCGGCCTGGCCACGTTCACCCGCTCGCTCAACCCCGTCTCCTTCGGGTCCGACGACGTCCTGCTGGCCCAGGAACTGGTCGCACGCGCGGCGTTGTGTGTCGACAACGCCCGCCGCTACACCCGCGAGCACGCGGCGGCGGTCACCCTGCAGCGCAGCCTGCTGCCACCCGCCCTGACCGGCGGCACCGCGCTGGAGGTGGCCTCCTCCTATCTGCCGGCGGATCCCTCCGGCGGCGTCGGCGGCGACTGGTTCGACGTGATCCCGCTGTCCGGCGCACGGGTGGGCCTCGTCATCGGCGATGTGGTGGGCCACGGCACCACCGCGGCGGCGAGCATGGGCCGGCTGCGCACTGCGGTGCAGACCCTCGCCGCCATGGAGATGCCGCCCGACGAACTGCTCGCCCACCTCGACGACCTCGTGTTCCGGCTGAGCGACGAGGAGGCGGTGGCCGGTACGGCCGCCCGCAGCACCTTCACCGGCGCGACCTGCCTGTACGCCGTCTACGACCCGGTGAGCAAGCGGTGTGCCATGGCCCGGGCCGGTCACCCGCCCCCCGTCGTCGTGGCGCCCGACGGACACGCCTACTTCCCGGAGATCCCCGCCGGGCCCCCGCTCGGGCTGGGCGGCATGGCCTTCGAGGCCACCGAGATCGAACTGGCCGAGGACAGCCTCTTCGGCCTCTACACCAACGGTCTCATCGAGGGCTGCGACCACGACGTGGAGCGGGGCATGTCCCGGCTCGGGGAGATCCTCGCCCACCCCGGCGACGTCCTGGACACGCTGTGCACGTCCGTCGTACGGCAGCTCGTCCCCGAGCCCCAGCCCGACGACATCGCCCTGCTCCTGGCCCGCACCCATACCCTGGGCGCCGACCAGGTCGCCTCCTGGGACGTACCCCACGATCCTGCCGCCGTCGCCACCCTCCGCGCCCTCGCCACCCGCCAGGTCGAGGACTGGGGCCTCGGAGAACTCGCCATGACGACCGAACTCGTCGTGAGCGAACTCGTCACCAACGCCATCCGCTACGCCGCGCCGCCCATCCGGCTGCGGCTCCTCCGCGACGCCCGCCTCACCTGCGAGGTCCACGACGCCAGCAGCACGGCCCCACGGCTCAGACATGCCCGGAGCATGGACGAGGGCGGCCGCGGGCTCTTCCTGGTGGCCCAGCTCGTCCAGCGCTGGGGCGCCCGCTACACCGGCGAAGGGAAGATCATCTGGGCCGATCAGGAGATCCCCCCGAACCCGGATTTGCCTTCGAGCGCACTCCAGCAGCCAGACTGACCGGGACGGAGATCCGTGCCGAGGACAGAACAGGACGGCAGCAGATGACAGCGACACACCGGGCGGGGCATCCACTGCCGTACGACACCTACCGCGAGGCCGTCGCCCGCGAGACCCGGCGCTTCGCCGAGGTGGTCGAGGCCGCCGACCCGGCGACCCCCGTGCCCTCGTGCCCCGACTGGACCCTGACCGACCTCACCCAGCACGTGGGAGCGCTGCAGCGCTGGTTCTGCACCCTGCTGACCCGGCTGGTGCAGGAACCTCCGCGCAGCCGCGACGTCGAGCTGGGGCTGCCGGAGAACGCGCGGGACTTTCCCGGCTGGGTGGCGGCGGGGGTGCCCGCCGTGGCGGCCGTCCTGCGGGACACGGATCCCGAGGCACCGATGTGGGTGTGGGGCGAGGACCGGCACGCCCGCTTCTGGGCCCGCCGGATGCTCTTCGAGACGCTGGTGCACCGGGTCGACGCGGAGCGTGCCGTCGGCCTGACCTCCGACATCGACCCCGTGCTCGCGGCGGACGGCGTGGACGAGTTCCTCGTCAACCTGCCCTACGCGGGACTCTTCGCCCCCGGTGTGACCAAGCTGCGCGGTGACGGCGAGATCCTCGCGTTCCGGAGCACGGGCGTCGACGGCGGCCCCGGCGAGGAGTGGCGGATGCGGCTGGACCCGGACGGCTTCCGCCCGGTGGGCCGTGAGGGCGAGGAGTCCGCGCCGGTCACGGCTCAGGTGCGGGGGCAGGCGGCGGACCTGCTGCTCCTCCTCTACGGGCGGCGGTCGTACCAGGACTCCGCCTTCGAGGTCTCCGGACAGGCCGCGGTCCTCGACAACTGGTTCGCCCACACCGCCTTCTGACGGGGAGCCGCGCTCACCCGGCCGACGGCTCCGCCGACGGGTCCACGGGCAACAGACACACCGCGAGCGCCGCGGTGTCGTCCTGAAGACCCTTGTGGCTGTAGGCCAGCAGGTCGTCGTGGAGCCGCGCGAGCAGCTCCTTCGGCGGGAGGGGACCCCAGGCGCGGAGGCGGTCGAGGAGCGGGTAGAAGGCGCCGGTCGCGTCCCGCGTCTCCGTGACGCCGTCCGTGTACAGCAACAGCTGGTCGCCGGGCCGGAACGGATAGGTGTCGAGGTGATACGGGTCCTCGACCAGCATGCCGAGGTTCAGGGGCGGCGCCGGCCGCCCGCTGTCCAGTTCGCGCACCTCGCCGGCCCGCAGCCAGACGGGCGGCGGATGACCGCAGTTGACGATGCGGACGACGTGCGCGTCGGCGGGGACCTCGGCGAAGACCGCGGTGACGAACCGTTCGCTCGTCTCGGTCCCGCCGAGCTGCGTCGCCCGGCGGCTCATGCTCGTGTCCACCCGGCCGGCCAGCGCGAGCAGATCGGGTTCGTCGTACGCCACCTCACGGAACGCCCCGAGCATGGCAGCCGCGGTCTCGACCGCCACCAGTCCCTTGCCGCGGACGTCACCGATGAGCAGACGGACCCCGAACCGGGTGGGGACCGCCTCGTAGAGGTCGCCGCCGATGCGTGCCTCCGCGGCCGCGGAGAGATACAGGCTCTGCAGGCGGAGGTCGCCGATCCGGTGCGGTACGGGGCGCAGCAGGACGCGCTGCGCGGTCTCGGCCACGAACCGCACGTCGGCGAGCGTGCGTTCACGCCGGATCCGGTGGGCGGCCAGGATCGCGCCGAGAGCGCCCACGAGGGCCGTACAGATGTAGGACGCGACATAGTGACGGTCCCACAGATAGCCCGCGGACCGGCCCGCGCAGCAGGGCGTACCGGCCAGCACCGCTTCGAGGCCGACGGCGAACACCGTGGCGGCCCCGACGGCCACCGGCCCGTACGCGAAGGCGGCCAGTACCGGCACCGCGATCAGCGCGAAGCTCACCGGCCAGTCCACGGGCGTGAGCGGCTCCAGCAGCAGTACGGCCGCGACGTACATCACCGGCAGCCAGCGCAGCCACGCCGGAGGCGCCGGCACCCGCGTTCCCGTGGCTGCAGGCGCCCCCGGTTCATGGCCGCTGCGTCCGTGCTTCACCCGTCCAGCCTGGTGTGCCGCGCCCCCGTACCCCCGTGATTGCTCCACTCAACGGCATGTTCCGGCGGTCATTTCCGGCCCGGTCCGGGCGATCCCCCGCCGAAGCCGATCGCGAAGACGTGCAGCCCCCCGGCGGCGACGTCGGACGGCAGGCGCACGCTGCTGACCGTCTTGCCCGGACTCAGGGCCACCGGCGTCGTGGCGAACACATACGTCTGCGTGCTGTCGGACGCGGTACCGGCATGGTTGCGGTAGGGCAGGGTCAGCGCCACGGTGTTGTCGGGGAGGGGTGCGGCGGCGCCCGCGCTCAGCGTCCAGTCGGAGAGGCCGAGGGCGACCGACTGCGTGGTGCCGTCGGTGTAGGTGACGGTCGCGGTGCCGGACACCGGGCCGTTGTTGGCGGACCCCAGGAAGGAGATGCTCCCGGAGCCGGACGTCCGCACCGTCTGCCCGTTCGCCTCGTAGTTGTCCGCGGCGCCGGCCGCCACATCGGGCCAGGTGAACCGGATCCCGTTGACGGTGAGCTGCGCGCCGGGGGTCACTCCCGCGCCGGCCAGGGCGTGCGCCGAGTAGCTGTAGCCCGCGCCGTCGAAGTTGGCCGAGGCCGCGGCGGTGTCGCCGGACGTCCCGACGTCGGTGTAGCCCGGCGCGCCCGGGTAGGAGGGCGGGGCGGCGGAGGCGTCCGATGCCCAGGACGTGTTGGGCGAGGTGCCGAGCACGTAGGTGAGGGTGCCGCCGCCGGTGAGGGCGCCGGCGGGTGCGTGGGCCGCGTTCCATGCCGACCCGTTCCAGGTGGCGGACTGGACGTACGGAGCGTCGTCCGCGGCACCCGTGCCGTTGATCGTGAGGATGTGGCCGGACGGCAGGGTGATCACCGCCTGAGCGAAGAGCGGGCTGCCCAGCGCCAGATCGGCGGTGCCGGGCGTCTCGGGGTACATGCCGAGGGCGGACCACACGTACCACGAGCTCATCTCACCCAGGTCGTCGTTGCCCGCCAGCCCGGACGGGCCGGCGGTCCAGATCTGGTCCTGGACCTGCCGGACGACCTGCTGCGTCCGATACGGGCGGCCGACGTAATCGTACTCCCAGGGGATGTTGAGGCTGGGCTCGTTGCCCAGGTCGGTGTACCCGCCGGCACCGGTCAGCGAGGACAGGTCCGTGTCCAGGTACTTGGCCATGGCCGCGTCACCACCCATGGCGGTCGCCAGCCCGTGCACGTTGAACGGCACCATCGGCGTGTACTGCCAGGAGTCGCCCTCGACGAAGTTCTTCCCCGAAGTCGGCGAGAATCCGGCCGTCCAGGTGCCCGAGGCGTCGCGCGGCCGGATGAAACCGCTGCCGAAGTCGAACAGGTTCTGCCAGTCCTGCGCCCGGTCCGCGAACCGGCGCTGGTCCGCGGTCTGTCCGAGGGCACCGGCGAGCGCCGAGACGGCGAAGTCGGCCGAGTCGTACTCGAGCGTGGTGGAGGCGGCGCCGTAGAAGTTGCAGCAGCCGTACTTGCCGTTGCTGGGCAGCCGGCCCAGCTGCTCCAGATAGGCGAGCCCCGGCCGGTTGTCGCCCGGGGCGGTGGCCTCCGAGATCATGCCCTTGAGCGCGGACGCGGTGTCGAAGTTCCTGGCCCCGAAGGCGTAGTAGTCGGCGATGATCTCGTCCGCCGGATCGCCGACCATGACATAGGTCTCCCCGTTGTTCTCCGACCACTTGGGGAACAGGCCGGTCTGGCGGTAGTCGTCGACCATCGACTGGGCGGTGTCGGCGGCGGTCTGCGGCGCGATCAGGGCCTCGAGCTGAGCCTGGGAGCGGTAGACGTCCCAGCCCGAGTAGTTGGCGTAGGCGGCGCCGTGGCCCTTGTCGACGGTGTGGATCTTGCCGTCGAAGCCGGGATAGCGGCGGTTGGTGTCACTGATCACGTTCGGATGCAGCAGCGCGTGATAGAGCGCGGTGTAGAAGACGGTCTGCCGGTCGGGCGTCCCGCCGGCGATCCGCACCCGGCCGAGGAGGGACTTCCAGGCGTCGTGCGCCGCGGTGCGCACCTTGTCCAGGTTCCAACCGCCGTTCTCCGCCTGACGGTTGCCCACGGCACCGGCGGCCGACACATAGGAGATGCCGACCTTGGCCTGAACGGCCCGGTGGGTGGTGGTGTCGAACGTGACGTAACCGTCGGAGCCACTGGCCCGGGGAGCGGAGGTGCGGGGCGTACGGGGCAGGGTGCCGTGCAGCGTGGGCTTGTTCGGTGCCTCGGGGGCGCTGGGGGAGGCGCTGCTCCTGGGCGTGGTGGGCGTGGCGGCGGCCAGGGCGGTGCCGCTGTGGCGGAACGGCTGGTCGAAAACCATGTCGTAGTAGACGGTGTAGGAGTTGCCCTCGCCGCAGAAGTTGCCGCTGGTGACCTTGCCTCTGACCTCTCTGTCGTTCACCACGTCGAACTCGGCCGCGCTGTCGCCGTTCTCGCTGCCTGTCAGCTTGAAGACGAGGTTCGCCTGTCTGGTGGACGGGAAGGTGAAACGGGCCATGCCACTGCGGGTGGTGGCGGTCAGTTCCGTCTTGACGCCGTTGTACAGCGACACCGTGTAGGCACCGGGGGTCGCGGACTCGTTGGCGTGCGAGAAGCTCTCCGTGGCGTGGGTGTCGACCGCGCCGACGGTCGGCAGCACCGGGATGTCGCCGGCGGCCCGGCAGCCCGGGCCCGCGATGTGGGTGAGGCCGAACCCGGTGATGGCCGAGTCCGCGTACTCGTAGCCGCCGCCGTCCGGCCGGTGCGGGCTGGTGTCGGGGCTCCACTGGACCATCCCGAACGGGGTGTCGGCGCCCGGGAAGTCGTCGGCGGCGTGCGAGGTCCCGATGAACGGATTCACGACAGAGGCCGGATCGGTGACCGGCGCGAGGGAGACGGGATCGGCGTGGGCGGGGGCGGAGACGGCACCCAGGACCAGGGCGCCAGTGGCCAGCACGGACAGAAGGCGGAACGGCACCATCGTGACCATGTCCCTTCGACAACGATGTCCCGAAGGTTGCCCCTTCAGCCCCTGCTGTCAAGGACGCGCGGTGCAGAACCAGCCGTTCGCCTGACAGAACGTCACATTTGCTGGACAATCGCCGAGTTGGCTCAAGTCCAAAACTTTTCATAAGGCCAAAGCCACAAATCTTGACGGCAACCACCATGGTGCGTACGTTCCGCAACTGCCGCTCCGGCGCTCGACCCCGACTGCTCCCAGCCCCCGATCACCCCCATCGAGGAGCCAGCATGCGCGGAAGCCCCAGATCACTCGTGTCGCTCCTGGCCGTCATCGGCCTCGCCCTGGGCGCGTTGCTCGGCATGCCCGGACCGTCACAGGCCGCGGGTTCGCTGCCCTGTGACCTCTACGGCGCCGCCGGAAGCCCCTGCGTCGCCGCGCACAGCACGGTGCGCGCGCTCTTCTCCTCCTACGACGGCCCGCTGTACCGGGTCACCCGCGCCTCCGACGGGGCCGGCGCCGACATCGGGCCGCTGTCCCCGGGCGGTTATGCCGACGCGGCGCAGCAGGACAGGTTCTGCGCGGACACCACATGCGCCATCACGAAGATCTACGACCAGACCTCCCGGCACAACGACCTCACCCCGGGCCCGGCGGGTACCTCCGGCATGGGCGCGGACCGGGGAGCGGACGCGTCCGAGATCGCCGTCACCGCCGGCGGACACAAGGTGTACGGCGTGTGGATCTCACCGGGAGTCGGTTACCGGTCCACGGGTGCCGCCTCCGGTGTCGCCGTGAACGGACAAGCGGAGGGCGCCTACATGGTGGCCAGCGGCACCCACGTGGGCTCCGCCTGCTGCTTCGACTACGGCAACGCCGAGAGCACACCGGCCGACACCGGCAACGGCCACATGGACGCGGTCAGCCTCGCGACCACCTGCTACTTCGCTCCGTGCACCGGCTCCGGGCCCTGGGTCGAGGCCGACCTGGAGAACGGCATGTTCCAGGGCGACAACGGCTCCAACACCGCCAACCGGGGCAACGGCAGCACCTTCGTCACCGCCGTGCTGAAGAACGACGGGCAGACGCGGTACGCGCTCAAGGGCGGCGACGCACAGTCGGGAGCGCTCACGACGTGGTGGGACGGCGCGCTGCCGACCCGCGGCGGCTACCGGCCCATGCACCAGGAGGGCGGCATCATCCTCGGCACCGGCGGTGACAACAGCAACTGGAACATGGGCACGTTCTTCGAGGGCGTGATGGTCTCCGGCTACCCGACCGACGCCGCCGAGAACGCCGTCCAGGCGAACATCGTCTCAGTCGGCTACTCCGGTGAGACGAACGTCCCGGGCGGCCCCCAGGGCACCATCACCGGCCCCGGCGGCAAGTGCGTCGACGTGGCCGCCGACGACACCGGCACCGACGGCGCGGCCGTGCAGCTGTGGGACTGCCAGTCCTACGCGGAGGACCAGCACTGGACGCACTACGCCGACGGAAGCCTGCGCACGCTGGGCCGGTGTCTGGACATCGACGGCAACGGGACGGCGGCTGGTACGAAGGTGGAGTTGTGGGACTGCAATGGTGTGGGTGGGCAGAAGTGGGTGCAGCAGGGTGATGGTTCGTTGCTGAATCCTCAGTCGGGGCGGTGTCTTGACTCTCCCAGTGGTGCGACGGGCAATGGCACGCGGTTGCAGATCTGGGACTGCAACGGCTCGGCGGCCCAGAAGTTCTCGGTCGACGGGGGTGCCCCGGTCGCGGGACCGGGCGGCAAGTGCGTCGACGTGGCGGCCGACGACACCGGCACCGACGGGGCCGCCGTACAACTGTGGGACTGCCAGTCCTGGGCGGTCGACCAGCACTGGTACCACCGCAGCGACGGCTCCCTCGGCACGCTGGGCCGGTGTCTGGACATCGACGGCAACGGGACGGCGGCTGGTACGAAGGTGGAGTTGTGGGACTGCAATGGTGTGGGTGGGCAGAAGTGGGTGCAGCAGGGTGATGGTTCGTTGCTGAATCCTCAGTCGGGGCGGTGTCTTGACTCTCCCAGTGGTGCGACGGGCAATGGCACGCGGTTGCAGATCTGGGACTGCAACGGCTCGGCGGCCCAGAAGTTCCGGCTGGGCTGACGGAGTCAGAGGATGTCCTCCTCCTCCGGCACGACCACCTGGTCGATCAGCCGCTGGATCTGCTCGCTGGGCAGGGCGACCGCCATGGCCCAGTAGTAGACGACGAGGCTGAACGCGGCCGTGACGCCGATGTCCCACCACAGCGGGAACCAGGGGTGCTTCAGCGGCCCGAAGTCGCTGAGGTAGACGATGAGCCCCATGCCCACCAGGTAGACCGGCAGCCACTGCGCGGCGCGCAGGTCCAGCTGGGGGGTGATGGGGTTCATCTTGAACACCCGGTTCGCGATCAGGATGACGTAGCCGATCAGGATGGCGACGCCGAGCTTCCAGTCGGTGGTCCAACCCGACCACAGGATCAGCAGGTTGGCGACGACGAAGGCGAGCGGCGACAGCACGCCGCCGACGGGCAGCCGGTAGGGACGGTGGGCCTCGGGCAGCCGGTTGCGGAACACCCCGAAGGAGAGCGGCGCACCGGCGTACATCAGCACGCTGGCGCTGGTGATCAGGCCGACCAGGGAACGCCAGCTGGGGAAGGGCAGGAAGCAGATGCAGCCGACCACGAAGGCGGTGATCAGCCCGACCCAGGGAACGCCGCGCCGGTTGGTGTTCTCGAAGGCGGAGGGCACGTAACCGTTACGGCTGAGGCCGTACGACACCCGGGAGGAGCCGGTGATGTAGATCAGTCCGGTACCGGCGGGGGAGATCACGGCGTCGAGATAGAGGACCGTCGCCAGCCAGCCCAGGCTGATGAGCGTGGCGACCTGCGCGAACGGCCCGCTCAGTGCGGTGAACGCGGAGTTGGCCCAGTGGCTGCCGATCTGCGAGGCGGGCAGCGCGGCGAGGAAGGTGACCTGCAGCAGGATGTAGATCAGGATGCCGATGACGATCGACCCGATCACCGCCCGCGGGATGTCCCGCTTGGGGTTGGCACTCTCGCCGGCGAGCTGGTCGGCCTGCTCGAAGCCCAGCAGCGCGAAGATGATGCCGCTGGTGGAGACGGCGGACAGGATGCCCTTGGCCCCGTACGGATTGAAACCGTCCGCCGCAGTGAAGTTGGCGGTGTGGAACTGGGCGACGGCGAACACGAAGATCGTCAGCAGGGGGATGCCGACCTTCCACCAGGTCGCGGCGCTGTTGGTCCGGGCCAGGAGCCGGATGCTGAGGAAGTTGATGGCGGTGATGACGGCCATCAGCCCGATCGCGACGGCGATGCCGGGCGCGGTCAGGACGTGCTCGCCGCCCTTGACCTTCTCCCAGCCGCTCGCCCAGGAGTAGTGCTGGCCGTAGGTGATCATCGCCAGCACCTCGATGGGCGCCACGGTGGCTGCCTGCAGCCAGGAGAACCAGCCGAACGACGCGCCGGCGGCGCCGCCGAAGGCGTAGTGCGGGAAGCGCGCGGTGCCGCCCGAGACCGGGTACATGCCGCCGAGCTCCGCGTGCACCAGCGCCAGGATCAGGATCGCAACACCGCCGATGGCCCAGGAGATGATCGCCGCGGGCCCGGCGGCGGCCAGGGCACCCTGCGCGCCGAACAGCCACCCGGATCCGATGATCGAGCCCTCCGAGGCCCAGATGAGTCCGACAAAACCGATCTCACGCCGAAGCCCCGGTTTGCGGGTCTTCGGGCCAGGTGTTGCCTCTGACACGGCCATGGGCCACCCCCTCGATAGGGTGATATGCATCACTATCGTGCCACGCTGACGCGGTCATGGCGCTCGGCGTGCACGCACAGGTTTCTGACGCGGTTGTGCCTGCCGACGAGCGCCCGCAATCGTCGGTCAACCGGAGACCAGGTGAGGTCCGGCCGGTGGCGCGCCGGTGGCCGCCGCGCGGTAGAGGGCCCGGGTGTCGGTGCCGAAGTAGGCGCTGTAGGAGATCTGCGGTGTGTTGCCGCCGGTGTGGTAGCCGCCGATCACCCCGACGACGGCCCATCCACCGGGCCAGGGCACGAGCATGGGGCCACCGCTGGTCCCGCCCACGAAGGCGTCGCAGGCGATGCGCGGGAAGGTGCCCGGGTCGGCCGGGTCGTCGCTGTCCCACCGGGTGGTCCAGCTCCAGCACTCCAGGGGCTTCTCCGCCCCCGCCGGATAGCCGATCATCCGTACCGGGGCGTGGTAGTAGCCGGTCCCGGTGAGCAGCCACACTCCACCGACGGCGTCCTCCAGGAGCGTCCCGTCCTGGTTGGGCTCGGTGACCGCGAAGGCGAAGTCGTAGCCGGCGCCCGCGTGTTCACCGAGGTCGTAGTACTGCTGCGGGACGTAGACGCCGTCGGTCCGCACGGGGAAGACGCCGAACGGCTTGAGCCCGTCGTGGTACTGCGGGACGAAGGCCAGGTGCCGCTTGGGTGAGGTGCCCGCATAGCCCTTCAGACAGTGGCCGGCGCTCAGGACGAGGTCATGGCCGGGGCTGCGCACGACGGAGCCGCTGCATGTGCGGCCGGTACCGGTGGCGTCCGTCCAGAAGAAGGTGCCGGCCTCGGGGATGCCGTCGAAGCTCCTGCTGGGCGGGATGTACTCGCCCGGCCGGGGCCCGTCCACGGCAGGGGACGCACCGGTCGCCGCCGTACCGGCGGCCTTGAGGGCGTCGACGGGCAGCGCGGCGTCCATACGGGCCGGCGTCCAGTACCTGTCGAGCTGATCGGCGACCGGGTTCGGGTCGGCCTTGGCCGTGTCGGCCGATGCCGGCGTGGTGTCGGCGGCCGCCGTGACCGTCACGGCGGATGCCGTGGTGGTGAGGCCGGTACAGAGCAGTAGGGCTGCCGCACAGACGGCTGCGTATCGCGCGATCCTGGTCCCGGGCACCATGAATTCCCCTCAGAACGGACGCAACTGACGGCCCACCATAAGCCGACGGCCGCGGGCGGCACAGTGTCCGCGGCCGTATCGGGCGCACCGGAGGCAGACGAATCCAGCCGGCACGTGCAGGCGTGACGCCGGTCGGCTCGCCGAGCGCGGCGGGGGTACGGTCGACTTCGCGTTGCCGTTCGCGAGGCCGGCCGCGGTCTCCCGGAGGCTCTCGGGGCGGTCCTGGAATGAGGCGCGAGCTGCGGGGTACACGCTCGTACCCGGAAACGGACGAGGTCATCGGCCCGACCGGAAGGAGGAGGCCATGAGGAAGCTGATGCTGATGAGGAACGCGGGCGCGGCCGGTGCCGCCACCGCGATGGCCGCGGGCGCGCTCCTCGCCGGTGGCAGTCCCGCGGCGGCCGCTCCCGGGGCTCCCGGACAGACGGCCGTCGGCGCCACTGTGCTGCCCACCGGGCATGGCGGGCACCGCCACCGCAGTCTGCAGTGCATCGACCCGTGGGTCGCCGGCCAGCTGGCGGTGTTCCACCCCGCCGCCCGGCACCGCCTGGCGGTGTTCGACCCTTGGATCAAGGACCAGCTGGCGCGCTACACCTCTGCCTCCTGCTAGCCCCACTGCCTTTCCGGCGGCGCAGCGGTCACTTCTCGAACGCCATGTCCGGGTACTTCGGAGACGGTCCCTCCAGCTGTTCGCCGTGGGCGGCGAGAGCCTCGGCATGTCCGCCCTGGGCGCGCATCGCGCTCGCGGCGACGCTCAGGGCCAGCGGTGCGTAGGAATGGAGACGCAGCACGGACCGGGCCCCGGCCACGGCGCGTGTCTCGGCCCTCACCCGCCGGGCCGCTGGTCGCTGCCGTATGATCACCGGCAAGGCGGGATCGTAGCACAGAGGTAGTGCGCCGCGACATCATCTCGGAGGACGTCGGTTCGAATCCGACCGCCCCGCCCCTCCCAGCACCGGCCTTGGTCACCCTGCGGCCGACCCCTGCGACTCACACCCTCCGGTGCGCGTGCAGCAGGTATTCCTCGCGGTGCAGCGGGTTGTGATCGGTGCGCTCGCGGCTTCGCGGAGCCGTGGCCGGGCGGTGGTGGTCGAAGGCCGTCTCCAGGACGCCCTCGCCGCCGGTGAGTTCGGGCAGCTCGGCTTCCAGACCGTGCACCTCGTCCGCGGGGATATGGCCCTCGACGACGTACGCCTCCCCGAGCGCCGTCGGCGGGTCCGTGAGGGCGCGGCGGCGGGCCAGGGCCGGTGACACGGCCGCGTAGGCGTCCTGCGGGAACTCCAGGCGGAAGCGGTGCATCGGCTCGTGCACGACTGTCCCGGCCCGGCGCAGCGCGGTCATCAGGACCAGCGGGGTCAGGCCGCGGAACTCGCCGGCCGTGCTGCGGATGCTGCAGAAGCCCGAGTGGGTCATCGTCACCACGCAGTCGGGTACCTGCCAGCCGTACAGACCCTGCCGCAGCGTGGCGTGGACCGTCTCCTCGACGGCGCGCATGTAGCCCAGCGGGAGCGAGCCGAGTTCGACTTCCCGGCGGAAGACGACGCCGCCGCCGGCCGGGCCCGGCTCCACCCGCAGCCCCACGGTGGCCAGGAACGGGTTCCCGTCGTGGTCGAGGATCTCGTACGCGGTGCCGGTCCCGGTGACGCGCTCCACGCAGATCGGGGTGGTCTCCCGGAACGTGACCGCGAGCCCGTACTCCTCGGCCAGCGTGGTGGCGAGGACCTCCTTCTGCACCTCGCCGTACAGGGAGACGGACAGCTCCCGCCCCTCCGGATCCTGGCGCAGCCCGATCAGCGGGTCCTGCTCGGCGAGTTGGGTCAGAGCCAGGTGCAGGGCGCCCTTGTCGGCCGGGTCGGCGGGCACCACGACCGTCTCCAGCGAAGGCGGCGCGAAGACCTGTTGGTACGGGCGGTCGTCCGGCTCCCGGCCGATCACGTCCCCGATCCGGACGTCGGCGAGACCCCGCAGCAGGGCGATCCGACCGGCTCCTACCGACACCCGGCGCTCCACCGTGCCCCGGTCGAAGACGGCCAGGTCCGTGACCTTGCCCTCGCGCCCCGCGACCGGGACGCGCTCGCGGACCCTGAGTTCTCCGGAGAACAGCCGGGCGTACGCGACCTTCTCGCCACTGCCGCCGCGCTCCACCTTGAACACCCGTCCCGACAGCGGCCCTTCGCCATCACCGCACCCGGCGGGCAGGAATTCCCGTACGCCCTCGATGAGTTCGGCGATGCCGGTACCGGTGATCGCCGAGCCGACGTAGACGGGATGGATCTGCCCGCGGCGCGTCTGTGCGGCGAGCGCGGCACGCAGCCGCTCGTACGTGACGGAGCGCGCGTCGGTGACGTACGCGCCGAGCAGGGTGTCGTCGTGGTGGGTGAGCGCGTCCAGGAGACTCCGTGTGAAGGTGGTGTCCTGCGGAGCGAAGGCCTCGGCCCGTGCCTCGGCTGTGCCGAGGCCGGCGACGATCCGCCCCATGGGGATCACGGGCACGTCGAGCCTGCGCTCGATCTCGCGCAGCACGCGTCCGTCGTCGGCGCCGCGCCGGTCGGCCTTGTTGATGAACAGCAGGGTGGGGATGCCCAGCCGTTTCAGTGTCCGCATCAGCAGGCGGGTCTGCGGCTGTACGCCCTCCACGGCGGACACGACGAGCACCGCGCCGTCCAGTACGCCGAGGACGCGTTCGACCTCGGCGATGAAATCCGGATGTCCCGGGGTGTCGACCAGGTTCACGGAGACGGCCGAACCGCCGTCGCCGAGGAGGAAGTTGGCGACCGCCGTCTTGATGGTGATGCCACGGCGGCGTTCCAGCTCCAGGCTGTCGGTGCGAGTGCTGCCCGCGTCGACGCTGCCGATCTCGTCGATGACCCCGGCCGCGTACAGCAGCCGCTCGGTCAGGCTTGTCTTACCGGCGTCGACGTGCGCCAGGATCCCCAGGTTCAGCGTGCGAGACGTAGTACGCACAGAGTGTCATGTCCTTCGGATTGATGGTCATTCCTTTCGCGTGGGACATGAACAGTCGGCGCATCGGTCGGCTCCTTGGTCACAGAGGGCTGCTGCGGCAAGCCTGGCACACCGGACATCGCCCGGCGAGGCAATTTCGGCGCGGGGGTGATCGTGCTGTGCGTCGCGCGGAAGTCCCGGCGTACCGCATCCCACCAGTGGTGGTTGTCGGCCTGCGTGCGCATGTCGGGTGGTGGGAGCTACGGACCGTTCATGTCCCCGGAGACATCAGCCCGTCCAGAAAGCCGCATTGGACGTATCGACGCTGGTCACTTAACGTTCCGCGCATGACGGAGCGACGTGCGATCCTCAGCGGGTCGACCTTCGAGGAGCAGATCGGTTACGCCCGTGCCGTGGTCGACGGTGACTGGGTGCATGTGTCCGGGACCACCGGGTTCGACTACACCACCATGACGATCTCGGACGACGTCGTGGAGCAGGCCGAGCAGTGTCTGCGCAACATCGAGGCCGCGCTCACCGAGGCGAAGTGCACCTTCGCCGACGTGGTGCGGGTGCGCTATCTGCTGCCGGACCGCACGGACTTCGAGCCCTGCTGGCCGGTGCTGCGCCGCTGCTTCGGCGCCGTCCGCCCGGCCGCCACCATGATGGAGTGCGGCCTCGCCGATCCGCGCGTGAAGATCGAGATCGAGGTGGACGCCCGCCTGCGCGCCGCTTGATCCAGGCCGCGTCATGGCAGGGGCCCGCGGTCCACGAATCCCGCCCGGGCTCACGACGCCAGGCTCCCCGGCTCACGACACCAGGCCGCCCCTGCTCACGAGGTCAAGCCTGCCCCAGGCTCAGGACACCAGGCCCGTCGCCCGCCCCGCCGTTCCCCTTGCTCGCCGCGTCGCAGGATCCGCGCTCATGGGACAGGAGCCAGGGCCGGGGCCCCTGACGACCCGCCGTACGATCCGCAGGTCGGCCGGGGCCCGCCCGCCGCCAGTTCGAAGGCCCGGGCCATCCGCTGCCCTGCCTCCTCGGCCCACAGCCGGGCCCATGAGGGCTCGGGTCGGCCCCGGTGGACGGCGTCGCCCTCCGGCGGCTCCCCGGCCCGCACGGCCACCAGCGCGCGGCCGGTTCTGCGGACGTCCAGGATGCCGCGGCGCAACGCGGCCAGCCCGGCGAGCGAGTCGCCGGCGGAGAGTGGCCTGATCGGGCGGTGGCGGATCGGTGCGCAGGGGAGGCCGGTTCAGCCCTCCTCATCCCGCTGCCCGGTGGCGTCCGCCCGGCTCCCTGCTCGCTGCGCGGGGCGGAGGAACTCCGTCCACCCGCCCTCCGGCTTCTCGCCGACCTCGAGACTGCGCAACTTCGCGAGAATCTCGGGGTCCTGGGCGTCGAGCCAGTCGACGAACTGCCGGAAGGAGACGAGACGCACGTCTTCCCGGCCGGCGATCTGCCTGAGCGCCTCCTCGGCCGCATCCATGTAGATGCCGCCGTTCCACTGCTCGAAGTGGCTGCCGATGAACAGCGGCGCCCGGTTGGTCTCGTACGCCCGCTGGAATCCGGCCAGGTACGACTGCGTCGCCTGGGCGCGCCAGTAGGGGTAGTTGTAGGAAGGTGCCCGCGTCGAGGTCTTGGACTGGTTCGCCAGCATGTTGTAGTCCATGGACAGCACCTCGAAGGTGTGCCCGGGAAAGGGAATGCTCTGCAGCGGCAGGTCCCAGAGGCCGCCCCGTTTCCTCGGCCAGCGTTGCAGCCCGCCCGGTGAGGAGGCGTCGTAGCGCCAGCCGAGTTCCCGGGCCACCGGCAGCAGGTTCTCCTGCCCGAGCAGACACGGGGTGCGGCCGCCCACGAGTTCCTTGTCGTAGTCGAAGGGGAGCGACGGTTCGTCGTGCCAACCGGTGTGCGTGCGCCACGACTTGACGAAGGACCTCGCCTGCTCGATTTCCGAGGCCCAGTGTGCGGGCGTCCAGTTGGCCACCGATCCGGGGCCGGCGCAGAAGTGCCCGTTGAAGTGCGTGCCGATCTCATGGCCGTCCAGCCAGGCCTGACGGACGTATTTCAGCGTCTCCTTCAGGTGTGCGTCGGTGAGGTAGCCGATGTCCGAGGCCCCGACCGGGTTGTTCGGCGGGTCGTAGAGCCGCTTCCTGTCCTCCGGCAGGAGGTAGAGGCCGGACAGGAAGAAAGTCATGTGCGCGCCGTGGGTGCGGGCGAGCTCCAGGAAGCGCGGGAACAGGCCGGTGCCGAGCTCGCCCGCGCCGTCCCAGGAGAACACCACGAACTGCGGCGGGGTCTGACCCGGTTCGAGGGCCGCGGGCGGCGCCGGCTGGTGCGGCTGGCGTCCGGTGTACGACGTCGAGCCGTCCCCGATCGGCCGGTACGTTCCCTGTTCGTCCGGGCTCCCCGGGGAGCCGTTGGATCCGTCCCGGTCACCGAACGAGGCGAAGGACGCGGCGGCCACACCGATGCCGGCGCCGAGACCGAGGCGTGCCACGCTCCGGCGGCTGATTCCACTCATGGCCACCATCCCAACCCGCGCCCTGCCGCGGTGCGTTGTGCGCACCCTCGGCCGAAACTCCCGTCATCTCGGACGACGATAAGGGAAATAAGCATACAAACTGGTTATTCGGGTGCGGTGTGGCGTGCAAAGGGGCCGCCCAGCACGGCTCGCATCACCCGTCCGGCTCCATGGCGCCCACGTCGGGTCAGCGGAACGCGGCCACGTTTGCGGGCTACCCAGGCGGAGAAGGGGGAGGCGGGGCGGCCGAGCAGGCGCGCCACATCCGTGCCGGCGGCCTGTCGTCCGGAACGACGAAGGGCAGCGCCACACCGGCGAAGGGTGCTGCCGCGATGCAGTGCCGGCGCACCGGCTCGGCCCACCCCAGCGCGTTCGACGCCAGCCCCGCCCGAGCGCAGCACGGTGAACGGCAGCCCCGACTCGACCCCGGCCTGATGGCCGCCCAGGGCGAACGCCTGCAGGCGCGGATCGACGGGATCGCGCAGGGGCAGGGAAGCGCAGGGGCCGATCCCGGGCGGGAAACAGGGGAGCGTCCGTGTGCGTCCTCGTGCGCCGATCCTGGTCAGGTCGCCAGGTCCCGTTCCTCCACCGCCACCGGCACCACCGTGATGTGCTGGACGGCCCGGCTGAGCACCAGCACACCCCCGATGATCAGCAGGGCGCCCGCCGCCTCCGGGAGCAGCAACCAGCCCATGCGGATCCGCTCCCCGAACAGGGTCATGCCGAGCGTCAGGCTCACCACCGCGTCTCCGATGGTCAGCGCCGGCTGCGCCGCGGCCAGGGGACCGGCCTGGAGCGCGTTCTCCAGCAGGATCACGGCTGCGATGCCGGCGAGCGCGAAGCCGTACGTCTGCCAGGACCGCAGGAATGCCGCGAATCCGTGGTCCGCGAAGGTCCCGCTGGCCGACTTCAGCAGTGCGGCGGTCAGCGCGTTGCCCGTGGCGGAGGCGGCGGCCAGCAACGCGGCGCGCCGGGCCGGCGAGCGGTCCCCGCCGGCGAGCAGAACCGCCGCGGCCATCCCGCCCAGGCACAGGCACAGCGCCGGGATCCAGCGGATGAGCGGCGCGTGGTCGACGGCGCCGTGCGGGGCGGCGGCGACCAGGAGCGCGGCGAGGCCCGTGACACAGGCGCCGACGCCCCACCAGCCCGAGCGGGGCAGTCGCCGGTGCATCAGCGGGGCGGCGACCAGCAGCGCGAACGGGAGCTCCAGGATGAAGAGCGGCTGGACCAGGGCGAGCGGGCCGTTGACCAGCGCGAGGCTCTGGAACAGCGCGGCGCAGACCACCCCGCACATGCCGATCATCCACAAGGGCCTGCGCACCAGCTCCGCGAGCAGCCGCAGCCCCCCGCGGCTGCTCGCCGACGCGGCCTTGCGCTGGAAAGCGGTGCCCACGGCGTTGCTCGCCGCCCCCGCGACGGCGAACGCCGCGGCCAGTCCGATCACGACCGTCTCCTGCCTGCGGGAGGCCTCCCGGAGGAGCTTCGGTCTCTTCAGCCTACGGAAGGCGGCGTCCGGACGCCGGGCGACGACCCCCGCTGCCGACCGGTGGATCGCATGGACCGGCCCCGCCCGGCTGATCGCCGAGCGGGGCCGGTCGCAAAGGTGGATCAGCGTGGATCAGCGTGGATCAGCTCAGGGTGAGGTCGTCGGCGTAGACCGCGCCCTGGCCGTACCAGCCGTGGACGTACACCGTAACCGTGCCCGAGGCGCCGGTCGTGAACGGAACCGTGAGCTTCGACCACGACGAGGACGAGGCCCAGGTGCTGGCCGTCGCGCCGCCGCTGACGCCGAGATAGGCGTACGGGCCCTGCACCCAGCCGCTCAGCTTGTAGGACGTGTTGGGCTTGAGGGTGAGCGTCTGTGCGCACTGGCCGGTCTGCGAGGCGGACGGCACGGTCTTCAGCGCGTGGGAGCCGCCGTGCACGGGCGAGGAGACCACCGTGGCACCGGTGTCGCAGGTCCACGGCGCGAGCGAGCCCGTCTCGAAGTCGCCGTCGGCCAGAACGGCGGTGCCGCCGGACCCCTTCACCGCCAGGGTGAACGTGGAGCTGTGCCGGGTCGGGCCCGCCGTGCCGGTGACGGTCAGGGGGTAGGAGCCGGGTGCCGTGCCGGCGGCGGTCTTCACGGTGAGCGTGGACGTGCCGCCCGCGGTGACCGAGGACGGGCTGAGGGAGGCGGTCACTCCGCTGGGCGCGCCGCTCACCGCCAGGTCTACCGCCCGTGCGCTACCCGAGGTCACCGAGGTCTTCACCGTCGCGGTCGCGGTCGCGCCGGGGTCGACCGAGGCGGTGGCGGGGGAGAGGGAGACCGAGAAGTCGTCGGTCGGCGGGGTCGTCGTACCACCGGTGAAGGGCGCGAAGGTGTGGGTGAAGTACCAGGTGTCCTGGGCGATCCCCGAGCAGGTGTCCGAGGCGCTGCCGCCGGGGCAGCCGCCGTTGTCGCGCTGGAGGGCCCAGAAGGACAGGGTGTTGATGCCCTTCGCCACCGCCCAGTCGTACACCGTGGGGGCGTCGGCGGTGGTGAAGGTCTCCGCCGGGCCGTAGTCGTCCACGCCGGGCATCTCGGTGACGCCGACCGTGTTCCACAGCTGACTGTCCGACAGGTTAGGGTAGAGAGCGGCCAGTTGGTCGTGCAATCCGCTCGCGGCCGTCTCGGTGTCGGTGGCCATGTGGTGGGTGGCGCCGTCGTAGTAGTCGAACGTCATGATGTTGACGACGTCGATCCTGGCGCCCGCGCTCTTGGCACTGCGCAGCACGGCGAGGCCGCTGTCGGCGAGGCCGGTCGTCGTGGTCGGCAGGGTGTAGGAGAACTGCACCGAGCGGCCGTTCGCGGCGGCCCAGTCCTGGACCTTCTTGATGGCCTGGTTGCGGCGGTCGATGCCGGCGGTGTTCGTGAGGGAGTTGTCCTCGACGTCCATGTCGAGCCGGGAGACGTCGTAGGTGGTGATGATCTTCTCGTAGGCGGCGGCGATGGAATCCACGTTCGTGCAGCTGTCGGCGATCTCGGTGCCGCCGTTGTCCGCCGCGTAGCCGCCGAGGGACGGGATCACGTCGCCGCCGCGCGAGCGGATGGTGCTGAAGTCGGCGCCGAAGACGGAGGAGTCCACGGGCGTGCCGGTGCCGCCGTTCCAGTACGGGGTGCAGGAGCCCTTCTTGTCGGTCTGCAGGAAGGCCATGGTCAGGTACTTGGCGCCGGAGGCCTGGGACAGCGCGGCGGGGCTGTCGCCGTTGTAGGCCTCGAAGTAGGGCGCGAACACGTGCGGGGGCAGCGGGGTCGCCGCGTGTGCGGTGCCCCCTGCCCCGAGGGCGAGCCCCGCGGAGGCGGCCAGGGTGGCCAGGCCCGCGAGCAGGGCGCGTACGGGTCTCGGACGTGTCATCGGGTACTCCCGGTTGGCGAACGACGCGGTGCGCCCCGGCCGGGGCTATTGGTCTAGGCCATGATTGGTCTGGACCATGCATCGGTCAAGGTGCGGGAGTCGCCTTTTTGCACGCTCATGAGGGAGTCAAACCGCTTGATGGCGACGGGAGTTGAGGTGTCACCGGGGGCCGCCCGACTTCGGCCCGGCCGCCTCCCGGCCCGTTCTGCCCTCCGTGTGGCCGCTCAGGTGGCGCGGGTGCCGCCTCCCCGGCGGATGCGGCCCAGCAGATCCCGGTGATAGGCGGCGAGTTGCCCGGCGGGCACGGGTGCGGGGCTGCCGGCGAGGGTGTACCAGGTGTCGCTGCCGGAATGCTGGATGGCGACGCGCACGCTGTAACCGTCGGACAGCAGGATGGTGGCCACGGTCAGGTCGCCGGTGATGACGCCGACCTCGTCGGTCATCGCTCCGCCGGGGCCCGCGGTGACCCGGTCGACGTAACTGTTGATGCTCGGTGGGGTGTGCATGGGGCGCAGGCTTCCATCAACCCGGCCTGCGCGCCCCGCACCGCGCAGGTGTCGCCCGCGCGTGTCCCCGTGTTGGCCTCAGCCGAAGAGCGGAAAACGCTTCGCCGCCGCGCCCAGCGCGGTGCGCTCGGCCTCGGTGAGCGGTGCCCGGCCGGTTCCCACGCGCGCGTAGTGCTCGTCGCTCCACTGAGCAGGCGCCGGCCGGCCGAGCAGACCGTCCAGCGTGGCGCGCACCGCGGCCAGCCCCTCGGGCGCCGGACCCGGCGCGTTCGGGAGCCGGACGGTCATGTCCAGGTGGTGGACGGTGGCCTCCACGGCGAGGGTGGTGAGCAGGTCCCGGGCCGTCAGCACGTGCCCCTGGGTGACGACGGCACCGGCGGGGTCGGCGGTCCCGGCGGCGTGCGCGGCCGCGGCCAGCGTCTCCAGGTACAGGCCCTGGAGCTGACCCCAGTCGAGGAACATGCTCGCGCTCACCCGCACCCAGCGCCGTCCGTTCGCCGCGCCCACGGTGTCCGGCCGCCAGTCCTGCCAGTACGTCACCGCGTCCCGGTCCACCGGCTCCCGCGCCGGCGTGTGCAGGGCCACGAGAGCGCGCTGGGCGTCGCTCAGACAGTGGAAGACGAGGTCGCGGACCGCCCAGCCGGTGCAGCCGGTCGGCAGCCACGACTCCTCGTCATCCAGGCCCGCGACCACCGCCGAGGCCGCCTCGTACGCCGCGCGCACCGCCCGCGCCGGGTCGACGCCGTTCCCCGTACTCATACATCCCCCTGTCCATCCGCCGTACAGACTCTCACACCCGGCTCGACGTCGCCGTGTCCGCGGACAGCCGCTGGGCGACGTAGATCGGGATCACCGACAGCAGCACGAGTACCGCGGCCACGACGTTCACCACCGGTGCCTGTTGCGGCCGGGTCATGTTGTCGAAGATCCAGATCGGCAGGGTCTCGATCCCGGGCCCCGCGGTGAACGTGGTGACCACGATCTCGTCGAAGGACAGCGCGAAGGCGAGCAGACCGCCGGCCAGCAGCGCGGAACGGACCAGCGGGAAGGTGACGTCCGCGAAGGCGCGGAAGGTGGTCGCGCCGAGATCCATGGCGGCTTCCTCGTACGAGGCGGCCGTACGGCGCAACCGGGCCACCACGTTGTTGAAGACGATCACGATGCAGAACGTGGCATGGCCGACGATCACCGTGAACAGCCCGAGCCCCACGCCGAGCGGCTCCAGCACCGTCCCGAAGGCCGAGTTGAGGGCGATGCCGGTGACGATGCCGGGCAGCGCGATCGGCAGGACGACGATGAACGACACCGTGTCCCGGCCGAAGAAGCGGTGCCGCGCCACGGCGAACGCGATGAGCGTGCCGAGGACCAGCGCGATCGCGGTCGCGCCCAGCCCCGCCTTCACCGAGACCCACAACGCCTGCCGGGCACCGGAGTTGTGCCCGGCCACCGCCCACCAGTGCCAGGTCAGTCCGGGCGGCGGCCAGCTCGCGCTGCGGTCGGGGTTGAGCGAGTTGACGAGGACGAGCAGCAGCGGGACGTAGATCACCGCGAAACCGAGCCCGGCGCCGGTGCGCAGGACGATGCGCGCGGTGCGGCTGAGATGCATGGCGCTCTTCTCCTACAGGCTGTTGAGTGCACCGGTGCGGCGGATCGCCAGCAGATACAGGACGATCACGACGACGGGGACGGTGCCGAGCGCGGCGGCCATCGGCAGGTTGAGCTCGATGTTGGAGTACACGAGGTTGCCGATCAGCTGGGTCTTGCCGCCGACGATCTGCACGGTGATGTAGTCGCCGAGGCTGAGCGAGAAGGTGAACACCGAACCGGCCGCGACGGAGGGCAGCACCATGGGCAGGACCACCGAGCGGAAGGTCCGCCCGGCCCGCGCCCCGAGATCGGCCGAGGCGTCGAGCAGGCCTGCCGGGAGCTGTTCGAGGGCCGTGTGGATCGGCAGGATCATGTACGGCAGCCACAGGTAGGTCAGGGTGAGGACCGTGGCCGGCAGGCCGAAGCCGGGGCCGCTCAGCCCGAACGGCGCGAGCATCCAGTCGGCGAGGCCGCCCTCCGACAGGATGAGGCGCCAGGCGTACACCTTGACCAGGTAGCTCGCCCACAGCGGGGTGAGGATGGCGACCACGAGCAGCGGACGCCACTTCGGCCTGGCCACGCGCGCGGTGTAGAAGGCGACCGGGAAGGCGATGAGCGCGCACAGCACGGTCACCGCGAGCGCCACGCCCACGCTGCGCAGGATCACCTGACGGAAGACGGGCGTGGTGAACAGCTCGTGGAAGTTGTCCGTCGACCAGACCTTCACCACCTGCGAGGTGAAGGAGTTCGTGGTCCAGAACGCGGAGACGAACAGGACCGCGAGCGAGCCGAGGTAGAGGACGGCCAGCCACAGCAGCGGGGCGGTGAGCAGCAGGGTCAGCCGCAGCCTGGGTCTGCGGTGCAGGCTTCCGGCGAGCCGCCGGACGGTTCCCCGGCCGGCGGCGGTGGTCACGTCGGTCGTCACGGCTCAGCCCTTGATCTCGGTCCAGGCCTGTACCCACTTGGCGTACGGCACGCAACGGACCTCCTTGCGGCCGTCGAGGCACTGCTCGATGGGCGTGTTCCAGAAGGCGATCCTCTTCCAGTAGCTCTCGTCGGCCGCGTGGTAGACCGTGCAGAAGTTCTTGTCACTGGTCTCGGCGCACGCCCTGGAGTTGGCCGGCGCCTCGCCGAAGTACTCGGCGACCTGGGCGTTGACCTTGGGCGAGACGATCCAGTTCAGCCACTTGTAGGCGCAGTTGGGGTGCTTGGCCTTGCTGTACACCATCCAGGTGTCGGACCAGCCGGTCGAACCCTCCTTCGGCACCAGCGCCTTGACCTTGGCGCCCTCGGAGGCGGCGAGGTTGGCGATGACCTGCCAGGTGGTGCCGACCACCGAGTCACCGCTCTTGAAGGCGGAGACCTCCTTGAGGTAGTCGCTCCAGTACTCTCCGACGTTGTGGTTCTGCTGCCTGAGCAGGGCCACGGCCGCGTCGAACTGCTTCTGGTCGAGCGCGTACGGGTCCTTGATCTTCAACTCGGGCTTGGTGGCCTTGAGATAGAGGGCCGCGTCGGCGATGTAGATCGGCGAGTCGTACGCGGTGACGTGCCCCTTGTACCGGGAGGCGTCGTCGAAGACGGCGGACCAGGAGGTGGGTGCCGGCTTGACCTTCTGTGTGTTGTACATCAGCAGGTTGGCGCCCCGGCCGTGCGGGATGCCGTACATCTGCCCCTTGACCGAGTTCCAGGCGCCGTTCTTCAACCCGGCGAAGACGTCCTTGTAGTTGGGGACCAGGGCGGTGTTGACGGGAGCGGCGTCGCCGGAGGCGATCAGGCGCAGGGAGGCGTCGCCGGAGGCGGAGACGGCGTCGTACTCGCCGGTCTTCATCAGCTTGACCATCTCGTCCGAGCTGGCGGCGACCTTGGAGTGGACCTGGCAGCCCGTCTGCTTCTCGAAGTCGCCGACCCAGTTCACCTTCGGGTCGTTGGAGCCGTCCTCGACATAGCCGGCCCAGGCGACCAGATTGACCTGGCCCTCCGTCCTGCCGAGTTTCGTCGGGGCCTTGAGATCGGGCGGGTTGAGCCCGGTGGCGGACGAGCCGCCCGAGCCGGAGGAGTCACAGGCGGCGGCGAGCAGCAGGGCGGCGGCGCAGGCCGCGGTGCGCAGGGTACGGGTGAGGCGCACGGCGTTCTCCATGGGGACGTAGAGGCGGGGGAGAGGTCAGGACGGCAGCCGGACGGCGTGCCGGCGGTGCCAGGTCAGGCGGACCCGGGTGCCGCGGTAGGCGGCGACGTCCTCGGAAGAGGTCTCCAGGTTCTGCTGGAGCGCGGTGAGCCGGCCGCCGCCGTCGAGGTCGACCAGGAAGCGGGTGGCGTCGCCGAGATAGACGGCCTCGGCGACGGTTCCGGTCGCGGTGGCGTGCTCGGGCTCGTCCGCCTCGGCGGACTCCTTCAGGACGCGGATCTTCTCCGGCCGGATGTTGTACGTGCCGGGGGCGCCGATGATCCGGTGGGCCGTCTCTCCGTCGAGCAGGTTCGAGGTGCCGACGAAGGAGGCGACGAAGGGGGTCGCCGGGCGCTCGTAGATCTCGGCGGGTGTGCCGACCTGGGCGATGCGGCCCTGGTCGAAGACGGCGATGCGGTCGCTCATCGTCAGGGCCTCCTCCTGGTCGTGGGTGACGAACACGAAGGTGATGCCGACCTCCCGCTGGAGCGCCTTCAGCTCGACCTGCATCTGCTCGCGCAGCTTCAGGTCGAGGGCGCCGAGCGGCTCGTCCAGCAGCAGCACCCGGGGCCGGCCGACGAGGGCGCGGGCGAGGGCGACGCGCTGGCGCTGCCCGCCGGAGAGCTGGGCGGGACGCCGCTGGCCGTAGCCCTCCAGGCGGACCTCGGCGAGCGCCTTGCGGGCGCGGACGAGCCGTTCGGCCTTCGGCACCCTGCGCACCTTCAGGCCGTAGGCGACGTTCTGTTCGACCGTCATGTGCGGGAAGAGGGCGTAGTCCTGGAACACCGTGTGCACGTCCCGCTCGAACGGGGCGAGGCCGGTGACCTCCTGTCCGGCGAGTTCGATCCGGCCCTGGTCCGGTGTCTCGAACCCGGCGACCAGCCGGAGGACGGTCGTCTTGCCGGATCCGGAAGGGCCGAGCATCGAGAAGAACTCCCCGTCCCGGATTTCCAGATCGACCCCGGCCACGGCGGTCGTCTCGCCGAACGACTTCCGCAGGTCCTGCAGCCGGATCGCAATTCCCTGCATAGGGGAACCTTTCTGGCGCGCTGTACGTTGAAACCGGTTGACCGCAAACATATGAAGTCATAGTTCAATGCCAATGCTCAAGGTCCCCTTAGGGCAAAGCTTGAGTCAACGCATGAGGTGGTGACCGTGAGGCAGTACGAGATGGAGGGCGGCGCCCGCGGGGCCGTCTTCAGCCCGGTGGACAACCGGGCCCGCGTGGACGCGGTCGTCCGCCGCATCGGCGACGCCATCGAGCTGGGTCTCCTCGCCGATGGCGAGCAACTGCCCGGCGAGACCGAGCTGGCCGGCCGGCTCGGCGTCTCCACGGTCACCCTGCGCGAGGCGCTCATGGCCCTGCGGCAACAGGGCCTGGTCACCACACGCCGGGGACGCGGCGGCGGCAGCTTCGTCTCCCTGCCCGAAGTCCCGGCCGAAGACCGGCTCAAGGCCCGGCTGCGCGGCTGGAGCACCGAGGAACTGCGCGACCTGGGCGACCACTGGGCCGCCCTGTCCGGCGCCGCCGCCCGGCTCGCCGCCCAGCGCACCGAACCCCAGGACCTCCATCAACTCCGCCGTACCGTCGAGGAGTTGCCCCAGGCTGAGGACGCGGCGGCACGCAGCCGGCTGTACGGCCGCTTCCATGTGGAGCTCGCGGCGGCCGCCCAGTCCGCCCGGCTCACCCGCGAACAGGTCGGCCTGCAGAGCGAGATCGGTGCCCTGCTGTGTCTGGTCCTGGCCGACGACGCGTTTCGTGAAGAAGTTGCGGACCGTCACCGCGCCGTGATCTCCGCCGTGCAGGATGGGGCCCACGAAACGGCCGGCACGCTGGCCGAGCGGTGCGTCAGGCAGTCGACGGCGCGGCTCGTCGCCGTACGCCTGACCCTCTGACCGCGCCGCGTCAGGTTCCCGTCCGCTGGAGGACACCATGGGCCGGAGCCCCGCGCTCACCACCCTCGACACGGAAGCCGGGACGTGGGTGGCCGCACAGATCGGCGGTGCGCTGGAGGCCGTCTTCGAGACGGTGGCCGCGACCCGCGCCGACACCGAAGCCCTGCTCGGCAAAGTGGTCGCGGAGGGCCGCCGGCCCGCCAGCGCCGACCTCGCCGCCCTACGGCCCGGCCTGCACGTCCACCTGACCCGTGAGGAACTCGTCTCCGGCGTCGGCTTCGTCGCGGCGCCCGGCCTGCTGACGGACGTGCCCGCCTGGCTGGAGTGGTGGCAGTCCGGCGCCGACGGCGAGGTACGCCCGCTCCTGCTGGACCTCGATCCCGGCCAGTCGGCGTACTCCGACTACACGCACTGGGACTGGTTCGCGCTGCCCCGCGACACCGGGCGCCGGGCGGTGGCCGGACCGTACGTCGACTACCTCTGTTCCGACGAGTACAGCCTGACCCTCTCCGAACCCGTCCGGCTCCAGGGCCGGTTCGCCGGAGTGGCCGCCGCCGACGTCTATCTGCGGCACTTCGAGGCGGCCGTCCTCCCCCTCCTGCGCCGTCTGTCCCGCCCTGCCCACCTGGTGAACGCCCGGGGCCGGGTCGCCGCCTCCGCCGACCCCGCCCACCTGGCCGGCTCCCTCACCAAGGGCCCGGACTTCGGCGAACTGCTCAGCGCGGCGCGGCCGGGCGCGTACGACGGCATGCGCCTGGTGCCGTGCCGGGGCGTGCCCCTCGTGCTGGTACTTGCCTGAGCCCGAGGAGACGGGCCGAGCGCGCCCCGCTCGTCACCGTCCCCACCCATTGATCCACAACGGTTCGTCCTCCTAGGCTGTGAGGGCCGCCGCACCCCCGGAGTCCGATAACCATCACCCAGTACCTCACGCCCCGCGCCCGCGCCGCCCTCGTCGTCGGCCGGGGACTCGGCACCGCACCGGCCCCGGGGCTCGTCCTCGGCGGGATCCTCGGCCTGCAGGGCGGGGCCGCGCTGACGACCCGTCTCTACCCGGCCGTGGGACCGGCCGGCGTGGTGACCCTGCGGCTGGTCATCGCCGCAGTCGCCCTCACCGCGCTGTGGCGGCCCCGGATCCGCGGCGACCGGGCCGGGCTCGGCATCGCGGCCGGCGCCGGAACCCTGCTCGCCGTGCACCACCTCGCCTACTACGAGGCGGTCGCCCGGCTGCCCCTGGGCGCCGCCACCACCCTGGAGTTCCTCGGCCCCTTCGCCATCGCCCTGTGCGGTTCGCGCCGCGCCCCCGACCTGCTGTGGGCAGGCCTCGCCGCCACCGGCGTCCTGCTGCTCAGCGGCACGGGCACGGCCCTGGACGCGACCGGCATCGCCTGCGCCACCGTGGCCGGATGCTGCTGGGCCGGATACATCCTGCTCGGCAAGCGGCTGGCCGGACACGCCCCGGACGACCGCGGCCTCGCGCTGGCCGTGGCCTGGGGAGCCCTGATCAGCCTTCCGTACGGCATCACACAGGCGGGCACCCGCCTCCTGGACCCGGGCACCCTTGCCGTGGCCGCGGCGGTCGCCGTGCTCTCCAGCGTCGTGCCCTACACGTTCCAGCTGGAGGCCCTGCGCCGCCTGACTCCGCGCGTCTTCGGAGTCCTGACCAGCCTGGAACCGGCGATCGGCGCGCTGATCGGGCTGCTGTTTCTCGGTCAGCACCTTGCGGTGGCCCAGTGGGCGGGGGTCGCGGCGGTGGGGCTGGCTTCGGTGGGGGCGACGCGTACGGAGGGGTCTGCGGGCGGGACTTGAGCCTTCGATGGTCTCGGGTGCGGGTGCGGGTGCGGGTGCGGGTGCGGGTGGGTGGTGCGGGCGCGTGCACGGCCTCCGCCTTGCCCAGGCCAGGTCGTCTGTTCGACAGGAGGGAAGAGCCATGCCGGGCCCGGCGGCCAGCGGACTGTTCAGGTGCCCGGAAGCGGCCGTACCGTGAGTGTCTGCTGGGCCTGGCCGACCGGGCCGTGGATGTCGTGGAGGACACTGCTGGTGAGGCCCTGGCCGGTGGGGCCGAAGGTGACCGTGGTGTCCAGGCCGACCCAGCGGCCCGCCGGTTGCCGGTGCAGGTGGATCGTCAGGTCGACGTTGGGGAACATCCACTCGGTGGGCGGCCGGCGTACGGCGATGCCGTTGGCCGTGTCGACGAGGGCGACGTAGGCGGCGAGCGGGCTGCTCGGCTCGCCGGCCACGAGGTCGAGGTCCGTGGAGATCCAGACCGTTCCTCGGCCAGGCTCCGCGCGAGTGACCGGACGGATGTCGACGGACGCGCAGTGGCCGCCGGGCCAGACCTCGGCCAGGGAGTGACCGGCGAGCCCGTCCGGCGGGGTGAGGCGCGCCTCGGCACCGCCGGCCACGGCGCCGGTGTCCACCTCGGTCAGCAGCCAGGCGCGGGCCCGTACCACCGGCCGGTCCGCGATGCGTACGACCGCTTCGAGCAGTTCGATGGTCCGGCCGGGCCGGATCGACTCCACCTGGATCTCGCACTCGTCCAGGGGGAGGCGCCCCAGGATGTCGAAGCTGATCCTGGACAGGAGCAGTCCGCTCGGCGGGCGCTCGGCGCGGTACCGGTCGATCGCGTGGACGACGAGTCCGGCCAGCGGGCTGAAGTGCTGCTCGTCGGGATCCCACGCGCCGCCGGCATGCGGGGTGGGCTTGTAGCGATGGTGGTCAATGCGCTCGAAGTAGCTGGCGGCCAACGGGTGCCTCTCCTCCGGATGTTCGTGCACGCAAGGTGTTGGGCGGGTCGTTGCACAGTACATCCGTGGCCGTGACCGGTTCAGGGGGAATGGTCCGGACCGAGGGCGTCGCCGAGGACGGCCCCGAGGTGGTTCTGCACGTACTCGTAGGTGAACCTGTTGAGCGGGCGCGGCTGAGCCTGCTTTCAGTCCACCGGCCAGGTGTGGACGGGCGCGTTGAGGTGCATGTAGTCGATGTACAGCTGGGTCATCTGCCGCAGGGCCTCGTGGCGGCCGGCGCGCGTGGTCGCGTCGAGGTGGTGGAACATCTCCTTCTGCCACACGGCGCCGTTGCGTGCCACCACACAGCGCTGCTCGATGATGCCGAGCAGCGGCTCCCGCCATGCGTCGTCCATGCCCGAGTGCTCGAGTCCCCGGTGGGCGAGGGGCAGCAGCCGGCGCAGCACCAGTTCCGGCACCGGCACCTCGCCCATGCCGGGCCAGTACAGCGGGGCGTCGATGCCCTGCCGGGCGGCGGTGTGCAGATTGTCCTCGGCGGCCGCGAACGACATCCGCGACCACACCGGCCGGTCCTCCTCCACCAGGGCCCGGGTGAGGCCGTAGTAGAAGGCGCCGTTGGCGAGGGTGTCGGCGACGGTCGGTCCGGCGGGCAGCACCCTGTTCTCCACGCGGATGTGCGGGACGTCGTGGGAGACGGCGTACACCGGGCGGTTCCAGCGGTAGATCGTGCCGTTGTGCAGGGTCAGCTCGCCGAGTTCGGGTATGTCGCCCCGGTCCAGCGTCTCCGCCGGGTCCTGTTCGTCGCACAGCGGGAGGAGGGCGGGGAAGTAGCGCAGGTTCTCCTCGAACAGGTCGAAGACGCTGTTGATCCACCGCTCCCCGAACCACACCCGGGGCCGGACGCCCTGCACCTTGATCTCCTCCGGGCGGGTGTCCGTGGCCTGCTCGAACAGCGGGATGCGGGTCTCGTGCCACAGCTCCTTGCCGAACAGGAACGGCGAGTTGGCCGCCAGCGCCACCTGGACCCCGGCGATGGCCTGCGCCGCGTTCCAGTAGGAGGCGAACTCCTCGGGAGAGACCTGGAGATGGAACTGCGTGCTCGTGCACGCCGCCTCCGGGGTGATGGTGTCCGCGTAGGTGCGCAGCCGGTCCACGCCGTCCACCTCGATGCGCAGGTCCTCGCCGCGGGCCGCGAAGATCTGGTCGTTGAGCAGTTGGTAGCGCGGGTTCTCCGACAGGGTCTCCTCGCCGATGTCCGCCTGCCGCAGGGTGGGCAGGATCCCGATCATGATCAGCCGCGTGCCGATCGACCTGGCCCGCTCGTCCGCGTGGTTCAGCGCGGCGCGGATCTCCGACTCCCACGCGTCGGGGCCGCCCGCCGTCAGCCGCCGGGGCGGCACGTTGATCTCCAGGTTGAAGCGGCCCAGCTCGGTGGACCAGGCGGGGTCGGAGATCGCCTTCAGCGCATCGGTGTTGCGCATCGCCGGCTCAGCGTCGTCGCCGACCAGGTTCAGTTCGATCTCCAGACCGACCTGCGGCCGCTCGGACTCGAAGCGTGCCTCGCGCAGCATCTGCGCCAGCGTGTCCAGGCACGCGTGCATCTTGATCCGGTACCGGCGGCGGTCCTCGCGGGTGAAGACGAGCGCCGGGACGTCGCGTCCCATCGGCCCTCCAGGATGCCCCTCGTCGCAGCCCTCACCACCCAGCGTCGCACCAACCCGCGAGCCCCACCAGACGCGGCCGGTACCTGCCCGGCCCGGTACGGCGCGTGGTCATGCAGTCGCTCTTGCCGAGGCCGCTGCCGCAGGGGCAAGGGGCGGTGGCCCCGGGGCGGTGGAGGTTGCGAAGATGGGCCCATGACCACTTCGCACGGCGCTCGCCGGCCCACGATCGCCGACGTCGCCGCGGCGGCGTCGGTGTCGCGGACCACGGTGTCCCACGCCCTCAACGGCATCGGCAAGGTCGACCCGCGGACCCGGGAACGCATCAAGAAGATCGCCGCCGAGCTGGGGTACCGGCCCAACCTGCGCGCCCAGCGGCTGCGCCGGGGCCAGGCCAAGGCCATCGCGCTGGCCTCCTCGATGCCGTTCGCGGTGGCCGGCGGCCCCTCGCGCCTCGGCTTCTACATGGAGGTGGCCGCCGCCGCGGCCGAGCGGGCCCTCGTCCACGGCTACGCCCTGGTGCTGATCCCGCCTGTGCAGTCCGGATCCGCGCTCTACTCCGTCGACATCGACGGCGCGATCGTGGTCGAACCCGAGGCGGACGACGCGGCCGTGGCCCAACTACGCGAGCGCGGGCTGCCGTACGTCGCGCTGGGCCGGCCCACCGCACCCGATGACGACGCTCCCTACGTGGACCTGCACGGCGGAAGGGTGGTCGAACTGCTCCTGGACCACCTGCGCGACCAGGGCGCCCGCAGCCCGGCGCTCGTCGTCGGCGCGGGCACCCGGCACTCCGCGATCGACGCCCGCGCCGCTTACGAACGGATCGCCGCCGCGTACGGCTGGGCACCGATCGTCGCGACCGCGCCGGAGGACGGCGGCGAGCAGGCGGGGTACGACCGGTGTGCCGACCTGCTCGCGGAACACCCCGGCGTCGACGCGCTGTGTGTGCTCGTCGACGCCTTCGCGGTCGGCGCCGTACGAGCCCTGCGGGACGCCGGCCGCCGCGTCCCGGACGACGTCATGGTCGTCACCCGGTACGACGGGTTGCGCGCCCGCACCTGCGAACCCCCGCTCACGGCGGTCGACTTGGGCCTGGACCGGGCCGCCGCGGACGCGGTGGAACTGCTGCTCGCCCGGCTGGGCGCACGACAGGCCACGGGCGCGACAGCAAGGCTGACGGATGCCGGACCGGCGGAGACCGGATCGGCTGAAACCGAGCCGACGGAGACCGGGCCAGCGGAGACCGGATCGGCCGAAACCAGGCCGGCGGAGACCGGGGGTGAGGCGCCGTCCGCCGCGCCCCGGCTCGTCCTGCGCGCCTCGTCCCTGCGGCGGCCGCCGGGCCCGGGCGACGGGACCCCGGGCACCTAGGCCCTGTCGTCTAACTCCCTCCCCCAGCCTTCTCTTGATCAACTACCGACGCGAGTCACCAACCTCTTGGCCAAGTACACCTAGCGGCCGGCCAGATCACGTCCCGGCCATCAGCACCACCCCCGACACCAGGGCGAAGACATGGACGAAGGCCCGCATCTTCCCCGCGTCGAGGCGCCGGTGCGCGAGGCGGCTGAGCCAGGCACCCGCCGCGAGCGCGGGCAGCAGCAGGAGCGCCCAGCCCATGTCCGCCGGACGGCCGCGCCCGGTGCCGAACAGCAGGGCCAGGGAGGCGACTTCGCCCACCAGGAAGCAGGCGGCGACCGTGGCCCGCAGCTCGCCGGGCGGCCGGTGCTGGTAGACGAGCGCGAGGGGCGGGCCGCCCACGCCGGTCGCGGTCTCGGTGAGACCGGTGACGACACCGGCGCCCAGGTAGGCGCCGCGCCCGGGCACGAACGACGGCACGACGAGGCTCACCACCGCCGCCAGTACCGTCGCCGCGCCGACGACGGCTCCGAGAGCGCCCGCCGGGATCGCCCACAGCAGCGCCAGCCCCGCCGGAGTCGCCGTCAGCCGCGCCGCCGTGATCCACCCGGCGCCACGCAGATCGAGACTGTGCCGTTCACGCCAGGCGACGTACAGGTTCAGCGGGATCATCGAGGTCAGCACGAACACGGGCAGCAGCCCCGGATCGAGCAGCCCCGCGACGGGCGCCACGATCAGCGCGAACCCCAGGCCGCTGGCCCCCTGCACGAACGCGGCCGCCGCGACGGTCAGCGCCAGCACCGCCAGCGTGCCGCCGCTCATCGCCGGGCACCGGGACAGGGCAGGTTCCCGGCCGCCGGCCCGGGGTGCGCCGCCGTCCGCTGCCGTGCCGCCACCGACGTCGGATGGGCCCGCGTGACCCCGGCGCGCCGTACCACGCGGGGGGCCAGCTCGGCGGCCCGGCGGACCAGTGCCGGTCCGTCCCAGTCCGGTGGCCAGCCGTGCCACAGGCGCAGGCGGCCGGCGACGAACACGGCGGTGAGCTGGTCCCGGTTGCCGCGCCGCACCAGCTCCCACGGCAGGTCCCAGGACGGCCGCATCTCCGGCCGGTCGAGGTCGACCAGGAGGAAGTCCGCGGCGGCACCGGGCACGACCCGTCCCGTGTGCCGGCCGAGTCCGACCGCGTCCGCGCCGCCCGCGGTGGCCCGCTCCCACCACGTCCACCCGGCGCCGCAGGAGGAGTCGCCGCTGGCCAGGCCGTAGGTGAGCCGCTGAGCGAACTCCGCCGCGTCCGTGAGCCGGAAGCCGTCCCCGCGGGTCCCGTCGGTGCCGAGCCCGAACCGGACGCCGCGCTCGGCGAAGGCGGTCGCCGGGGCGACGGCGTTGCCCTTCCACGCGCTGGCCACCGGGTTGTAGCTGACCGCGGCACCGCTGTCGGCGAGCAGCGTGACCTCGCGAGGAGTGAGCAACGTCGCGTGCGCGGCCAGCAACTGCGGGCCAAGGGCGCCCACATGGTGCAGATACTCCAGGGGCCGCAGCCCGTGCCGGACCAGGGAGTGCTCGACGGCGACGAGGTGCTCGTTCACATGGATCTGCACGACCGTGCCCGCGTCGGCGGCGAGCCGTGCCGTCGCGGCCAGCGTGTGCGCCGTCGCGGCCTCCGGCACGGACACGGCGATCGCGGGACGGACCAGGTCGTCGCCGCCGTAGCGCGCCAGGTGCTTCTCGGCGGCGGCGAGCACGGCCTGCGGGTCCGCGTCCGCTCCGGTGCCGTCCGGGACGTCGTTGCAGACGAGCCCCAGCACACAGCGGATCCCCGCGTCACGGGCGGCCGAGGCTACCACGTCCACGTCCACCGGGGCGCGGGTCCCCGACTCGGCGACCGTCGTGAAACCGCCCCGCAGGGACTCCAGCGCGGCCAGTTTCGCGGCGACGTAGGCCGACTCCTCGTCCAGGGCGCGCTCCAGCGGCACCCACACCCGGCGGAAGATCTCCGACGGCTCCCCGAAGGCGAGGGCGCCGCCGAAGCTCTGCGTCAGATGGTGGTGGGCGTCGACGAAGCCCGGCATCAGCGCGTGCCCGGGCAGCCGGAGAGGGGTCAGCGACGGGTGGGTGCGGACGATTCGTTCGACGGGGCCGACGTCGCGGAACACGCCGTCCTGTACCACCACCGCGTGCAGCTCCAGCGGGCCGTCGGGGGTCAGCGTCACGTCGGGGACCAGCAGCAGCGCGTCGTGGCGCAGCCGGTCGGGGGTCAGGTCGGTCATGCTTCTCCGTTGTTCGGCAGACGGTTGTGCGGGGCTTCAGGCACGGGCGGCCGGGCTCGGCGCCTCGGCCGGCACGGCGGCACCGGTGTCCGCCGCGTGCCGCCCCAGGTGGTGGAAGACGACATTGAGGACGGCGGCGACGAGTGCGCCCACGGCCACCCCGCTCTCCAGCAGGATCCGCACGTCGGACGGGAACCCGGCGTAGACGCCGGGGACCAGGATCGGCAGCAGCCCCAGCGCGAGCGCGACCGCGCAGGTCATCGTGGCCGTGTGGTCCTCCAGCCGGGCGCGGCCGAGCATCTGCACACCGAGAACCGTGATCACCGCGAAGACGACCATCGCGGCGCCGCCGACCACGGCCGAGGGCATCACGCTGATCGCGCGCGCGACGGGGGTGAAGAAGCCGAGGACGACAAGGACCACGCCCGCGGCGGCCGTGACATACCGGCTGCGCACGCCGGTCACCCGGACGATGCCGATGTTCTCGCCGCTGGTCACCATCAGCGGCAGCCCGAAGCAGCCGCCGAGCAGCGAGGTCAGCGCGTCCCCGCGCACCGTGCGCGGCACGTCGGTGCGGACGTCGATGTCCTTGCCGACCGCCTCGGCGTTGATGACGGTCTGCCCGGTCGCCTCCGCCATGGACGCGAGGCTGTACAGCATCAGCGGCAGCGCGGCGAGCAGGTCGAAGACGGGTGTGCCGAACGGCAACGGCCTGGGAACACCGATCAGTTGGCCGGAGAGGGCGGAGCCCGGGTGGACCTGGCCGACGGCGAAGGCCAGGGCGGTGCCGGCCGCCAGGCCCAGCAGTACGGCGAGTTGCCGCAGGACCCCGCGCAGCAGCCGGGTGAAGACGACGATCAGGCCGATGGTCGCGAAGGCGAGCCCGAGCCGTGCCGGATCCGCGAAGCCGGGCGTGCCGGGCTGCCCGGTGACCAGCAGCGCGCCGACCTTCACCAGATTGACCCCGACGATCACGATCATCGTGCCGATGACCAGCGGCGGGAAGAACCGCAGCAGCCGCGCGAACAGCGGCAGCACCAGGAGGGTGAAGGCCGCGGTGAGGAGCACCGCGCCGGTCGCCGTGCGCAGCCCGTGCGCCTGCGCGATCGACAGGAACAGGATCAGTGGCGCTCCGCCCGGCAGCATCACGAACGGCAGCCGTGGCCCGAACGTCCAGGGACCGAGGGACTGCACGAGCGAGCCGATCCCGGACAGCAGCAGGGCCGCCGAGAGCAGGTCGACGGTGATACCCGGGCCGAGCCGGAGGGTGGCGCTCATCAGGAAGATCGCGGAGATCGGCGTCGCCGCCATGACGAGGACGTGCTGGACGCCGAAGAGCAGGATCCGCCCGAGAGGGCGGGACTCGTCGACGGGATGGACGGGACGGGAGTCAACGGGATGTACGGGACTGGACACGTGCGGGCTCCGTTCGGCTCGCTCGGCTCAGGCCTCGACGATCCGGCCGTGGACGGCGGCCAAAGCGCGGTGGCCAAATCGATTTGGCCGCCAGTATGGGGGCGCCGACCGGGGGTCGGTCAAGGGGTGGACCCCCGGAGCTCCCGGATTCAGGCGTTCTTGCGGGCCACGCCTCCGTAGAAGCCGATCGCTTCGGAGCCCGGCGGCGGGGTGGAGTCCGGGCGCCAGAACGGAACCTGGGTCAGGCCCGGCTCGACCAGGTCGAACCCGCCGAAGAACCGCTCGATGCGGTCGCGGGACCGCAGGTTCATGGACGCGGTCGCGCCGTTGTAGACGGCCTCGGCCTCGCTGCGGTCGTCGGCGAAGTCGCCCGTCGCGTGCGAGAGCACCAGGAAACTGCCGGCCGGGAGCGCGTCACGCAGGGTCGCCACGATCCGCTCGGGCTCGTCCGCGTCGCGGATGAAGTGGAGGATGGCGACGAGGAACAGGGCGACCGGCCGGCCGTAGTCGATGATCCGGCGGACCTCGGGATGATCGATGACGGACTGCGGATCGCGCAGGTCGGCGAGCACGATGCTGGTCGTGCCGGCCCGGCTGAGCAGCGCGTCGCCGTGCGCCTTCACGATCGGATCGTTGTCGACATAGGCGACGCGCGCGTCCGGCGCCAGTTCCTGGGCGATCTCGTGCACGTTCGGCGAGGTGGGCAGCCCGGTGCCGATGTCGAGGATCTGGCGGACACCGCTGCCGATGACGTACCGGACCGCACGCTGCAGAAAGGCGCGGTTGGCCCGCACCGAGACCCACACCTCGGGCGCCGCCGCGGCCAGTTGGTCGCCTGCCCGTTGGTCCACCTCGTAGTTGTCCTTGCCGCCCAGGAGGTAGTCGTAGATCCGTGCGGGATGCGGCTTGCTGGTGTCGATGTGCACGGCCTGGCCGCCCTCCTGCGTCACTCTGTACTCCCCTCCTCGACCGTCACGGCCTTCGTCCCACAAACGGTTGGCCAAAGCTTGCCACATCAACTACCGGCTGCGCGCCGGGAGTTCCCGAAGCTCAGGACGGGGTGGTGCGGCGCCTGGCCGGCGCCACCGGCACCGGATCGGACCCCGCCACCACGGGGCCGGAGCGGCGGCGGATCCTGCCGCCCGCGCACGCCCCACAGCCCGGCCAGGCAACCGCGGTTGCCACAGGTCGAAGGTCCGGCTCATGTGGGACAGCAGCGCAGAAAGCCGTCCCGGTCGCGGTACGGCTGAGGACTGTGTAGCCGACGATGTGCTCGCGGGCCTGCTCGGGGTGAGGTCCCGGCCCGCCCGCCCGATCACGGCGGCGACCTCCAGCTCGAAGTCCAGCACCCCTTCCTCACGGGCCGGGACCTCGGACGCCAGGCCTGCCCCCTGTCAACTGGGGCGCTCGTCACCCGGGCGGCTCGTTTCCACTGGCCTGTGCGTCGGTGGTGTCGGATGGTCGGAACAAGATCGGTGAGTCGAAGCTTCGTCCGACCGGTCGCGGGTCGTCCCTCCGTGTCCGTGACGAGGCGGGCCGACGCGCCGGGGGCGGGGAACGGTTAATCCATGCGCTCGGGTCGTTCCCCGCCCTTCCCGTTCCCCCCTCTTGTGCGCCCAGCCGGTGAACCCGCTCATGAACTCCCGGTAGTCGACACCGACATGGCCTCGAACGTCGAGGCACCCAAGTCAGACCTGGCGGCGCTGTATCGGCAACTGACCGAGTAGTCCTGGACAGGCGGGCGTCCGCGTTCGTAGAGTTCTTGTCCAAGAATGGAAATTCGGTCCAAGTGGGAAGGGGAGGGGAGACCACCATGGCCGCCGCTTCGTCCGTAACGTTCGATGACGTCCGTGCGGCCGCCGCACGCCTCGAAGGCGTCGCCCACCGCACCCCCGTCATCACCTCGCGCACCCTGAACGCCCTCGTCGGCGCCGAGGTGTTCATCAAGTGCGAGAACTTCCAGCGCGCCGGCGCCTTCAAGTTCCGCGGCGCCTACAACGCGGCCGCCCAGCTTCCCGCGGACCGGCTCGCCAAGGGCATCGCCGCCTACTCCTCCGGCAACCACGCCCAGGCCACCGCCCTGGCCGCCCGCGAACTCGGCACCAGCGCCGTCATCCTGATGCCCGAGGACGCCCCGCGCCTCAAGCGGGAGGCGACGGCCGGATACGGTGCCGAGATCGTCACCTACGACCGCTACACCGAGGACCGCACCGCGCTCGGTACGGCACTGGCGGCGGACCGCGGCCTGGCGCTCATCCCGCCCTATGACCACCCCCATGTCATCGCCGGACAGGGCACCGCGACCCTCGAACTCCTCGAGGAGACCGGCCCGCTCGGTGCCCTGCTCGTACCTGTCGGCGGCGGTGGCCTGATCGCCGGCAGCGCCACCGCCGCCAAGGCCCTGCACCCCCGCATCCGGGTCGTGGGCGTGGAGCCGGAGGCGGGGGACGACACCAAGCGGTCCCTGGAGAGCGGTGCCCGTGTCACCCTGCCCGTGCCCCGGACCATCGCCGACGGGCAGGCGCTGGACACGCCCGGCGAGCTCACCTTCGAGATCAACCGGCGCCTGGTCGACGCCATCGCCCTCGTCAGCGACGCGGAGATCGTCGCCGCCATGCGCTTCGCCTTCGAACGCCTGAAGATCGTGCTCGAACCCAGCGGTGCCACCGGCCTGGCCGCACTCCTGGCCCGCCGCGTCGACGACCTCCCGCCCCGCATCGGAATCATCGCCTCCGGCGGCAACATCGACACCGGCAGGTTCGCTGAACTCCTCGGCGGATGAGGGGAGTTGCGGCGCCGAGCGAAAAAGCACAGGCGCCGCTCGCAATCCGTCGGTTACCGTGACCGCATGTCAACGCCCCGAATCTCCTAGCCGAGGACCCGCTTCCACGCCAGAAGTGTGTCCTCTCGCTGTTTCGGAGCGTTACCAATGATCACCGCTCGTGATGTCGAGCTGCGCGCCGGTGCGCGCCTGCTGCTGTCCCGCACCTCCTTCACCGTCTCCCCCGGGGACCGGATCGGCCTCGTCGGCCGCAACGGCGCGGGCAAGACCACCCTGCTGAGCGCGCTCGCCGGACAATCCCGGCCCGCCGCCGGCACGATCACCCACACCGGACCGGTCGGCTACCTGGCTCAGGACTCCCGCGCCACCGACCCCGCCACGACGGTCACCGAACGGCTCCTGTCCGCCCGTGGCCTCGACACCGCCCTGCGCGACCTGCGCAGGGCCGAGGCGGCGATGACCGACGCCACCCACCCGGCGGCGCTGGAGCGGGCCATGAACGCCTACGCCCGCGCCGACGCCGCCTTCCAGGCCGGTGGCGGCTACGCGGCCGAGGCCGAGGCCGCCCGGACGGCAGCCGGACTCGGCCTCGCCGAACGGGTCATGGGCGAGCCCGTCGGCACCCTGTCCGGCGGGCAGAAGCGCCGCGTGGAACTCGCCCGCATCCTGTTCGCCGGAACCGGCGGCGTCCTGCTCCTGGACGAGCCCACCAACCACCTCGACGCCGACTCGCTGACCTGGCTGCGCGGCTTCCTCCAGGGCCACCAGGGCGGACTGGTGCTCGTCAGCCACGACACGGCACTGCTCGCCGAGGTCGTCAACCGCGTCTTCCACCTGGACGGCTGCCGAGCCACGATCGACGTGCACAACACCGGCTGGCACCCGTACACGACGCGTCGCGAGGCCGAGGAGCGGCGCCGCGCCCGGGAGCGGGCCGGCACCGAACGCAAGGCCGCGGCCCTGCACGCACAGGCGGACCGGATGAAGGCTCGCTCCGCCACCGCCACCATGGCCCGCAGCATGGCCCGCCGTGCCGACCGCATGCTGGCCGCGCTGGAACCCGCCCGGCGCGCCGAGAAGACCGCGCGAATCCGGCTGCCCGAGCCCGCCCCGTGCGGACGGACACCTCTCGGCGCGATCAGCCTGGCCAAGTCCTACGGTGACCACCGGGTCCTGGACGGAGTGGACCGGGCGGTGGACCGCGGCAGCCGCATGGTCGTCCTCGGGCTCAACGGCGCGGGGAAGACCACCCTGCTGCGGATCCTCGCCGGCGCCGAACGGCCGGACACGGGACGGGTGGTGCACGGACACGGGCTGCGCCTCGGCTACTTCGCCCAGGAGCACGACACGCTCGACACCGGCCGCACGGTCCTGGACAACCTGAAGGCAGCGGCACCGCACCTGGACATTGGTGAGGCCCGGCGGGTACTGGGCGCGTTCCTGTTCGGCGGGGACGACGCCGACAAGCCCGCAGGCGTCCTGTCGGGTGGCGAGCGGACCCGGCTGGCGCTGGCCGGCCTGGTCCACTCCGGGGCGAACGTCCTGCTGCTGGACGAGCCGACCAACAACCTCGACCCGCTCTCCCGCGACGAGGTCCTGGCCGCGGTCGGCTCGTATCCCGGCGCGATCGTCATGGTCACCCACGACGAGGGAGCCCTCGACGCTCTCCGCCCGGACCGTGTCCTGCTGCTGCCGGACGCGGACGACGACCTGTGGAGCGAGGACTACCGCGACCTGGTGGCTCTCGCCTGAGCGACCTGACGGGGACCGCCTCGACGACGGCCTCGCCCGTGCTGCCCACGGGCGGGGCCCGCATGGACGAGACCCCGGCGGGCCGGCTGCCCGGGCCGGCATCCCCGCAGGGCCCGGGTGCTCGGCGCCGGTGATCTGAACGGCGACGGGCACGACGACGTGCCGGCCCCGACGGCTCCGGCCCGGACCAACGGCAGCTGGGCCCGCGTCGGCTCGGGCCGGTCCGGCCGCGCACTTTCCTGACCGGCGGCCCACGCCGAAGGGCACGCGCTCCGCAGACGCGCAGATCTCGGCGCCGTTCCCGCGGTGCCCCGACCACCGTCAGAAGTGGGTGCCCCCGTCGATGCGGATCTCCGTGCCGGTGAGGAACCTGCCGTCCTCCGAGGCGAGCATGGCGACGACCGACGCCACCGTCTCTGGGCCGGCGAAGCCCTGTCCGAGCGCGGGGGAGAGCTTGGCGAACAGGCTCATGTCCGCGTCCTCGGGCAGCCCCGGTCCCTTGCTCTGCCCGCTGGCGCCGCTGCCGTCGGTCATCCCCGAGGAGATGGAGCCGGGCTGGACGGCGGTGAAGCGGATGCCCTGCCGGGCGTACTCGGCGGCGAGAGCATGCGTCATCGACTGGATGCCGCCCTTGCTCGCCGCGTACGCCGCCATGTAGGGGTGCGCGAACTGGGCCGAAGTGGAGCTGAAGTTGACGACCGCCGCGGCACGGCCTGCCAGTAGCGCAGGTATGGACTCGCGGATGACGAGGAAGGTTCCGACGAGGTTGACCTGCAGGATGCGGGTGAAGTCCTGAAGGCTCGTCTCGTGGGTGTGCGCGGAGCGCAGGATCCCGGCCGCGTTGACCAGCACGTCCAGGCCGCCCAGCGCTGCGGTCGCGGCTGCCACCCCGTCCCTGACCGAGGCCTCGTCGGCGACGTCGACGACCAGCGTGGTCAGGCGGTCCGCATGCGCCCCGGCCCGCTCCACGGTGTCCCGCAGACCGTGCTCGCTGACGTCCGCCGCGTCGACGGTGCCGCCCTCGGCGAGGAGGCGCAGCACGGTGGCCTGGCCGATGCCCGAGCCGCCCCCCGGTGATCAGGGCGCGCCGGCCTTCGTAACGGTTCATGTCTCCTCCTCCTGCCCGCCCTGTCGGCGTGTGGCGGGGCCTTCGCGACGCCGGATGTCCTGCGGGCCGGCGTCTCAGGCTCTTCACGTTACGCCCAGGTGGCATGCTTTGCCATTTCGTCATGGCGTGCCATACCAGGGTGCCGGGCCGTACCCTTCTGGAGTGAGCACCAAGCCGCCGTCTTCTTTGACCGAGCGCCGCAAGGCCGCGACCCAGCTCGAGATCGCGCACGCGGCGGCCGAGCTGTTCGCCACGCAGGGGCCGCACGCGACCACGGCCGAGGAGATCGCCCGGCACGCCGGCGTCGCGCTGCGCACCTTCTACCGCTACTTCCGCTCCAAGCAGGACGCGGTGAGCCCGCTGCTCGCCACCGGAGCCGACCGATGGCGGGCCCTGCTGGAGGCGGCGGAACCGGGCACCGACCTGTCCCGGGCGCTGGAGACAGCGGTGGAGCGGTCCCTGTCGGTGCCGGACGAGGCGGCCGCCACAGCGCTGCTGCGCACCCGCGGGCTGCTGCGGGCCGCGGCCGACGACCCCACGCTCCGCGCGGTCTGGTACCGCGTCAACCAGGAGTCCGAGGAACGGCTCGCCCCGGTCGTCGCCCGCCTCGCGGACGGGCGGCTCGGAGCGGTCCAGGTGCGACTCGTCGCGGCGGCGGCCACGGACGCGATCCGGATCGCGCTGGAGACCTGGGCGGACACGGAAGCGGGAGTGGCCGGCGAGGACTCACCGGCCGCCCTGGCGATCCACTGCCTTCGCCAACTGCTCGGCGGAATGAGCGTGTTGGCGCCGGACGGTGACGGCGAGGGTTAACCGGCCGGTGCCTGCCCCACCCGGGTGTGGCAGCCCGATTGTCAGTGGTCGCCCTTACGGTTCGATCAGTGAGGACCTGCGGGAAAGGCCGCGGGTCCGTCCTGGGGAGGGGGCTTGCCATGACCACGGCGTCGGCGGTGTCGAGGACCTATCTGGAGCTGTCGCAGGAGGGCGGCGGCGCCCACAAGTTCTATGAAGTGACCGTCGACGGCTCCGTGGTGACGGTGCGGTACGGCAGGATCGGCGCCGCCGGGCAGGTGCAGACGACGACCTTCCCGACCGCGGAGAAGGCCAGGGCGGCCGCCGCGAAGAAGGTGGGGGAGAAGGTCCGCAAGGGATATGCCCCCGCGGTCCAGGGGCAGCGCGCCCCACGCCCGGTGACCCGGCGTCAGGTCAGCTCGGCTCCCTCCACCGCACGGGCCGTGGCTCCCGTGCTGTGGCGGTTCCGGACCGGCTCGGCCGCCTTCGGCATTCATGTCGACGACGAACACTGCTGGGTCGGCAATCAGGCGGGTGACGTCTACACCCTCGGCCACGACGGCGCCGTGCTCGCCCGGTTCAGCCTGCCCGACGGGGTGAAGTGCCTGGTCGCCGACGACTTCTGGATCTACGCGGGCTGCGACGACGGCAAGGTCTACGACCTCTCCTCCAAGCTGCCGTTCGCCGCATACGACATCGCCGCCGACGTCGACATCTTCTGGCTGGACATCCACGAGGGCATCCTGAACGTGTCGGACCGCGACGGACGCCTCACCGTCATCGACCATGAGGACGAACACCAGTGGGCCCGCCGCAGCCAGGGCGAACACGCCTGGATGGTGCGCGCCGACGACCGCGCCGTCTACCACGGCCACCAACGGGGCGTCACCGCCTACGCACCCGACGGCAGCGGCGAGTTGTGGCACACGGCCACCAGCGGCAGCGTGCTGTTCGGCTGGCAGGTGGACGAGGCCGTCTACGCGGGCACCGGTCACCGCGTGGTCCAGCGGCTGTCCAAGGCGACCGGCGCCATCGAGGCGACGTACGCATGCGACAGCGCGGTCTACTCGTGCGCCACGTCCCCGGGCGGGCGGTTCGTCTTCGCCGGGGACGCCGCGTCCTCCGTCTACTGCTTCGACCAGGACGGCGCGCGCCTGTGGAAGCTCGGCACGGGCGGCGGCTCGGCGCTGTCGATGCAGTACCACGACGAGCGTCTGTACCTGGTGACCACCGACGGCTCGCTGGTGTGCGTCGACGCCGGCGAGACGGCCGTCGCCGCGGCCCAGCAGGGCACGGTCCCGGTGGCCCGGGACGTCAAGCTCGCCGCGGCGCTGCCGGCCTACCAGCCTGCCACCGCCGTGGCCGCGGTGGCCACCGTCGCGCAGGCTCCCGCCGGAGCCGTCGTGGTCGAGTGCGTACAGGAGGGCGGCCGGCTCCGGGTGCATGTGGTGTCCGAGGGCTACGACACCTCCTGGAACGTCCAGTTCCCGCGGGTCATACGCGAGCCGGGCGCCCGCTATGTCGTGGACGCCCTGCACCCGGCGGCCGGCGGCTTCTACCGCGTCCGCGGCGACATCCGCCGCCTCCTCTGATGCTCCGCCCGTGCGACCGTACGTTCGTCGCCTCCATCGCCGACTTCCGCTCCCCGCTGGGCCGTTGAGGGCGTACTCACGCCCTCCGGCACGGCCGGGTGTGACCTCAGGGCCGTACGCTCGCGGCCTCCGCCAGCACCTCACGGGCCACCGACAGGACCTCGGCGCGGTCCTCCGGCACCAGTCCGATGCGGGTACGGCGGTCCAGGAGATCCGACTCGTCCAGCGCACCCTCGTGCCGGACCGCCCACAGCAGTTCCGCGCGGGTGACCGGGTGGCCGGGCAGGACCGGCGCGGCCAGGGCGGGGTCCGTGGCCGCGAGGGCGTGGACGGCCTCGGCCTCGGTGCCGTAGCGGCGGACCAGGCGCTGCGGTGCGGACAGCGCGCGCAGGCGGGCGGGCGCGGCGGCGCCGACCAGGGGGAGCGCGGCGGTGGGGGAGGGCGCGGCCGGAAGTCCCCGGGCGGCGGTCGCGGCGTCCACGGCGTCCTGTGCCATGCGCCGGTAGGTGGTGAGCTTGCCGCCGACGATCGTCGTGACACCGTCGGGGGACGTCAGCACCGCGTGCCGGCGGGAGATGTCGGAGGTGCGGGCGGGCGAGTCGGAGCGGCCGTCGTGCCCGGAGGTGTCGAGCAGCGGGCGCAGCCCGGCGAAGGCGCCGACGACCTCCTCCCGGGCCACCGGCGTCTCCAGGACCGAGCCGAGCACGTCCAGCAGGAAGCCGATGTCGGTCTCGGGCACGTCCGGGACGTCCGGGATTCCGCCCTCGACCGGCTCGTCGGTGAGACCGACGTACACCCGGCCGTCGCCCTGGGGCAGGACCAGGACGAAGCGGTTGGTCTCGCCGGGGATGGGGATGTGCAGGCCGGCCGGCAGGGTGCCGAGCCGCTCCGAGCGCAGGACCAGATGGGTGCCGCGGGAGGGCCGGATCCGGATGCCCTCCACGAGGCCGCCCGCCCACACCCCGGCCGCGTTGATGACCGCGCGGGCCCTGATCTCGCCCTCCTCGCCGCTGAGTTCGTCGCGGATCCGGGCGCCCGTACCGGTCAGCTCCAGCACCCGGACGCGGGTCAGCACCCGTGCCCCCTGCGCGGTGGCCGTCCTGGCCAGGGCGGTCACCAGCCGGGCGTCGTCGGTCACCTTGCCGTCCCAGGACAGCAGTCCGCCGCGCAGCCCCGCCGAGCGCACCGACGGCGCCAGGTGCCGAGCCTCCGTCGCTGTCAGCCGGCGCGGGGCGGGCAGTACCTGGCGTGGGGTCCGTGCGGCCAGCCGCAGCATGTCCCCGGCTCGGAACCCGGCCCAGGCCAGCGAGGCCTGGGCCCGGGACACCAGCGGGGTCAGCGGCAGCACGAACGGCTGGGCGGCGACCAGGTGCGGGGCGGTCCTGGTCATCAGCACACCGCGTTCGACCGCGCTCTCGTGCGCGACGTCGAACTGCGCGGAGGCCAGGTAGCGCAGTCCGCCGTGGATGAGCTTGGAGCTCCAGCGGGAGGTGCCGAAGGCGAGGTCGTGGGCGTCCACCGCGACGACGTCGAGGCCGCGGGCCGCCGCGTCCAGCGCGGCTCCGGCCCCGGTCGCGCCGAGCCCGACGACCAGGACGTCGGCGACCCTGCCGTCGGTGGCTTCGGCCAGTTCGCGCGTGCGGCGGTGTGCGCTGAGGGACGAGCCGGCGTCGGCCCCGGTGTTGCTCATGGCGTGAGGGTCCTCTCCAGGAGGGTGCGCAACTCGCCGAGGAAGGCCGCGGAGTCGAGCTCCGGATCGTCCTCGTCGGTCATCGTGCGCAGGGACAGGGTGAAGGACTGCACGGTCAACAGCAGGGCACGGGCCTGCCGTTCGACGTGCCCGGCGCGCACCGAGCCGTCCGCGTGGCCCTCGCGCAGCGCGTCGGCCAGCAGTGCCAGCAGCGCCTCCTGGCTCGCTCCACGGCGGTCGAGCACATAGGGGAGCAGCAGTTCCGGATCGACGTCGACGATCTTGCGGAAGAGCGGGTGCGCCCGGAAGGCCTCGACGCCCGCCACCAGTCCGTTCACGATCCGGGTGCGGGTGTCCGTGCCGGAGGAGGGCTCGGGGATCGCCCGGGTGGCCACGTCGATCCACTCCCGGGTCATCAGATCCCCGACCAGGGTCCGCAGATCCGGCCAGCGCCGGTACAGCGTCATCCGCGAGACACCGGCGCGGCGGGCCACGTCGGCGAGGGTGGTGCGGCGCACCCCGACGGCCAGCACACAGTCGCGCACCGCGTCGAGCACCTGATCATTGTCCGAGCCGTTGTGACGAATAGGCGTCATGTGTCACAGTGTAACGCCCCGGGGGTCGGGCACAGCAGACACCGTCGCCCCGGGCACGGCCCGCCGGCCGTCGCGCGAACCGAGCACACCGAGCACACGACCTGTGAGGACGACCGTTCAATGGACATGCTGTGGAACGGCTGGGGCGACCCGGCCAAGGCGGCACCGCTGCCCGACTCGGTGACCGGGCTGCTGCGCGACCTGCTCGGCGTCAGGCCCCGCACCACCCCCGCCCTCTCCCTCGAGGACACCGACCTCCCCGCCACCACAGCCGCCCCGGCCGCGCTCAAGGCGCTTGCCGAGGCCGTCGGCGGCGAGGACCACGTCCGCACCGACAGCGAGAGCCGCATCCGGCACACCCGCGGCAAGTCCACCCCCGACCTGCTGCGCATCCGCGCCGGGGACTTCGCGGACGTCCCGCAGGCCGTGGTCCTGCCCGGCTCCCACGAGGAGGTCCTCGCCGTGCTGCGCGCCTGCGCCGCACACGGCCTCGCCGTCGTCCCCTTCGGCGGCGGCACCTCCGTCGTCGGCGGACTCGCCCCCCAGCGCACCGCGTTCCTCGCCCTGGACCTGCGCCGCATGAACGGCCTGCTCGACCTGGACCCCGTCTCGCGCACGGCAGTCCTGCAGCCCGGCCTGCGCGCCCCCGAGGCCGAGGCCCTGCTCGCCGAACAGGGCTTCACCCTCGGCCACTTCCCGCAGTCCTTCGAGTGGGCCACCATCGGCGGCTTCGCCGCCGCCCGCTCCAGCGGCCAGGCGTCCGCCGGATACGGCCGCTTCGACGAGATGGTCCTCGGCCTGACCCTCGCCACCCCCGAGGGCACCATCGAGACCGGCCGCGCCCCGCGCTCCGCCGCCGGACCCGATCTGCGCCAGCTCGTCCTCGGCTCGGAGGGCGCCTTCGGCGTCATCACCTCCGTCACCGTACGGATCCGCCCGCTGCCGCAGGTGCGCGTCTACGAGGGCTGGCGGTTCGCCTCCTTCGAAGAGGGCGCCGCCGCGCTGCGCAGGCTCGCGCAGGACGGACCCCGGCCCACCGTGCTGCGCCTGTCCGACGAGACCGAGACCCTCATCGGCCTGGCCCAGCCCGACGCCATCGGCGGCGACCTGGCGCAGAGCGCGGCCGGCTGCCAGGTCATCACCGGCTACGAGGGCACGGCCGAGGACACGGCACAGCGGCGGGAGCAGGCGGCGGCCGTCCTCACCGCGTGCGGCGGCACCCTCCTCGGTGCGGAACCGGGCGAACGCTGGGCCCACGGCCGTTTCTCGGCGCCGTACCTGCGCGACGCCCTGCTCGACGTCGGCGCCTTCGCCGAAACCCTGGAGACCGCCGCCTTCTGGTCCCGCATCCCCGACCTCTACACGGCCGTGCGCACCGCGCTCACCGACACCCTCACCGAAGCCGGCACCCCACCCCTGGTCATGTGCCACATCTCCCACGTCTACGAAAACGGCGCCTCGCTGTACTTCACGGTCGTCAGCGCCCAGGGCGAGGACCCGGTGGCCCACTGGACGCCCGCCAAGCACGCGGCCAACGAGGCCGTACTGGCGGCCGGCGGCACCATCTCCCACCACCACGGAGTCGGCACCGACCACCGCGACTGGTACGTCCGCGAGGTGGGACCGCTCGGCATCTCGGCCCTGCGCGCCGTCAAGCGCGGCCTGGACCCCGAAGGCCTGCTCAACCCCGGCGTCCTGCTCCCCACCGACTGACACCGTCCTGTACGACCGACCCACCCGATCCGCCTGCTTCGGAGGCACACCGATGCGACAGTTCACCGCCGTCGTCAACCCCACCGCGGGCGGCTCCACCGGGGCGGCGACACTGCTGCACCTGGCCCGGCTGCTGCGCGAGGCCGGAGCCGAGCTGGAGACGGAGTACAGCCACAGCCTCGCCCACGCCCAGGACATCGCCCGCCGCGCCGGTGAGCGCGGCCGGATCGTCCTGGCCGTCGGCGGCGACGGCATCGCCGGCGGCATCGGCGGCGCACTCAGCGGCACCGGATGCGTCCTCGGCCTGGTGCCCGCAGGACGCGGCAACGACTTCGCCCGCGCCCTGAACCTGCCCGCCGACCCCGCCGCACTCGCCGACATCCTGCTGCACGCCGAGCCACGGCCGGTCGACACCATCGAGGTGGAGTCGGCCGTCCACCCGCGCACGGTCGTCCTGGGCAGCGTCTACGCCGGCGTGGACGCGGTGGCCAATCGGCACGCCAACCACGCCCGGCTGCTGCGCGGCTCCGCCTCCTACTACGCGGGCGGCCTGCGCGCCGTCACCACCTGGCGCGCGGCCGACTACCGCGTCACCGTCGACGGCGAGGAACACACCCACCGCGGCTACACCGTCGTGGCCGCCAACTCCCCCTACTACGGCTCCGGCCGGCTCATCGCCCCCGACGCGCGCGTCGACGACGGCCTGCTGGACGTGGTGATGATCCGCGAGGCACCGCGCCGGCTGTTCTTCGCCCTCATGAACGAGCTGAAGACAGGCGGTCATGTGCACCGCCCGGAAGTACGCGTGCTGCGCGGCAGGGAACTGCGCATCGAGGCGAACCGGCCCGTCCCCTACGGCGCGGACGGCGAGGTCGACGCCACGCTGCCGGTCACGGTGCGGGTACGCCCCGGGGACCTGCCCATGCTGTACTGACCACGCGCCCGCATGGGTAGGGGGAGGGCAACCCGGCCGAGCGCGCCGGGGGAGGGGTTGGTCGGTCATGACGCTGGAGCCCGCCGAGGGCGTGGTGCAGGCGGTCGTCCTGTACGACGGACGACTGCTGCTCGTGGCCAACGGCCACGGCTGGGCACTGCCGTCCGGCACCCCCGAACCGGCCGAACCGGCCGAGGCCACCGCGGCCCGCATCGTCTACGAACTCACCGGTTATCTCGTGGACGGCACGGAGTCCCTGGCCCCACCCGACGGTCCCCCGGCGGACGGCACGTCGGCGGTGGTGTGCCAGCTGCTGAGCGAGTCCCCGTCGGACGGGGCCGCTCTGGCGCCGCAGCAGGTGCGCTGGGCGTCGATCCCCGAGACCGCCGACGTCGTACTCCCCGAAGCCGTACGCGAGTACCTTCGGGGACACACGCCCGTGTGACACGCCTGCCGGTCAGCGGTCCGCCGAGCCCAGCGCGCGAGCCAGAGAGCCGGGCGTGATCCGTCAGCGACCCCGGCGGGCGTTGAGCCGGGCGGCCTGGCGCATGAGGTGCCGGCGCTCGGCGAGGCTGGGTGCCGTGTGGGCCGCCTCGGCGTACAGCCGTGCCGCCGTCGCCAGATCGCCGTCGCGCTCGTGGAGGTGCGCCGCCACTGCGGCGTGGCGGGGCAGTGAGTCGCTCAGCGCCGCGAGCGCCGCCAGCCCGGCGCGCGGTCCGTCGGCCTCGCCGACGGCCACCGCGCGGTTGAGCCGGACGACCGGGCTGTCGGTCAGACGCACGAGCTCGTCGTACCACTCGACGATCTGCACCCAGTCGGTCTCCTCGGCGGTGCGCGCGTCCGCGTGGAGTGCCGCGATGGCGGCCTGGGCCTGGAACTCGCCCAGCCGGTCGCGGGCGAGGGCCGCCTGCAGGATCCCGACGCCCTCGGCGATCAGGCGCGTGTCCCACAGGCTGCGGTCCTGCTCCGCGAGCGGGACCAGGCTGCCGTCGGGCGCGGTCCGGGCGGCGCGCCGGGCGTGGTGGAGCAGCATGAGGGCGAGCAGCCCCGCCACCTCGGGGTGGTCGATGGCGGCCGCGAGCTGCCTGGTGAGCCGAACGGCCTCCGCGGCGAGGTCGACATCGCCGGAGTAGCCCTCGTTGAAGACCAGGTAGAGGACGCGTAGCACGGTGGCGACGTCGCCGGGCTGGTCGAACCGCACGCCGGAGACCGTGCGCTTGGCCCGGCTGATGCGCTGCGCCATGGTCGCCTCGGGCACCAGGTAGGCCTGGGCGATCTGGCGGGTGGTGAGCCCGCCGACGGCGCGCAGCGTGAGCGCGGCCGCGGACGACGGCGTCAGCGACGGGTGGGCGCACAGGAAGTAGAGCTGGAGCGTGTCGTCCACTGCGGGCGCGGGCCCGGGCGCCGGCTCCTGGTCGACGAGGTCCTCACGTCGACGGCGGGCGGCGTCCGCCCGGGCCCGGTCGAGGAACTTGCGCCAGGCCACGGTGACCAGCCAGCCCTTCGCATCCCGCGGCGGGTCGGCGGGCCAGGCGCGGACCGCCTCGACCAGCGCGTCCTGCACGGCGTCCTCGGCCGCCGCGAAGTCGGCTCCGCGGCGGACGAGGACGGCGAGCACGCTCGGCGTGAGGCTCCTCAGCAGCGCCTCGTTCATCAATGGCACTCGGTGATGTCGGGCGTCGCGGTCAGGAACGGGCGCACCTCCAGCCACTCATGGATCGGCTTCCCGCCCGCCCCGGGGGCGGCCGACAGCTCCCCGGCCAGCTCGACGGCACGCTCCTGGCTGTCGACGTCGATCACCATCCAGCCGGCGATGAGGTCCTTGGTCTCGGCGAACGGGCCGTCGGTGACCGGCGGGCGTCCCTCACCGTCGTACCGGACCCACATCCCCTCCGGGGCCAGCGCCTGACCGTCGACGAACTCGCCGGTCTTCTCCAGCCGGGCCGCGAAGTCGTTCATGTACTGCACGTGCGCCGAGATCTCCTGTGGCGTCCACTGGTCCATGGGCACGTCGTTGACCGCTGCCGGAGCGCCGCGGTAGTGCTTGAGCAGCAGGTACTTGGCCATCGTGTCTCTCCTCGGTGCTGGTGCGACCCATTGTGGCCGCCTTCACCCCTGGGACGGAGCCGGTCAGGCGTTCTCGACATCGCCGTCCGAGATTTTTTCGCCGCCCACCTGATAACCCGCGCTTATCACGCCATCGAAAACACCTCTTTGACGTGACTCGGTAAAGCGGCGGATGCTGCCCCGCAGTGCCCATCGGAGAAAGAGGCGGACCGGAAGATGAGCGGTATCGAGGACCCCGGCGACGATCTGTCGGTCACCCCGCCCAAGCGCTGGGCGACCGGTGTCCCGGCGGTGACGCACGCACTGGAGTACTCGCTGGGGCAGACGACCGTACGGCGCACTGCGCTGACCCTGTTGAACATCAACCAGGTCAAGGGGTTCGACTGCCCGGGATGCGCCTGGCCCGAGCCCGCACCGGGCAAGCGGCACCGCAACGAATACTGCGAGAACGGCGCCAAGCACATCAGCGACGAAGCCACCTCGCGACGGGTCACCGCCGAGTTCTTCCGCCGGCACTCGGTCGCCGAACTGGACTCCAGGTCGGACTACTGGCTCAACCAGCAGGGCCGGCTGACCGAGCCCATGATCAAGCGGCCGGGTGCGGAGCACTACGAACCCATCGGCTGGGACGAGGCGCTAGACGTGCTGGCCGGAGAGCTCCGCCGGCTGGACTCACCGGACGAGGCCCTCTTCTACACCTCCGGCCGGCTGAACAACGAGGCCGCCTTCCTGCTCCAGCTCTTCGCCCGCGCCTACGGCACCAACAACCTCCCCGACTGCTCCAACATGTGCCACGAGTCCAGCGGTTCCGCACTGATGGAGACCTTGGGCATCGGTAAGGGCAGCGTCTCCCTGGACGACATCCACACCGCGGACCTCGTCTTCGTCGTCGGACAGAACCCGGGCACCAACCATCCGCGGATGCTGACCGCACTGGAGGAGACCAAGCGCAACGGCGGCAAGGTCATCGCGGTCAACCCGCTGCCGGAGGCCGGACTCATCCGCTTCAAGCACCCGCAGAAGGCACGCGGAGTGATCGGCCGGGGCACCGCGATCGCCGACCAGTTCCTGCAGATCCGCCCCGGCGGCGACCTCGCCCTGTTCCAGGCACTGGGCCGGCTGCTGCTGGAGGCCGAGGACGAGCGCCCCGGCACCGTGCTCGACCACGCCTTCATCAGCGCCCACACCACCGGCTTCGCCGACTTCGCCGACCACGTCCGGAAGATCGCCTGGGAGGACATCCTCGCCGCGACCGGGCTGCGCCGCGAGGAGATCGAGGCCGTCCACGACCAGGTCCTGCGCAGCGGAAAGGTCATCGTCTGCTGGGCCATGGGCCTCACCCAGCACAAGCACGGCGTCCCCACCATCCGCGAAGTCGTCAACTTCCTGCTGCTGCGCGGCAACATCGGCCGGCCGGGTGCCGGTGTGTGCCCGGTGCGCGGGCACAGCAACGTCCAGGGCGACCGCACGATGGGCATCTGGGAACGCATGCCCCAGACGTTCCTCGACGCCCTGGGCCGCGAGTTCGGCTTCACCCCGCCGGCGAAGCACGGACTGGACTCGGTCGACGGCATCCGGGCCATGCGCGACGGCACGGCGAAGGTGTTCCTCGGGGTGGCCGGCAACTTCGTGCGGGCCACCCCCGACAGCCATGTCACCGAGGAGGCGATGCGGCGGTGCCGGCTCACCGCGCACATCTCCACCAAGCTCAACCGCTCCCACACGGTCTGCGGGGACACCGCCCTCATCCTGCCCACCCTCGGCCGCAGCGACCGCGACATCCAGGCCTCCGGCGAGCAGTTCATCACCGTCGAGGACTCCATGAGCGAGGTGCACGCCTCCCGCGGTCGCCTCGAGCCGGCCTCCCCGCACCTGCTCAGCGAGGTCGCGATCATCAGCCGGCTGGCCCGCCGGACCCTCGGTGACACCCTCGACATCCCCTGGGAGGAGTTCGAGGCGGACTACGACACCGTCCGCGACCGCATCTCCCGTGTCGTACCGGGCTTCGACGACTTCAACGCCCGGGTGGCCAGGCCCGGTGGCTTCCGGCTGCCCAACCCGGTCAACCAGCGCGTCTTCCGCACCCCGAGCGGCAGGGCGGTCTTCACCGTCAACGCGTTCACGATGCCGCACATCCCCGAGGGCCATCTGCTGCTGCAGACACTGCGCTCGCACGACCAGTGGAACACCGTGCCGTACGCGATGGACGACCGCTACCGCGGCATCCACAACGCCCGCCGGGTGGTGCTGGTCAACCCCGCCGACCTGGCCGACCTCGGACTCGCCGACCGCGACCGGGTGGATCTGGTCGCCGTCTGGCACGACGGGCTGGAGCGCCGGGCGGAGGACTTCCGCGTCGTCGCCTACCCCACCAGCCGCGGCTCCGCCGCCTCCTACTACCCCGAGACCAACGTCCTGGTACCGCTGGACAGCGTCGCCGACATCAGCAACACCCCCACCTCCAAAGGGGTGTTGATCCGACTGGAGCCCACGCGCGGAGCAGGTCCATGGGTCGGGTGACGGTACGCCGGCGGGTGCTGCGCATCCGCGACGGAGCGAGCACCGCACGGCCGGACACCCTGGCCGCCGAGGAGCCGATGGAGATACGGGTCGGCGGGCGCCCCCTCACCGTGACCATGCGCACCCCGGGCGACGACTTCGACCTCGCGGCCGGCTTCCTCGCCGGCGAGGGCGTCGTCCACGGCGCCGGCGACGTGACGGGCATCCGCTACTGCGCCGGCGCCACGGCGGACGGCGGCAACACCTACAACGTGGTGGACGTCGGCCTGGCCCCGGGCGTGGCCCTGCCGGATGCGTCGCTGGAGCGGAACTTCTACACCACCTCCTCGTGCGGCCTGTGCGGCAAGGCCAGTCTGGACGCGGTGCGCATGGCCAGGAGGTGGTCCGTGGCCGAGGACCCGCTGCGGGTGGGCCCGGAACTCCTGGCCCGCCTGCCCGGAAAACTCCGCGCGGCCCAGAAGGTGTTCGACAGCACCGGGGGCCTGCACGCGGCCGGACTGTTCACGGCCGACGGCGAGCTGCTGTGCCTGCGCGAGGACGTGGGCCGGCACAACGCCGTGGACAAGGTCGTCGGGCACGCCCTCCGCTCGGGCCTGCTGCCGTTGCGCGGCACCGTGCTGATGGTCAGCGGCCGCGCCTCCTTCGAGCTGGTGCAGAAGGCCGTGCTCGCCGGGATCCCCCTGCTGGCCGCCGTCTCGGCCCCGTCCTCGCTGGCCGTGGACCTGGCGGCCGAGAGCGGGCTGACCCTGGTCGGCTTTCTGCGCGGCACGTCGATGAACGTGTACGCCGGTGCGCAGCGGCTCCAGCCGCAGCCGGTGGGGTGACGTGCGCTGAGGTGGACCGGCGTGGGGCTCTAGGTGCCCCGCACATCGGTCGGCCCTCTCCGGGCCCCGGCGCCGTCGGCTACCGCCCCGGATCCCCCGGTACGCGCTCCAGGGCCGAGGCCACGTCGGTGGTGCGGGCGATGTCCGTCAGCGCCCTCGCCATCACCGACCCCGGCTCCCGGGCGGCGATCACCAGTCCCACCGGCACCGCCGCGGCGGGTTCGACCAGCGGCACCGCCCGCATCCCGTGCGGGACACCGAACACATGGAGCCAGGCGTGCGGCACGACGGCCGCCCACTGCCCCGTGCGCACATGGGCGAACAGCGCCGCCACGGAGTCGGTCTCCAGCCGGGGCGAGGGCTGTGTCCCCGCCCGGGCGAACAGCTCGTCCAGCACCCGGCGGCCCTGCATCGCCGGGGTCAGCATGCACAGCGGCAGCCGTGCCGCCTCCGCCCAGGTGGCCGACGCACGCCGGGCCAGGCCGTCGGCGGCCGTGAGCAGCAGGACATACCGCTCCCGGTACAGCGGAACCGTGTGGAAGCCGTCGGCCACGTCCTCGCGCAGATAGGTGACTCCGGCGTCGAGCTCGAAGTTCTGCAGCTGCCGCAGGATGTCCACCGACTGCATGTCCGCCGTGACCTCGACCGTGACCAGCGGGTGCGCCGCGCAGAACGGGCCGGTCAGCAGGGCGACGGCACCGGAGGCGGTGGGCACCGTACCGATCCGCATCCTGCCGCTCAGCCCGGTGCGCAGGACGTCGACCTCGTCCTTGAGGGCGTCACGGTCGGCGAGGATCCGCTGCGCCCATACGACGATGCGCTCTCCCTCCGGGGTGAGGCCCTCGTACTTGCGGCCGCGCCGCACCAGTGGCACGTCGAGTTCCTCCTCCAGCTTGCGCAGCGCCTCCGACAGGGCGGGCTGGGAGACGTAGCAGGCCTGGGCGGCACGGGCGAAATGCCGCTCCCGGGAGAGGGCGACGAGGTATTCCAGCTGACGAAAGAGCACGGCACGGGTGTACCCGACCGCACCCCGCAAAGCCAATCCCGGCCCGTCCCCCGAAACGGAGCGACCGGCATGTCGTGTCCTCCGTTTGCGGCGCCGGGCCCAGCGGGGTTCAGTGATTACGGACCTCGGATCAACGACCCCCGCGGATTGCCGGCCTCCCGCACGCCCAGGAGCAGTCATGTCGATGTCGTTCGGTGCACCGTTCGGTTCGTCGGATCCCTTCAGCGAGTTGTTCAACCGGTTCTTCGGGATGTCGCCGGGGTCCTCGCCCCCCGCGGTGCAGCGGGTGCCCATCGGCCGGCTGCTGACGGAGTCGTCGCAGGAGCTGCTCAACCTGGCCGCGCAGCGGGCGGTCGACGACGGTGTGTCCGACCTGGACACCGAACATCTGCTGTGGGCCGCCACCCAGGTCGAACCGTCCCGGAGACTGCTCTCCCAGCTGGACGTCGACCCCGGCACACTGGCGGCCGAGATCGCCAGGATCCTGCCCCGGGAGTCCGGCGAGCCGTCCTCGCGACCGGGCCTCACCCCCGCGGCCAAGCGCACGCTCGGGGCCGCCTACGCCCGGTCACAGGCGGCCGGTGTGTCGTACATCGGTCCGGAACACATCCTCAGTGCCCTGCTGGGCGACAGCGACACGGGCGCTGCAGAGCTGCTGAGCGCCGAGGGCGTGGACACGCGGAAACTGGCCGCTCTGACCGAGCAGGCCGCCGGGAACGACGGAGGCCCGGCCGAGCGGAAGAAGACACCGGCGACGACACTGGACGAGTTCGGCCGCGATCTGACGGAGGCGGCGAAGGCGGGAAAGCTGGACCCGGTGGTGGGCCGGGCGGAGGAGATCGAGCAGACCGTCGAGATCCTCTCACGGCGGTCGAAGAACAATCCGGTGCTGATCGGCGAACCGGGTGTGGGCAAGACGGCGATCGTGGAAGGGCTGGCGCAGCGGATCGTGGCCGGTGAGGTGCCCGACACCCTCAAGGACAAGAGGGTCGTGGCCCTCGACCTGTCAGGGATGGTCGCGGGGGCGCAGTACCGGGGCCAGTTCGAGGAGCGGCTGAAGAAGGTCATCGAGGACGTCCAGGCCGCGAAGGGCCGGATCATCCTGTTCATCGACGAACTCCACACCGTCGTGGGCGCGGGCGCGACGGGGGAGGGGTCGATGGACGCGGGCAACATGCTCAAGCCCGCCCTCGCGCGCGGTGAACTCCACGTCGTGGGCGCCACGACGATCGACGAGTACCGCAAGTACGTGGAGAAGGACGCGGCCTTGGAGCGGCGGTTCCAGCCGGTGATGGTGCCCGAGCCCACGGTGGAGGAGACGGTGCAGATCCTGGAGGGCCTGCGGGACGCCTACGAGGCCCACCACCAGGTCCGGTTCGACGATGGCGCGTTGGCGGCCGCGGCGGAACTCTCCGACCGCTACGTCACCGACCGTTTCCTGCCCGACAAGGCGATCGATGTGATGGACCAGGCCGGGGCGCGGGTGCGGTTGCGCAGCGTGGGCCGGTCCACGGAGGTGATCAGCCGCGAGGACCGCATCGCCCAGCTCCGCCGTGAACTCGACCAGGCCGTCTCCGTGGAGGACTTTGAGAAGGCGTCGGAGCTGAAGCGGCAGATCTCCGAGGTGGAGGGCGAACTCGCCGGCATCGAAGAACGCCGCGGGGGTGTGGTGTCGGTGACGGCCGCCGACATCGCCGACGTCGTCTCCCGCCGTACGGGGATCCCGGTGTCGCAGCTGACGGCGAGTGAGAAGGAGAAGCTGCTCAGGCTCGAGGAGGAGATGCACGCCCGGATCGTCGGCCAGGACGAGGCCGTCACCGCCGTCTCCCAGGCGGTACGGCGCAACCGGGCGGGGATGGGGGATCCGGACCGGCCGGTGGGATCCTTCCTCTTCCTCGGCCCCACGGGTGTCGGCAAGACCGAACTCGCCAAGACACTCGCGGCGTTGCTGTTCGGGGACGAGGACCGCATGATCCGGTTCGACATGAGCGAGTTCCAGGAGAAGCACACCGTGGCCCGGCTCGTGGGTGCCCCTCCCGGATACGTGGGGTACGAGGAAGCGGGCCAGCTGACCGAGAAGGTGCGCCGCCGACCGTACAGCGTGGTGCTGTTCGACGAGGTGGAGAAGGCGCACCCGGACGTCTTCAACACCCTGCTGCAGATCCTGGACGACGGCCGGCTCACCGACGCCCAGGGCCGGACCGTCGACTTCCGGCACTGCGTGGTCATCATGACGTCCAACATCGGCGCGCACCTGATCCTGGACCACAAGGGTGATGTGTCGGAGCTGAAGGACGAGCTGATGGAGGACCTGCGGACCAGGTTCCTGCCGGAGTTCCTCAACCGGATCGACGACATCATCATCTTCCACGGGCTGACCGAGGACGATCTCGGGAAGATCGTGGACCATCTGCTGGACCGGAGCAGACACCGCGTCCACGCCCAGGGGATGGCTCTGGAGGTGAGCGACGCGGCGAAGAGACTTCTCATCGCACACGGACACCAGCCGGAGTTCGGTGCCCGGCCGCTGCGCCGCACGATCCAGGCGGAACTCGACAACCGCATCGCCACCCTCCTGCTCGGCGGCGAGGCCGAGCCCGGCGACACCATCGTCGCCGATGTCCAGCACGACTCCCTGCACTGCGCGGTCCGGAAGAACTGACCCCGCGCCGCTCATCCGTGCTCGTTCTGCTCCCCGATCGACTCGACGACCGCACTCGACGGGCCGTCCGGCGTGTGGAAGTGGACCGTGTCTCCGGGGCGGTGGCCGAGCAGGGCGCGGCCGAGCGGGCTGGCGGAGGTGACCAGGTTCTGGTCGAGCGCCTCGGCGACCTCGCCGATCTGGAGCGTCTCCACCGAGCCGTCCGGGAAGCGGACGGTGACCGTGCTGCCCACGCCGACCACGTCCGTGGGGGCGGGCCCGGCCACGTCCGCCTGTCGCAGCCGCTCGGTGATGGTCTCGATACGACGGTCCAGCCGGCCGAGCTGACTGGCGCGCTGCAACTGCTCGGCCTGGTCCGCCTGGTCGCCCACGTCCGTGCGGTCCCGCAGGATTCCGGCGACGATGCGGCGCTCGTCGCGCAGGTCGGCCAGCTCCTGCTCCAGCGCGCGGCGGGCAGTGGCGCTGATCGGCTCCGGGCCACCGGTCATGTCCGGCTCCTCTGGTCGAGGGAAAAATATTGGCGAATCGGGCATTTTTCGCATCGTATCAACGAGAGTCCGAGACCGTGTCGCTCCGAGCTCGCGGCCAGGGCGGTGGCTGCGGTGGAGGCTCCCCGTGTCCCGATATACGGTGTTTACGGTGTTCTCTGCATCGTTTTCCCGCTCCCTCAAGGAGGATTCCATGTCCTCGAAGCGACGCCGGAAGAAGAAGTCGCGGCGCAACCACGCCGCCAACCACGGCAAACGCCCCCAGTCCTGAAGGCCCGGGCGAGACCACGCACGGACGCCGGCACACCCCGGACCGGCGCCCCTGTCGCTGAAACAAGGCCCAGCGCTGCCTGAAGCGGCATGCTGTTTCGCGGGGCTCCGGCCCTGCGGACGTTCCCGGCTTCGCGGCCTTCCGCTCCGCCGTTCACATGGACAACAGTGCCGGAAGGGGATCGCGGTACGGCCTGCTTGATGTAGCCCGGATCGCTGCGGATGGCCCGGTAACCCCATGGCACCGAAGCCCTGGACGCCGACGAGCGAGGGTGTCGTGCAACTCCGCGATCCGCACGAGGACTTCGCGGCGGGTCCGCCCCAGCATCCGCTGCCGTTCCCCGTGCCTGTCCGCTCCCCGGCGGACCAGCTCGGCGTGGCGCGCCATCTCTGCGACCGGCCACGGCAGAAGGTTCAAGTGTGCTTGAAGCAAGTGCACTCGGTCCCGCGGCCCCGGATCAGGGATACAGCTTCTGCCGCGCCGCGAGCAGGGCGACGAACTTCTCGATCCGTGCCGCCCGGGTCTGCGGCCTCTTGGCGTCCTGGATCCGGTAGAGAATGGCATACCGGTTACGGCTGTCCAGGGTGGCGAAGAAGTCCCGTGCCCGCGGAGCAGCCTCCAGGGCCGCCTGCAGGTCCTCGGGCACCGTGGCCGTCCTCTGACCGGCGTAGGCCGCCTCCCAGCGGCCGTCCGCCTTGGCCTGCTGCACCTCCCGCAGGCCGGCCGGCCGCATCCGGCCCTGCTCCGTGAGTTCGACGGCCTTCTCCCGGTTCAGCCTCGACCACTTGCCGCCCGGCCGACGCGGGGTGAAGCGCTGCAGCCAGTGCCGCTCGTCCAGCTTCTTCTTCTGCCCGTCGATCCAGCCGAAGCACAGCGCCGACTCCAGCGCTCCGGCGTAGTCGACGCCCTCGAGTCCTGAGTCCTTCTTCGGGATCATCAGCCAGACGCCCCGTGCGTCGGCGTGATGCTCCTCCAGCCACCGCTCCCACGCCTCCTGCGTGGCGAAGGCCAGGACCGGATCGGCTCCGTTGCGTGCTCCACCCGACTGCGCTGCTCCCGGCATGCGCCCCATGAAAACCCACCCCCGACGGCACGGTCAATCAGGGGGCGGGGCACGCCCGACACCGACGCAGGATGTGCTCTCAACACCCGGCCCACCATGGCCGGCGGAGCCGAACCCTACACCCAGCCGCGCGACACCAGGAAGTGGGACGAGGACGACGTACGCCGCCTGAACGAGCCGTGACCTGGGCCGGGGCGCACCGTGCTCCTCGGGACCGGGCACGGTGCGCCGCCCTCGCTCAGGCGGCGTACCCGCCGTCCACGGAGAGCTCGGCTCCGGTCACGTACACCGCCTCCGGCCCCGCCAGATAGGCCACCGCGGACGCCACCTCCGCGGCCGTGCCGAAGCGGCCGAGGGCGGTCATCGCGGCCTGGCCGGACGCGAAGGGGCCGTCCGAGGGGTTCATGTCGGTGTCGGTCGGGCCCGGATGAACGACGTTCGCCGTGATCCCACGCCCGCCCAGCTCGCGCGCCAGCGCCTTCGTCAGCCCGACGACCGCCGACTTGCTCATCGCGTACAGGGTGGCGCCGGGGCCCGGGGTGTGGTGGGTGATGCAGCTGCCGACGGTGATGATCCGGCCGCCGGGCACCATGAGTGCGGCAGCGGCCTGGGCGGCCAGGAACATCCCGCGGATGTTCACGGCGATCAGGCGGTCCACATCGGCGAGCGACAGACTCTCCAGCGGCTGCATCAGCCCGAGGGCCGCGTTGTTCACGAGGACGTCCAGACCCCCGAGCGCCTCGGCCGCGCGTCCCACCGAACCCGCCGCCTCCTCCGCGTCCGCGGCGTCGGCGCGCAGGGCCACCGCCCGCCGCCCCAGGGCCTCGACGGCCCGCACCACGTCCTCCGCCGCCTCCTTGCCATGCACATAGGTCACGGCCACATCCGCACCCTGCTGTGCCAGGCGCAGGGCCGACGCCGCACCGATGCCCCGGCTGCCGCCGGTGACCAGGGCCTTCCTACCGTCAAGAGTTGCCTGTGAAGTCATGCCCCCATCCCACCGGCGAGACCTGCGGAAGGCTGGCGGCGAACGGACCTCGACCTGTCGGGCAAGAGAACGCGTGCGGTCAGGCGGGTGATTCCGGGGAGCGGGCGCGCCGGTGGGTCGCGACCCGTTCGCGGGTTGCGCAGCGGCGGGAGCAGTAGCGGCGTTCGGGGCCGGGGCCCTGGACGATGAAGACGTTCCGGCACGCGGGCGACGCACAGATCCTGCCGGGCGGGAGCTGGCGGTCCCAGACGAGAACGGCCAGGGCCAGGCAGGACGAGGCGAGGAGCCACTCACCCCAGGGGGCGTCGTCGTCGCGGTCGAGGTGGGGATGCCAGGGCGTGCCGCCACCGTGCGAAGTGAGGCGGAGCGGCCCGGTGTGCTCGCCGAGCAGACGGTTGAGGACGGCGGCGGCCTCGTCGACGTGCTCGGCGGCGAAGACCTCCCGCAGCCGGGCCGCGGCCTCGCGCATCTGTGTGACATCCCGTGGGGTGAGGACCACGGGGTCCTTCTCGCCGTGCGCGAGAAGCACCTCCGCCACATGGCCCGGGTCGGGGCGGTCCTCGGTGAGGGCGTTCACGAGTGCGGCGGTGCGGCGGGCCATGCTCAGGACGGAGTGCCGGGTGGACCAGTCGCCGTCGGCGTCGTTGCTGGGGGACACCAGCGCACTGTAACGCATATTGCAGAGTTTTGAGTTACGTGCGTAACGTCTCTGAGGTGACAAGGCGTTACGCGATGGCCGGCTATTTCGCGGGAGCGGTGGTCGCCCGGGTCGGGGACGAGATGTCGGGACCGGCGCTGCTGCTGACCGGATACGCGGTCGCAGGCTCGGTCTCCGAAGCATCCGCGCTGCTCGCAGGCATCACGGTCGCGGCGGCGGCAGGCGGCCCCGTGCTCGGCGCGGTGCTCGACCGGCAGCGGCGGCCAGGACGGCTGCTGGCCGCGGCGCTCGTCCTGTACGCGACCGGCCTCGCGGTGATCCTCCTGGGCCTCGGAAGGCTTCCGTTCACCGTGACCGTGCTGATCGCCGTCCTGACCGGGCTGCCGGCGCCCGCGCTGTCGGGCGGCTGGACGGGTCAGCTGCCGAGGGTGGCGGCGGGGGACCGGCTGCCACGGGCCAACGCACTCGATGCCATGACCTTCGGCATGGCGAGCCTGTCCGGTCCGGTCCTCGCCGGCGGCCTGGCCGAGGTGTCCGGGGCGTCGACGGCCGTCGTGGCGTCGGCGGCGCTCATCGGCTCCGCGGCGCCGGCGGCGTGGGCCCTGCCGGCGCGTTCCGCGCGGGTGCGGAACGGGCAACCCGGTTCGCTGATCGGTGACCTCGCCGTCGGCGCGCGGGTCATCGTGCGCAACCCCCGGCTGGCCCGGGCCACCCTTGCCTCGGTCGTCTGCTGCGCCGCACAGGGCATGCTGACGGCGTGCGTCCCGCTGCTGGGGGAACGTGTCCTCGGCGATGCGGGGCGCGGCGCGCTGCTGCTGTCCTGTACGGCCGTCACGGCGCTCGCAGCCAACGCCGTACTGGCACGGTTCCCGCAGCGCGTCGCCCCCGACTCGATCATCTGGGCCGGCGCCCTGATCCAGGCCGGCGCGTTCGCCCTGGCGGCGACCGGCCGGCCGGCCGTGCTCGTGCCGGCCCTGCTGCTGGCCGGGGCCGGTGAAGGACCCCAGCTCACCGCGCTTTTCGCGGTACGCCACCGGGAGGCGCCCGACCGTCTGCGCGGCCAGATCTTCACCACCGGCGCCAGCCTGAAGATCACCGCCTTCGCGGCGGGTGCGGCGATCGGCGGCCCGCTGGCGACCTGGTCCCTTCCCGGCACCCTGGCAGCGGCAGCGTGCGTGGCGGCCTGCGCGGCGCCGGCCTTCTTCGCCGTACCACTGCGCGTCGGCAAAGCGGCCGAGGAGTCCTCGCAGGGGGCTTGATCACGTACCCGCTTGATACCCTCCCCGCGTGGTCCGGTTCCCGCTCGGCGGCCGGGCAGTCGTCGGGGCCGGCGGAGCGATGAGAGCCGCAAGGCAGCGGAGATACGACAGCCTGGGGCGACCGGAGAGCCGGGTCTCGCCGACGACGGCGAACCCCGAGCGGTCCAGTACGGCCCGCGACGCCGCGTTGTCGAGTGTGGTCCTGGCGCGGAGCGCCGTCAGCCCGTAGCGGTTGGCGGCCAGATCGCAGATCTCCCGCACGCCCCAGGTGGCGAGCCCCCGGCCCGCGGCACGCTCGGCGATGCGATATCCGAGCTCGGCGCCGCCGTCCGCGACATCCACGAGATTCATCCGGCCCAACACCTCGCCTCCGGCGCCCACCAGCAGGTGGAAGTAGCAGTGACCGGCCTCCTGCTCGGCGAGCAGGGCACGGTGGCGCTCGTCGAACCGGGCGAAGTAGTCGTTACCCCGGTCAGGGATCGACGCCGCGAAGTAGGCCCGGTTCTCCTGCTCGAAGGCGAACAGCGCGGGACCATGAGCCGGACGGAGCAGCTGTATCTCGGGCATGGACGGCAATATAGGCAACTTGTATGAGCAAGTTGTACGTGTAAACCATAACGATCTCGGCCCAGCCCTTGCGCGCCCACCGCTACGCCCTAGCCTCCGGACATGGCATTTCTCTCCAGTCGCCGCAGAAGGGCCCGTCTTGCTCCGGAACTCGATGACCAGGACCTGGGCAAGCTGCTGAAGTCGCTCGCGGCGACCACCAGGACCGGCACCATCGCGACCAGTGAGCTGTGTGTGGCGCAGATGTCCCGCCTCCTGGAGCAGGACCCCGGTGACTGGGACCGCCGTACGCATCGTATGGAGGTCCTGGCGGGATTCCTCGTCGGATCGCACCTGTCACGGTCCTGGGTCACGCGCGAGCCCCGCAGCGTGGACGCACTCGTCCTGCACGCCTGGACCCAGGTCGCGCAGGCCCGCGCACAGGGGCACCTGGAAGACCCCGCAGGCACCGTCGAGGTCTGTTTGCGCGCCGCCCAACTCGCCCCCGAGGACCCGACGCCCTGGGTGGCCCTCCTCGCCGTGGCCCGCCTGGAACGCCGCGAGCAGTCGCAGGTCTTCGGGCTGTGGAACGAGGTGCTCGCACGCGATCGCTGGAACCGCGAGGCCTATCTGAACATGCTGGCCTACCTCAGCCCGGACGAGGCGGGCTCGCGCATCCAGGTCCTGGAGTTCGTGGACACCCTGCGCGCCCGCATGCCCGCGAACGCGCCGTGCGTGGCGACCGAACTCACCGCTCAGGTCCACCAGTACCACGCCATCCTCCGCCGCGGCGGGCTCGAGGCGCTGGTCGCGCGGAACCACTGGTCCCACGACATGGCCCTGCAGGCCCTGGACCGCGCGGCGCACACATGGATCCAGCCGGGGTTCCTCCGCCACGCCAAGGCGCTGGCCGACCTCAACCTCCTCGCCTATGCGCTGGTCGCCGCGGACCGGCGCGCCGACGCGCGTGCCGTCTTCGAGCAGATCGGTGGTGTCGTCACCGCGTGGCCCTGGCGGGCCGGCGGCGACCCGGTGAGCGAGTTCGACCAGACGCGACAGAAGGCCACGGCCGGTGCATGAGCCGCGGAACCGGCATGTGATCCATCGTCGTTCAGTGCGTGTCCAGATGGTGACCGCAGGGAGGTCGGCCGTGCCGGCTCGCCCCGTCCGGTACTCGTCGACCGTGGTCGGTGCGGGACGGGGCGATGTGGCCACGGCTCATTCGGCAGCGTCGGCCGGGGACTCCTCCGCGTTCGCCGCCGCCGACTCGGGCGCGGTGGCGAGGGTGTAGAAGACGGACGAGCCCTGCTTGGAGCGCTGGACGGTGTTGCGGGCCACGAGGTTCTCCAGAGTGGTGCGGATGACCTTGGTCTGGATCTCCCGGTCGGCATGGGCCTTGCCGAGCGCCTCGGCGACCTCCGCCGCGGAACGGGGCTCCTGCTGTTCGGCGAGATGGCGGCGGACCAGCTCGATGAGAGTGGGCTGAGCGGACTGGCCGGTCGCCTTCGCCGCCGAGGACTTCGTCGTCGAGGACTTCGTCGCCGCGGGCTTGGCCGCCGGGGGCTTGGTCGAGGGCTTGGTCGCCGCGGGCTTCCTGGCGGCCTGCTTCCTGCGCCCGGACTGCTCCGGGACCGCCTTCTTCGGCGCCCGGTGCGCCCCGGACGCGGTGGCGGTCTTCTTGCGCGGGGCCGGCACCACGGCGCCCTCGGCCGGTGCGGGTGTGCCCACCGAGGAGGCGACACCGAGCGCCTGCCGCATGTTCACCAGGATCGTCTGGTCGTGCTGCAGGGCCGCCAACTGCTCCTGAAGCGCCGCGATTTCGGCGGTGATGCGCTCCTGTTCCTTGACGTTGTGCTCGAGGTCGTTGGTCACCTGGCTGACGTACTGCGAGGTCAACTCGGTGACGGGGGCGGTGGGCTCAGGCATCTGTGGCTCCTATCGTGACTCTGGTGCGCTCCGCCGCCTGCGCTTGCGGCAGACGGGGAACGGGAGTTGTCCTGCGGGTCCCCCGACACATGGATGATACGGATGGACCGGCGGGTTTCCACCGAGTGAACCCTGTGCATTGCCCGCAGGTGTGCCGTTCTCCCCCGTGTCATCCCTCCGTGTCATCTCTCCGATGTGACCTGCGGATCCGGGATGCGGGAAGAGCCATGGCCCCGGCAGAATGCCACGATGGAATCTTTCGTGTCGTACGACGGCGCCGAACTCGCCTACCGTGTCTCCGGGGACGGCATACCCGTGGTGTGCCTGCCCGGTGGACCGCAGCAGTCGACGTACCTGGGCGACCTGGGCGGACTGTCCGCGCACCGGAAGCTGATCAGGCTGGACCTGCGGGGCACCGGGCGCTCGGCTGTGCCCGAAGACCTCGCCACCTGCCGCTGCGACCGGCTCGTCGGCGACGTGGAAGCCCTGCGCCGGCACCTGGGTCTGGAGCGGACGGACCTCCTCGCACACAGTGCCGGAGCCAATCTGGCCGTGCAGTACCTGAGTCGGCACCCCGACCGCATCGGCCGGCTCGTGCTCATCACCCCGAGCGTGCGGGCCGTCGGCCTGACCATCACTGATCGGCTCCGGCGGGAGACCGTACGGCCGCGCCGGGGCGAGCCGTGGTTCCCGGAGGCGTTCGCGGCCCTGGAGGCGATCGGGGCGGGCGCGGCCACGGCGGAGAACTTCCGGGCCATCGCGCCGTTCTCCTACGGCCGTTGGGACGAGGTGGCCCGGGCCCACAAGGCAGCCGAGGACGAACAGCTGAACCGGGACGTCGTGGCCGCCTTCGGCGCCGAGGGCGCCTTCGACCCCGGAGCCACCCGCGCCGCGCTCGCCCGCTTCGAGAAACCGGTGCTGCTGCTCGCGGGTGAGGTCGACCCGGGCGCACCGCCGCCCGCGATGGCCGAGTTCGCGGCCCTCTTCCCGAAAGCCGAACTCGTCGTACAGCCCGGGGCGGGGCACTTCCCATGGCTGGACGACGCCGACCGGTTCGTGACAACGATCGCAGACTTCCTGCGAGAAGCGACCCCTCACGGCCCGTGACGCCGTCGGTCCGGCAGCCGGGGGAATCCCACACGGCTAGCATCACGATCATGGCGGACTGGGAGATGGCGCCCTGGCCGGATTCGTGGCGCTGCGGCCGGCGAACGACGCCCACTGGCTGGAGCACTTCCACCTGGACTCGAGCCTGCAGGGCAGGGGCATCGGGTCGGTCGTGCTGCGGCTGCTGCTGGAGCGGTGCGACCGCGACGGCATCCGGGTCCGGCTGAACGCGCTCCGGGGGAGCCGGGCCCAACGGCTCTACGAACGTCACGGCTTCGCCGTCGAGACCGAGGAACCGGTCGATGTGTTCATGGTCCGCGAGCCCGCGCCGGCCCAGGTGTCCGCACGCCGGTAGCCGCCGCAGGCGAAGGACATGTCATCCGGCGCTCAGGCGCCCACCGGTGCCAGCCGGAAGGGCTCGGCCCCCGCGCTCGGCCGGGTCCTGCGGTCCTATGCCTGGAGAGGGTTCTCGCGCAGCCAGGTCAGTACCTGCTGGGCGTGCTCGTTCGGCGGGAAGACCGGGTAGAAGACATGCTCGATCACACCGGCGCGGAGGACGAGTGTCAGGCGCCTGAACAGCCGCATCCCCTCGACCTCGAACGTGGGCAGACCAAGCGTGTCGGCCAGGTCGAGGGCGGGGTCGGAGAGCATGTCGAAGGGCAGTCCCAGACGCTCCACGACCTCGCGTTGGTAGTCGGTGTCCTGGCTGGACAGCCCGTAGACGCGGCCGGCGCCGGCTTCGAGCAGGTCCTGGAAGTGGTCGCGGAAGCCGCACGACTCAGGTGTGCAGCCACGCGCCCCGGGAATCGAGTTCCAGCCCTCCGGCAGGTCGGTGCCGGGCCGACCGGTGAGGGGATAGACGTAGACGACCGTGCGCCGGGATCCGAGCTCGTCCAGGCGGATCGTTCGGCCGGCCGTGTCGAGCAGCGCGAGGCTCGGCACCTTCATGCCGGGGAGGTGGTCCGCGGCGCCGTCGTCCTCGGGGACGGGCAGATCCGCGGGCAGCGTCAGATAGTCCATGTGTCCGGAGCCTCTCTCCTCGGGTGGTACGACGCCGCTGCCGCGGTGGGCGGCGGCGTTCAGGTTGGCGATCAGCGTCGCGCGGCGGGCGGTCAGGGACTCGATGCGCTCGGTGAGCTCGTCGATGGCCTCGCGGTAGCTCGCGAGGGAGGCGGGACAGTCGTCCGCGTGCGCGCGTCCGGCCGCCAGGCACTCGAGGAACGGCCGGGTGCGCTCGACCGGGATACCGAGCCGGTGAAGTGTCCTGATCTCCCGCACGAGGCGTACGTCGTCCTCGCCGTAGTCCCGGTAGCCATTGGGCAGGCGCTCGGCTGTGATCAGCCCCAGCGACTCGTAGTACCGCACCGCTTTCGGCGTGACATCCGCCCGACGCGCCAGCTCACTGATCCTCATTGCCGTTCACCTCGCACACACGCTAAACCCTGCCCTCGGTGGCAAGGTCAAGGCGTTCCGGGCGGTGCGGCGGCTGAGTCCAGGATGCGTTCGCGCAGCTGGCTCCTGTCCCGGGACACGGTTTCCGGGACGGTCGCGTTCCACACCTGGGCCATCCTGTCCACCGTGTCGGCGAAAGCCTCGCGCAGCCGGCGTCGGAACAGCAGGAGACCGACCGCGGCGACGGGGCGGAGCAGCGAGCGGCCATGAGGTGACAGGACGAGCCGTACCTCCCAGCGGCCGTCGCCGTGCGGCCGGGGCAGCGCCCACAGTGTGGCTTCGGCAAGTCGGTGACCCAGATGCGCCTCGAACGGCGTGCCGCAGAAGCGCCGTCCCTCGGCCGCGTCCCACCATGCCCGCAGATCGACACGGGCATCACCCTGCGCTCGCCGCAGGGACGCCCAGCGGCGGCCAAGGGACCTTACCGACCCGTGCAGTTCGGCGGCGACAGGGCGCGCGACGCCGTGGAGCGCGCCTTCCACGACCGCGACCGTACCGTCGTCTCCGGGGGCGTACTCCAGTCGCACCGCCGGGTCGCTTCCGGCCCGCCGATCGACGATGCGCAGCCGCTCCGGCTCCGGGCGCGGTCCGTCGTCGGCCTCGACCTCGTACACCGCGCCCGCTGCCAGGTGTTCGCCCTCCACCAGCCGCACACCGGGCACCGCCCGCCCGTCGGGAAGCAGCACCCGTCCCTCCTCGGCACGGGTCCCCCGCACCATGTCGAAGAGCACGCCGACCGCCTCCTCGAACCAGGGACGGGGCACGCACGCGACGATCACCGAATGGCTGATGCGGCTCATCGGTACACGATGGCGTCGTAAGTCGGCGACGGGTAGGGGTGCGACGCGGCTGTGGTGGGGGCCGACCACCTGTCGGCCGGGGGCCTGCGGATGGGTGCTGCGGATGGGTGCCGAGGCATCCGTGTCCGGGCACCGCCCACCAGGTCACGAGCCGGCACGCCCTTCACCACGCCGGCCGCACACCACGACGAGGGCTTCCCCCCTTCGGCGGCCGCCCGGCCAGAGCCCGCGCGGTCAGGAGGAGCCGTGGGCCAGCCGCCGCAGGATGTCCACGGCCTCCTCGGCGCGGTCGTAGGGAACGAAGAGGTGGTCGTGGTGGAAGCCGGCGACGACGTTGCAGCTCAGCTCCGCGTCGGCGAGGGCGCGGGAGACAGCGGCGGTCAGCCCCACCGCGGCCAGCGCGGAGTGCACCCGCAGGGTGATCCAGCCGGCCACGTAGTCGTACGCCATCGCTGCCGAGTCCGCCTCCGCCTGAGGCACGACAAGGGTCAGGCCCTCCTGTTCGGCCACCGTCACCACGGGGGTGACACCGGACGGCACGCCGCCCTCCGCCATGGTGAAGACATACCGGCCCGGATTCAGTTCCGGACGCATGCCGCTGAGCAGTGTCTGCAGATCAGTCTCGCCGGTCACAGCTCCACCCTACGGGCCGACCGGCCGCTCGCCACGGAGGCAGGCGGTGCCGGTCACGGCGTCGCCACCGTCTGCCGGCCGCGGCGGGATGGTGCCGGTGCGCCCACGGTCATGCCGTCGCTGATGTGCGGGACCGCGTAGACGGCGCCGTGCGTCACCCGGCCGAGCCGGAAGCAGCCCCGCTCGGGGGGTGTCCGTTCGGGTGCGGCGGGACGAGGGAGCGTCGGCCGCGCCCGGACCCGCAGTTGTTGCTCAGTGAGGTCCTGGACCACGAGCGCATCCCGGACGGCGAGCAGGCCGACGCGTCCCTGACCGCTACACGTGCAGGGACACCTCACCCAGCTCGGCGACGAACGACACTCAGGCGCGACACCGGGCCGGCCGGGCTACTGCCCCGGGACTGCTGACTCCGCCCGCCTTCGGCCGGGGCACCGGGCCCGGCGACGGGCCGGCCGCACTCTCCCGCCACAGGGCACCCGGCGCCCCGCCCCCGGTCGGCCCGGGGCCGTCAGGCGCCGGTGGCCGGGGCGTGGAAGTAGTGCCCCTTGTCGAGGTCTTCGAGGAGACCTGGGTGGGCCGGCTCCCAGTCCAGGAGCTCGCGGGTCAGCGCGCTCGACGCCGAGATGTCGAGGCCGAGGAAGCCGGCCAGCCAGCCGAAGTGCCCGGCCGCTTCCTCGGGTGCCACGGAGACCACCGGCACATCGAGGTGCCGGCCGATCACCTCGGCGACGTCACGGATCGCGACGCCCTCCTCCGCGACCCCGTGCAGCACCGATCCGGCCGGGGCCCGCTCGACCGCCAGCCGGAACAGATGCGCGGCGTCGAGGCGGTGGACGGCCGACCAGCGGTTGGTGCCGTCGCCGATGTGGCCGGAGAGGCCCTTCTCGCGGGCCACGGCGACCAGTGTCGCCATGAACCCGTTGTCTCCCTCGCCGTGACAGGTCGGCGAGAGCCGCACCACGGAGGAACGGATGCCGCGTGAGGCGAAGGCGAGCACTTCCTGCGCGGTGGCGGCGCGGATCGTGAGCGGCGAGCCGTCGAGCACGGGCATGTCCTGCTCGGTCGCCACCCGCCCGGGCGTGAAGCCGGCCAGGCCGGAGGCGAGGACGAAGGGCCGGTCGCTGCCCGCGAGCGCCTCACCGAAGACGTCGACCGCGCGGCGGTCGGCCTCGGCGGCGCCCTTGAAATCGAAGTCGCCGCCGAAGGCGATGTCGTGCTTGAAGGCGAGGTGGATCACCCCGTCCGACGCGGCGGCCGCGTCCCGGAGCAGGTCCAGGTCGTCGAGTGTGCCGCGGACGACCTCCGCTCCGGCCGCGGTGAGCGCGGCGGCGGAGGCGTCGGAACGGGCGAGCCCGACGACCTGGTGACCCGCCTCGATGAGCTCGGGTACGACGGCGGATCCGATCCAGCCGGAGGCGCCGGTGACGAAGATGCGCATGGGAGACCCCAGACAGTCGATGTCAGTGACTGTCATAGACGCTACACCTGATGTCAGTCTCTGTCATCACGTAGGATCTCGTCATGGGTAGATGGGAGCCGGACGCGCGCGGACGCCTGGCGAAAGCCGCACTGGAGCTCTATGCCGAACGCGGGTACGAGCAGACCACCGTGGCGGAGATCGCCAAGCGGGCCGGGCTCACGGAGCGGACCTTCTTCCGGCACTACGCCGACAAGCGCGAGGTGCTCTTCTCGGGCGCGGGGGAGTTGGAGGAGCTGATCGTGCGGGCGGTCGCCGATGCCCCGGAGGCCGCGGTGCCGCTCGATGCGCTGTCCGCCGGGCTGGACGCGGCCGCAGAGGCGTTCACCGACCGGCGTGAGCACGCGCGCCGTCGCCATGCCGTGATCACCGCGAACGCCGAACTCCAGGAGCGCGAGCTGATCAAACTCGCCTCGATGGCCTCCGCGCTCGCCGGCGCGCTGCGCGGCCGCGGCGTCCCGGAGCCGACCGCGAGCCTGGCCGCCGAGGCGGGGGTCGCCGTCTTCAAGGTCGCCTTCGAACGCTGGATCGCACCGGGCGAGGAACGCCCCATGCAGCAGCTGATCCGGGAGTCACTGACCGAACTCAAGGCCGTGACCTCGGGCGCCTAGGCGCCGCACCGCAGCCGGTGGTGCCCGTTTCTGGTCGTGAGCACGGCCGAACTACCCAGGGAAGCAGGGAAGTTCGGCCGCTTGGGTGGGAGGGCCCCGGCAGCGGCGGGTGTCGGAGATTCCGGGTCGCTGCTCAACACGTCCGATGTATGGGGACGTTGCGGACAGGTGTGCGGGCCAGGCCGCCCGCTCGGGCAGCGGTCCGGGTTCCATGGCGGCCGTGCGGCGGCACGGGCGGACGACCGCGTGCCGGTGGTGGATCCGCCCGTCGGGGGCTTGTGGTCAGGGACGGCCCTGCACCGGACTTGGCGTTCCGATAACGATCTACCGACGATCCGCACACACTTTCGTGGAACTCGGCACACGCTTTCATGGAACATACATACGATCCTGCTCATGAACAGAGCTGTGAAGATCGGCCTCGCCGGTACCTGCACCGCGCTGCTCGCCCTGGGGGGAATCGGTACCTACAACATCCTGCACAGCCTGGCCTCGGGCTCGTCAGGTGACGCAGACTCCCGGGACGCGCGCGCGTTCGACCCGTCGGCGCTGTCCAGCACGCCTCCGTCGGACGCCGAGGCGGTGAAGCGGGCCCGCTCCTTCCTGGACAGCTGGTCCCAGCAGCGCCTGGACGGCGCGGCAGGCCACACCGACGTACCGGGTACGGCCGCGCGGGCGCTGCGGGACTACGCCGACGGCCTGCACCTGAAGAAGCTGTCGTTCGGTCACATCGTGTCGGTGGGGCCCTCGCCGGTGACGTCGGGGGCCACCAAGGTCACCTTCGACGTGACCGCTCAGGTCGCGGGCGGCACCTGGAGCTACCCGAGCGCGGTGGCCGTACTGAAGAGCACGAACGGTCACTCGGCGGTCCACTGGAACAACTCGGTGCTCTATCCGGGCCTGGGTGACGGCCAGTCGCTGACCGCGGGCGAGCTGCCGGCCGGCGCGGGGGGCACGAAGGTCGTGGCGAGCGACGGCAGGACCGACCTGTCCGGCTTCGCCTCGCTGCGGGACATCGCGGCCACGATCGGCAAGAACGCGAAGCCCACGGGCGGTACCCCCGGAACGGGCGTGGCCGTCGTCGACGCCGGCGGCGCGGGCGTGAAGACGTTGAAGGTCTTCGCCAAGGGCCGCCCGGCGGTCGTCAGAACGACCATCGACGCCGGCCTCCAGGCGGTGGCCGAGCGCGCCGTCCAGGATGCTCACCTCCAGCAGAAGCCCGCCGGCACCGTGGCGCTGGACTGGCACAACGGTCACATCCTGGCGATCGCGCACTCGGGCGACGACGGCGACATCGCCATCAACGGCATCAAGTCCCCCGGCTCCACGATGAAGATCATCACCTCGGCGGCCCTCTTCGACAAGGCCGGCCTGACGCCGAGCAGCCCGGCGCCGTGCCAGGACTCGTTGATGGCCAACAGCCAGTTGTTCCACAACGACTCCGGAGTGCGGCCCAACCCGGGCTCCTCCCTCGCCCAGGCGTTCACGGTGTCCTGCAACACCTCCTTCATCAAGGACGGTTTCCACTACCTGGTGCAGGGCGGAGACGCCTCCGCCCTGCACGACGAGGCCGTGAACGCCTTCGGCATGGGCAGCTGGTCCATCGGCGGGGGAGTCGCCACCACCGACGCGAGCGTTCCGCCGGACGTCCAGGGCGGCGATCAGGCGGCCCAGTTCATCGGCCAGGGCAAGGTCACCGCCACGCCTCTGTTCATGGCGTCCGTGGCGGCCACCGTCCGGGGCGCCGGCTTCGAGCAGCCGGTCATCCTGCCGGGACAGCACCAGCAGACGGCGGCCCGGCCCATTTCCGCCCGCACGGCCGGCTATCTGCAGTCGATGATGCGCAACGTGGCCACCAGCGGTACGGCGGCACCGCGACTCGGCGGGCTGGTGGGTGTCGGCGCCAAGACCGGCACCGCGGAGGAAGGCGACCACACCAACGGCTGGCTGACCGCCTACAACTCCCGCATCTCGGTCGCGGCGCTCGTCGAGGGCGGCAGCTCGGGCGTGGACTCCGCCGGGTATGTCGTACGACGGCTGCTGACCGGCAGCTGAACCACCACACCCTCGGCAGGGTGGAGAACCGTCCTGCCGGGGGCGGCGCCGTCGGCGGCGGCCGCCGTCCTTCCCCGGCCGGCGGGCGGTCCCGTCCCGCCCTTTGCTCACCGCACGCCCTGGACGTGCGAGTCGCTGTCGGCCGCGTCGGTGACGGCGCCCTCGCGGACCACGTTTGCAGGGCGTCCTGGGCCCTGCCGACGCGGAGGTCGACGATGTGGTCCGGCCTCGCACGGGCGATGTTGGCGGTGGCGACGGCGGCGTAGTGCGGGTCGCTCTCCAGGGTGACCAGGCGGCCGTCGTCCGGCAGGGCCCGGGCGAGTAGGTGCAGCAGCTTTCCTTGATTGGGGGCCACCTGTATCGCCGGGAGCCCATCGGCATCGCTGTCCCCCGCGGCCGAGAGCAGGGCGTCGTCCATGCTGGGACAGTCACCAACTCGCCGGCGAACTGGGCGTCTCCCGCAAGATCCTCACCGAGCGCCTGCGCACCCCTGACCGAGCACCACGTGCTGGAGCGACGCCCCTACCAGGACCGGCCGCCCCGCTACGAGTACGTGCTGACCGAACAGGGGCGCGGCCTGGTTCCGGTGCTACATGAGTGGTGCACGGCCGAGCCCCGTGCCTAGGGCAGCGTCCTGGTGAACGGCGTGACCGGGCGTTCGAGGCGCTCTCCGTCCACGGTGATGTCGACGACTTCGTTGTAGAAGGCGAGCAGCCCCTTGATCGCGCCCACCGCGGGCAGCGGCTCGGGGTAACTCCACACGACGTCGGGCGGAACGTCCGGCTCGTCGTGCTCCCCGTCCCAGGACCAGTACTCGGCGGTGCCCTTGTAGGGGCAGCCGGTGTGGTGGTCGGTGGGGCGGAACAGGTCGAGGCGGACGTCCTCGCGGGGGAGGTAGTAGCGGGTGGGCAGGCCTGTCTCGAACAGGAGCACCGGGCGGCGGGTGTCGGCGACGACCCGGCCGCCGATCTCGACGACGACGTGCCGGCTGCTGGGCAGGGCATCCACCCGTTTGTACGGGTCACGGGGGTGGACGAAGATCTCCTCTTCCTCCTCGTACCAGTGGTCCAGGCCCCGGCCGGTGCGCTGGAACCACTCGAAGGCGATGTGTCCGGCCAGATCGCCGGAGGGAAAGGCCCACGCCGCGTTCTCCAGCAGCTCGCCGTCCACTTCGAGGTCGTAGAAGACCGTCGACCCGGCATGAGCGCCGACCGGCGGCTTCTTCGCCGGCCGCAGCAGGTCCTCGCGGACCTCCGCGCGTGGGAAGGCGTACAGCGGCACGGGGACGCCGGGCTCCCACACGAGGACGGGGTGGCGGCTGTCGACCACGATGACATCGCCCTTCCGGCCGCGCACCCAGCGCTCACTGGGCTCCCAGAGAAGGCCTTCCGGCGTGGTGCGCAACGACGGGGCGGTGCTGGGCGTGGGCATGACCGGATCTCCTTCTCCCTCGGCCGGCCGGAGGCGGTGCGCGGGTGATGAGTGGCGGCTCCATGCTCGCGCGGGCCGCGGGCGCTCGCCAAGCCGCGGCGGGGAGGCTCATGACTGCCGACGCAGGCGGGCGCGCAGGGCGACGGCGCCGGTGCCGGCGAGCCGGTCCGCAGGGGCGCGCAGCCGGGGGTGGCGATCGGAGGGCTCGACGGCGGCGTGCCGCCGGCCCTCGGTGATGCCCGGGGCTCCAGCTGCCGCGGCCGGCCGGGGTGAGACGACGGAAGGGGCCGGTCGGGGGTGATTGTGAGAATGGGCTATGCATGGGCATGCGTAATGATGCATACTCTTCCTATGTCCAAGGTCCTCACTTCCCTTCCGGTCGGCGAGCGCGTCGGTATCGCCTTCTCCGGCGGCCTCGACACCTCGGTCGCCGTCGCGTGGATGCGCGCCAAGGGTGCCGTCCCGTGCACCTACACCGCCGACATCGGCCAGTACGACGAGCCCGACATCGCCTCGGTTCCCGGCCGTGCGACGACCTACGGCGCCGAGATCGCGCGCCTGGTCGACTGCCGTGCGGCGCTGGTCGAGGAGGGGCTGGCCGCGCTCGCCTGCGGCGCGTTCCACATCCGCTCGGGCGGGCGGGCGTACTTCAACACCACGCCCCTCGGCCGCGCCGTCACCGGCACCCTCCTGGTGCGGGCGATGCTCGAGGACGACGTACAGATCTGGGGCGACGGCTCCACCTTCAAGGGCAACGACATCGAGCGGTTCTACCGCTACGGCCTGCTCGCCAACCCTCACCTGCGGATCTACAAGCCCTGGCTGGACTCCGACTTCGTGACCGAGCTGGGCGGCCGCAAGGAGATGTCCGAGTGGCTGCTCGCGCACGGGCTGCCCTACCGCGACAGTACGGAGAAGGCGTACTCGACCGACGCCAACATCTGGGGCGCCACCCACGAGGCCAAGACCCTGGAACACCTGGACACCGGCCTTGAGACGGTCGAGCCGATCATGGGCGTGCGGTTCTGGGACCCCGCCGTCGAGATCCCCGCCGAGGACGTGACGATCGGCTTCGACCAGGGCCGCCCGGTGACGATCAACGGCAAGGAGTTCGCCTCGCCGGTCGAGCTGGTCATGGAGGCCAACGCCATCGGCGGCCGGCACGGGCTCGGCATGTCGGACCAGATCGAGAACCGGATCATCGAGGCCAAGAGCCGCGGCATCTACGAGGCCCCCGGCATGGCCCTGCTGCACGCGGCGTACGAGCGGCTGGTCAACGCGATCCACAACGAGGACACCCTCGCCCAGTACCACAACGAGGGCCGCAAGCTCGGCCGCCTCATGTACGAGGGCCGCTGGCTGGACCCGCAGGCGCTGATGATCCGCGAGTCGCTGCAGCGCTGGGTCGGCGCCGCGGTCACCGGCGAGGTGACGCTGCGGCTGCGGCGCGGTGAGGACTACTCGATCCTCGACACCACGGGCCCGGCGTTCAGCTACCACCCCGACAAGCTGTCCATGGAGCGCACCGAGGACTCCGCGTTCGGCCCGTCGGACCGGATCGGCCAGCTCACCATGCGCAACCTCGACATCGCCGACTCCCGTGCGCGCCTGGAGCAGTACGCCGGACTGGGCATGGTGGGCACCGAGCACCCGGCCCTGATCGGTGCGGCCCAGGCCGCCTCCACCGGCCTGATCGGCGCCATGCCCTCCGGCGGCGCCGAGGCGATCGCCTCCCGCGGCGAGGTTTCGGAGGAGGACGAGGCGCTGGACCGCGCCGCGATGGAGTCCGGCACGGACTGACCCCGTTCACCGGCCGCAGCACCCTTGGACAGCGGGCCCCGTCGGTTCACCCCCTACGGGGCCCGCCGTCGTACGTCATGCGTCGCCGTACACCGGGACGCCGTCGCCTGAGCCTCTCGTACCCTGTGTCCGTGCCGTCCTCCCGTCTGCGACGCGTCGCCGTCCTGGTGCTCGAAGGCGCCAAACCGCTCGATGTCGGGATCCCCGCGCAGGTGTTCACGACACGGGCGAGCATGCCGTACGAGGTGCGGGTGTGCGGGGCGCAGCCCGGGCTCGTGGCGGGCGGTGACGGGCTGTCGTACCACGTCGCCCATGGGCTCGACGCGCTCGCGTGGGCGGACCTCGTCTTCATCCCGGGATACCGGTTTCCCGACCGCGAGGATCCGCCGCGGCCCGTGGTCGACGCGCTGCTCGCCGCCCACGCCCGGGGCGCGCGGCTGGCCGCCATCTCGACAGGGGCCTTCGCGCTCGCGGCCACGGGACTGCTCGACGGCAAGCGGGCGACGACGCACTGGCACTACGCGCGGGCCCTCGCCGCCAAGCACCCGCTGATCCAGGTCGACGAGAACGTGCTCTTCGTCGACGAGGGCAGCGTGCTGACCTCGGCCGGCGCCGCCTCCGGCATCGATCTGTGCCTGCACATCCTGCGCAAGGACCTCGGGGTCGCCGTGTCCAACCACGCGGCGCGGCGCCTGGTCGCCGCCCCCTACCGCAGCGGCGGCCAGGCCCAGTACGTGCCGCGCAGCGTGCCCGAGCCGCTCGGCGAACGATTCGCCGCGACCCGCGAGTGGGCGCTGCACCGCCTCGGCGAGCCCCTCACCCTCACGGCGCTCGCCCGGCACGCCGCGGTCTCGCCCCGCACGCTCTCCCGGCGCTTCGTCGAGGACACCGGATACACGCCCATGCAGTGGGTGATGCGCGCCCGCATCGACCTGGCCCGGGAACTGCTCGAACGCTCCGGGCGCAGCATCGAGCAGATCGCCGCCGACGTCGGCCTCGGCACCGGCACGAATCTGCGGACCCACTTCCAGCGGATCCTCGGCACCACCCCGAGCGAATACCGGCGCACCTTCACGCAGGGCGAATAGCCGCCGGGCACCCCTGGCGCGATCCTTGCGAACGATGGCGCTCTCGACACGGTCATGCCCGGATGCGGCACGCGACGCTGGTGGGGAACCGAGGGAAGCCGAAGGGACACCACTCATGACTCGCATTGCCATCAACGGATTTGGCCGCATCGGACGCAACGTGCTGCGCGCCCTGCTCGAACGCGGCAGCGCCCTCGAAGTCGTCGCCGTGAACGACCTGACGGAGCCCGCCACCCTCGCACGGCTGCTCGCCTACGACACCACGGCCGGCCGGCTCGGCCGTCCCGTGACCGTGGACGGGAACGCCCTCGTCGTCGACGGCCGCCGGATCACCGTCCTCGCCGAACGCGAGCCGTCCCAACTGCCGTGGGCCGACCTCGGCGTGGACATCGTCCTGGAGGCGACCGGCCGCTTCACCGCGGCGAAGGCCGCCCGGGCACATCTCGACGCCGGTGCGAAGAACGTGCTCGTGAGCGCGCCGTCCGACGGAGCCGACGTCACGCTCGCATACGGGGTCAACACCGACGCCTACGACCCGGACCTGCACACGATCGTCTCCAACGCCTCCTGCACCACCAACGCGCTCGCGCCGCTGGCCGCCGTGCTGGACGAACTCGCCGGGATCGAGCACGGCTTCATGACCACCGTGCACGCCTACACGCAGGAGCAGAACCTGCAGGACGGTCCGCACCGCGACGCCCGCCGTGCCCGCGCCGCCGCCGTCAACATCGTGCCGACCACGACGGGCGCGGCCAAGGCGATCGGCCTCGTGCTGCCGAACCTCGACGGCAAGCTGTCCGGCGACTCGATCCGCGTGCCCGTTCCGGTGGGCTCGATCGTCGAACTCAACACGACCGTCGCGCGCGACGTCACCCGCGACGACGTCCTGGCCGCATACCGCGCCGCGGCCGAGGGCCCGCTCGCGGGCATCCTCGAGTACTCGGACGACCCGCTCGTGTCCTCCGACATCACCGGCAACCCGGCCTCCTCCATCTTCGACTCGGCCCTGACCCGCGTCGACGGCCGGCACATCAAGGTGGTCGCCTGGTACGACAACGAGTGGGGCTTCTCCCACCGCGTGGTCGACACGCTCGAACTCCTCGCCGGCGGGCCTTCCCGGGAAGGCTGAGGTCAGCGGCTCGGCAGGGGGGCTGCACCCTGCGGCGGCCTAGGGAAAGCCCCCCATCCGGTCGGGGGTCTGACCGGCTGTTACGGCCGAACGGGCGCGCCGAGACTCGACGGCATGACGATTCCCACGCATGCCTCGGTCGCCGCCGGGGCGCCGGCCGCCCCTTCCCGTACGGTCGGCTCCGAATCCGGCAGTGACTTCGCGCGGCTGTCCCGGCGTATCACCGAGGCCGGCCTGATGAAGCGGCGCCCCGGATACTACACGGCGCGGCTCACCCTGGTGACCGTGCTGGTGGCGGCGGGCTGGGGCACCTTCCTCGTGCTCGGTGACACCTGGTGGCAGCTGGCGGTGGCGGCCTTCCTCGCCTTCATGTTCGGCCAAGTCGCCCTGGTCGCCCACGACTTGGCGCACCGCCAGGTCTTCCGGCGCGGGCGGCCGAGCGAGACATGGGGTCGGCTCTTCGGTAACCTCGGCATCGGCATGAGCTACGGCTGGTGGATGAACAAGCACACCCGCCACCACGCCAACCCCAACCACGAGGAACTCGACCCGGATGTCGCCCCGGACATCCTGGTGTGGTCCACCGCCCAGGCCCGCGACAGCCGTGGCCTCGCCCGTCTCATCGGGGGACACCAGGCGTGGCTGTTCTTCCCCCTGCTGACGTTGGAGGGCTTCAACCTGCACGTCGCCGGCGTGCGGGCACTGCGCGCGCCGGCCATGAAGCACCGGGTCCTGGAAGCGGGCCTGCTCCTCCTCCACCTCGCGGCCTATGTGTCCGCACTGTTCCTGGTGCTCCCGCCCGGCAAGGCGGTCGCGTTCCTCTTCGTGCACCAGTGCCTCTTCGGTGTCTACCTCGGCTGCACCTTCGCACCGAACCACAAGGGCATGCCCACGTTCAGCGGCGACGAGCGGCCCGACTTCCTGCGCCGCCAGGTCCTCACCTCCCGCAACGTCCGCGGCGGCCGGCTCACCGATGTGCTGCTCGGCGGGCTCAACTACCAGATCGAGCACCACCTGTTCCCGAGCATGCCCACACCCCATCTGCGCCGTGCCCAGGTCGTCGTCCGCGCGTACTGCGCGGAGATCGGCGTGCCGTACCACGAGACCGGCCTGATCCGGTCCTACCGCGAGGCCCTCACCCACATGCACCGGCTGGGAGAACCGATCAGGCGGCGGGGCAGGGCATCCTGACGACAGCAGCCCGGGGGCTCTTCGCCCGCCTCAGCCCGCGAGCAGCATCGCGGCCTCCACGACGCCGAGCAGCGCCAGGTAGGTCCAGGCGAAGGCGCGGTCCGGGATCCGGGGCGGGCGTCGCCGGAGCACCGCGATGACGGGCGGGGCGCCGACCAGCAGCGCCCGGCGGCGCGGAGGTCGACGAGGCCGACCTGGTGCAGGTGTGGGTCCGCGGCGAGAACGCCCGTGTCGCCGCCCAGGGAGAGCGCGGTGGCGGGGAGGGCGATGGCGAGGTGAGGGGATGGGCCAGTGCGGTCGCCACCCGCATCGGATGTCCGGCGCGGTGCAGCGCCGGGACGGTCAGGACGCTGCCGCCCACGCCGAGGAAGGCCGCCACCGCGCCGATCGGAACGCCGAGCGCGGCGGGCAGGGGATGGGCCACCTCGCGGGTCTCTCCGGCAGCCCCGCCTCCGCACTGTCCGCGCGGGCGCAGGAAGCCGGGGCGCAGGAGCAGATCGACGACGGTGAGGGCGACGTACCCGACGAAGCCCCAGTGGGCCTGACCGGGCGGACCGGGCCGTCCTGCTCATCGGCACCGACTACGCGCCCGGCCATGTCCTCGGCTGGCACGAGCACCGGCGCGCGCAGTTCCTCTACGGCGCCACCGGCGTCATGGTCGTCGACACCCCGGAGGGCACGTGGACCGTCCGCCGGAGCGGGCCGTGCTGATCCCGCCCACCACCCGGCACCGGGTCCGCATGCTCCTGACGAGAGGGCTGTGTCGTGGCGCTCCTCCTGCAGGAGATCGCCGCGCTCACCCCGCTCCCGTTCCAGGTGGCGATTCCGGCCGCCCCGACCTCGCGGCGATCTGCCGCGCGTACCTGGCCGCCCCGAGGTCTCCGGCCGCCTCGGCCATGCCTCACCCGCCGCGTTGACGGCCGCCTTCACCCGCGCGTTCGGCATCCGCTTCACGACGAGCCACGCGGGCGGCCGCACCGGCGGCAGCGGTCGGCCCTGACGAGCCGTCGGCGGCAGGAGCAGCTACCCCGGGCCGGACGCGGGCGCCCTCTCGATCTGCCCGCCCCTCACCCCGTACGGCCACCCGCCGCCCCCGGTGACCCGCGCCGGTCACCACGCCGCCTCCAGCAGCCGCGTCACCGACTCCGCGTCCGGTGTACGAGGGTTGGGGTAGGGCTGGGTCGCGACCCGCTCGGCGACGGTCCGCAGCCCCTCCTTCGGCACCCCGAGGGCGCACAGCGTGGTCGGCCCGGTGTGGCTGCGGGCCAGGCCGCCGACGACCCCCACCGGGTCACCGCCGGTGATCCGCTCCAGCCGGGCGGCGGCCCTCGGCGCGGCGGGCAGGTTGAAGGCCAGGACGTGCGGGAGCAGCAGGGCGTGCAGTTCGGCGTGCGGCAGATCGAAGGTGCCGCCGAGGGCGTGCGCGAGCTGGTGGTGCAGGCCCATGCGGGTCTGGGCCAGGCAGAGGCCGGCCAGCCAGGCTGACTGCTGGAGACGCGCGCGGCCCGGCAGGCCCGCGGGGTCGGCGAGCACCTCGGGGAGCACGCCGAGGATGCCGTCGGCGGCCTCGGTCGCCAGGGCGTCGCTCGCGGCCGTCGCGTTCGGAGCCCACAGGGCCTCCACCGCGTGGGCCAGGGCGTTCAGGGCACTGGTCAGAGTCAGCCCCGGCGGCATGCCGAGGGTGAGCTCCGGGTCGTAGACGACCGTGCCGGGTGCGATGGCCGGGTCGCGCCGGGTCGTCTTCACACCGTCCTTCGTCTCGCCCAGGACGGGGGTCACCTCCGAACCGGCGTAGGTGGTGGGGACGACCACCTGTGCCAGCCCGGTGCGCACCGACAGCGCCTTGCCGAGGCCGACGGCGGAGCCGCCGCCGATCGCCACCAGGCTGTCGGCGTCGGCCTGCCGCAGCAGGTTCAGCGCCTCCTCGGTGACGGCGACCGGGGTGTGGACGACGGGTCCGTCGAACCGTGCCGCCAGGCGGGAGCCGAGAGCCCGGGCCAACTCGTCGGCGGCCGCCCGGGCCGATCCCGTGGCGAGGAGCAGCACCCGGCCGGAGCCGAGCCGCCCGGTCTCCTCGGGGACGGCACGGCGTGCCCCGGCGCCGACGAGGACCCGGCAGGGCAGCGTCTCGTGGACGGTGACGTCCCCGAGGACGTGCTCGGACATGGTCGTACCTCCAAGGAGTGTCACTCCGCGCCCGACTGGACCTCGCGCTGGACGGTGATGGGGAAGTCCACGTGACGGAAGGGGTTGGGCAGTTCGTGCTCGACTGCCCGGACGGGGTCGTCGACCTGCGCGAAGGTGCGGATCAGGCTCTCCTTGACGCCGAAGACGGCGTCGGAGTCCAGGTACGGGGAACCGGCCACGAAGAGGTGCGTGGTCAGGGTGCGGACGCCGGGCGCGGACACCTCGAGGTGAATGTGTGCGGCCCGGTTGGGATGGCGTCCGGTGGCCTTCAGCAGGCCGCCGACCGGGCCGTCGGTGGGGATGGGGTAGTAGCGCGGCACGATGGTGCGGAACCAGAACCTGCCGTCCTCGCCGGCGGTGAACAGGCCGCGCAGATTGCGGTCCGGGACCTCGCCGGGCCGCTGCACGTCGTAGAAGCCGTCCGCGTCGGCCTGCCACACGTCGACGCTCGCGCCCGCCACGGGCCGGCCGTCGGCGTCGGTGACCCGGCCGGTGACCAGGCAGGGCTCGCCGCCCTGCCCGGCCTCGTCGATGGTGTCGCCGAGGGCACGCCGCGGCGAGTCGACCAGGTGGAAGGGGCCTTCGACGGTCGACTCGGTGAACTGCCCGTCGGCCGGGTTGTTCAGCGTCTCCACCAGCATCGACACACCCAGCACATCGGACAGCAGGATGAACTCCTGCCGGGTGTCGTCGCACTTCTGCCCGGTCCGGGTCAGGAAGCGGATGCCCGCCGCCCACTCCTCGCCGGTGAGTCCGACGTCCTTGACGAAGGCGTGGGTGTGCCGCACCAGGGAGGTGAGGATCTCCCTCAGCCGTTCGTCGCTCGTGTCGGCGAAACTCGCGGCGACGATTTCCGCGGAGCGCTCCGCCTCGAACAGCCCCGACAGCGGGGCCGTACCGGGATCCTCGGGGTGTTCGGTCATCTCTCCTGCTCCCTGCCCTCGGCGGCCGGGATCAGTATGAACGCATCACCGGTCGACCGAAGCAGAACCCGGATGGGGGGCAGCCCCCGGCCCCGCGAGCTGAACGCGGTCCCGGGCACCGAGCTTGGCAAGGCCGGGAGACATGTGACTTGGTGGTGGCCACCGTGATGAAGAGGTCCTGCTCCGGAGGGGCCTTCCGGCGTGTGACGAAGTCCGCGATCAGACGGTGTGTCACATTCAGCGCCGCTCCCGGGGACACCGCGCCCCTTCGGCCGGCAGGGGCCGCCGCTCCCCGCGTTGCCCTGCACGAGGTGGTCGTATAGCGCCTGCACGCTGACACCGGGGCCGCCCATCCTCATCGCGCCCGATTCTCGGTGATCTCTTACCGGTGTCTTCACGGTGACGGACGGTCCGCTGCATACCGTTGCCGTTATAAGTGGCTGTCGATGGTGACGGCCCTCGATCAGGTGTGGGAGAACGGATGACGGCTGGTCGCCGTGCGGTGCTCGCCGCCATGGCGGGGGGACTGCTCGCCGGGTGCGCGGGCGCGAAGAATGGCGGCGACGCCGCCTCCTCTACCGGTCCGGCGGGGGCAGGCGCGGACTCGGCGATCCCACCCACCCCCGGTGCCGTACCTTCGGCCACGGCCTCCGCGGCGCGGCCTCCCGTCACCCGCGCGGCGATCGTGGCCCGCTACGGGCGCAGCGTGCCGCATACCTGGGGCTTCGACGCCCCGGGCGTGGTGCACTCCCTGCCGCACACGACCCGCGCCATCGCGCTGACCTTCGACGCATGCGGCGGCCCTGGCGGCAGCGGTTATGACCAGGCGCTCGTAGATTTCCTCCGCGCGCGGCGGATTCCGGCGACGTTGTTCATCAACTCCCGCTGGATCGACGCCAATCCGGCGGAGTTCCACCGCTTGGCCACCGATCCGCTGTTCGAGATCGCCAACCATGGCACCCGGCACCGCCCGCTGTCCGTCACCGGTCGCTCCGCGTACGGCATCCCCGGTACCCGTGGCGCCGGTGAGGTGTACGACGAGATCGCCGGCAACCAGGCCAAGCTGAGCCGGCTGCTGGGCGCCCCGCCGCGCTTCTTCCGGTCGGGCACCGCGTACTGCGACGACGTCGCGGCCCGCATCGTCACCGACCTCGGGGAGCGCTTCGTCAGCTTCTCCGTCAACGGTGACGGCGGCGCCACCTTCACCGCCGAGCAGGTGCACACCACCGTTGCCTCTTCGCAGGCCGGTTCCATCGTCCTGTGCCACATGAACCACCCCGAGGGCGGCACCGCACGGGGCATCGCGAGCGCCGTCCCCCACCTGCTGGCCAGGGGCCACCACTTCGTCCGCCTGTCGGACGCCCTGTACCACAGCTGAGCAAGGTGGGTGAGGCGCACCGAACGTGACCGGTCGTCGCGCACTGTGACCGCGAACGACGGCAGCGCGCCGAACCGGTGGGCTGACCTCGCCTCACCACCGCTCATGGCCGTTCGCTGCCTGTGTCATACCACTCGTCACAGGGCCCACGCCGGATCACAATGTGTCCCACAGCAGACGGCCACCGGGAGGCGTCATGAGCACATCAGCTGAGCCGAGGGTGTCCGGCCTTGAGGTCCGGTCGATCGACTACGTCCCCCTGGACGAGCGGCACGGCAAGCTCTGGCACCTGGGCCCGCTGTGGTTCATGTCCAACGCCCAGATCGCGACCCTGGCCGTGGGACTCATCAGCATCACCGAGGGCGGCAACCTGATCTGGTCCCTGCTGGCCATCGTCGCCGGCACCGTCATCGGCACCTTCTTCATGGCTTTCCACTCGGCACAGGGACCCCAGCTGGGCCTGCCGCAGATGATCCAGTCGCGCCCCCAGTTCGGTTACGTCGGCGCCCTCCTGGTCTGGCTCTTCGCCTATGTGCAGTACGCGGGCTTCAACATCTTCAACAGCATCCTGGCCGCCGACTCCCTGCACACCACCCTGCACGGCAGCGTCAAGCTGTGGGTGGTCGTGGTCACCGTGGTAGCGCTCATGGTCGCGCTGGTGGGCTACGACATCATCCACAAGGCCGAGCGGGTGCTGACGTACACCTTCCTCGTCGTCTTCGGGATCTTCACCGTCGGTGTCCTCGTCACCCTGCACTACCCGGCGGGCTCCTTCGACCTAGGAGCCTTCAAGTGGACCCCGTTCCTCGCCCAGTTCGGCGTGGTGGCCGGCTACCAGATCAGCTGGGCCATCTACGTCTCCGACTACTCGCGCTACCTCCCGCCGGACGTGACCGTCCGCAAGACCTTCTACTGGACGTACTTCGGCTCCGCGCTCGGCGGCATCTGGCTGATGGTGCTCGGCACGCTGCTCGCCGCCTGGGCCGGCAAGGACTTCGACACGATCCGGTCGATCAACGCGGCCGGTGACAAGGTCTTCGACGGCTTCGGCGCGATCGTGCTGCTCTTCGCCGCTCTGGGGTTGGTGTCCGTCACCGCGCTGAACATGTACGGCGGTTCGCTGACCCTCATCAGCGGCATCGACTCGTTCAAGCGGGTGCGTCCGACACTGGGCGTGCGCCTGCTGACCATCGGTGTGACCGCGGCCCTCTCCCTGGTCGGTGCACTGGCCGCGACCTCCAACTTCCTTGCGAACTTCAACAACTTCCTGCTGCTGGTGCTCTACCTGTTCATCCCGTGGACCGCGGTGAACCTGATGGACTACTACGTCGTACGCCGCGGGCACTACGCGATCGCCGAGATCTTCAACCCGCGCGGCATCTACGGCCGTTGGGGCTGGCACGGCATCATCTCCTACCTGATCGGCTTCGCCGCCATGATCCCGTTCTTCTCCGTCGGCACCCTGTACGTGGGTCCCGCCGCCAAGGCGCTGGACGGAGCCGACATCTCGTTCTTCATCGGTCTTCCGATCGCCGCGCTGCTGTACTGGTGGCTGACCCGCTCGATCGACGTGGCTGCCGAGACGCGTATCGCCCAGGCCGAGGCGGAGGCGCTGGAACAGGCGGCCCACGAGCACCGCGAGCCCTGACCGGGGCGGTGAATGGGACAAATGGGCTCCGTTCGTAAGGGTAAAAGCAGACAGCGCACGTCGGCTGCTCGTCCTCCGCCCTGGTCGAAGGCATGCCGGTCATGAACGAGGACACTCGGAGCCTCCACCCGGACCAGCCACCCGAGGCGAACCCGCGGCCGTCGGCGCCATCGTGCCGGTGGATCGCGCCGCGCCTGGTGCTCGCCGGTGACACGCACAACGCGCTCGGTCTGTTCCTGCTCGGCGCCTTCCAGACCGGCGCGTAGCGGCGGCGACCGTCATCAACGACACGCACGGCCGCACCCTGTGTCCCGTGGGCCCGCGCCGGCCCGGCGGGGCCCGACCCGCAGGGGACGCTCAACGGGCCCCGGCTGTCCCCTCTACGCCCACCCGACCGGGACAATCCTCGTCATGAACGACGACATGGCTGACGCCCGGAGCCGACTGGCCAGGATCGAGCAGCTGCTGGAGAGTGGCGAACGCGAACTGGTCCCCGCCTGGCGCCGGGCGACCCGCGGTGAGCCGCGCTGGACGGTGACGGCGGTGATCCTGGCGGCCGTCGCCCTGCAGCTGATCCTGCCGCACCGCCTCATCCTCCTCCGCACGGTCTGGGCCCTGCCCGCGTTGGAGTTGGTGCTGCTGGCCGGACTGATCGCGGCCAATCCCCGGCGTGTGGAGCCCGGTACCCGCCTGCTGCGGTACCTGGGCCTGGCCCTGACCGGCGTCATCAGCCTGGCCAACGGCTGGTCGGCGGTCCGGCTCGTGGCGGACCTGGTGAGCGGCAAAGGAGGCGCCGGCGCGGTCCCGCTCCTGCTGACCGGTGGTGTCATCTGGGTGACGAACGTCATCGTGTTCGCCCTGTGGTACTGGGAGTGGGACCGGGGCGGCCCCATGGCCCGGGTCAGGGGACAGCACCAGTTCCCCGACTTCCTCTTCGTGCAGATGCAGAGCCCGGAGCTGGCCCCGCCGGACTGGGAACCGGCGTTCCTGGACTACCTCTACCTCTCCTTCACCAACGCCACCGCCTTCAGTCCGACCGACGTCATGCCACTGTCCCGCTGGGCCAAGATGCTGATGATGCTGCAGTCCTCCGTGTCCCTGGTGACCGTGGTCCTCGTGGTCGCCCGGGCGGTCAACATCCTGAAGTGATCAGGCGCCGTCCGGCCTCCGATACCAGCAAGACGACGGAAGACGACCGTGGACGCCGAAGTTCCCACGACCTTCCTGAATCTGCGCATGACGGCGAGGCGCCCGACGATGCCGGATCAGTTCAGGAACCGGACCAGAACGGCGGCCTCCGCGCGGAGCTGCGATGCCCGGTCGGCCTGTGCGGGGGCCGTGAACTGCGCTGCGAGCGCGAGCCGTTCGTCGACTTCGGCCCGCACGATGTCGGTGATGTGCTGTTCGCTCAGCTCACGCCGGGCAGCCTCCGTGGCACCGACACCGACCGGCACCTGCTCGATGGCCGAGCCGCGCAGTTCGGCCGGGCCCACCGGGACGGCCTCGGCGTTGTCCACGGCGGCAAGCGTGGCCCGCAGGGCGCTCACCGCGACCTTGTCCCGGGAACGCATCGCTTCTCGCAGGGCTTGACGCATGTGAAGGCGCAGAGACATGCCGGTGACCCTATGGTCCGTCCCCGGGATCCTCAACGGAATATCAGCAAGGAGGCTTCCGCCAAGTGTCACATCCTGGCGCGCCGGTTCGTCGGATGTGAAGGGGGCGTTGTCGGTGCGGATGCCTTCGATCAGGCGAGCATGGTGATGCGCACGGCCGTCCCCACGGCAGCGGAAATCTCTTTGCCCGGATTCGCCGCGCACACCCACACTGGGACCATGCTGGGATTCGTCAGGACCGACAGCGAAGCCCTCGTCTCGTGCCTGGGCGACCCCCAACGCACCGCCGTGGCATACCGCGAGCTGCTGCGACGCGGGGAGCACGCGGTGAGTGCCATCCGGGCCGGCCTCCACGACGGGAACCCTGCCGTCCGGGAGGGCTGCTGCCGGCTTCTCGACCACCTGGTCGACACCGACTCGATGGGCGAACTCGTCGCCATGGCCGACGATCCCGACGCCCGCGTCAGGATCGCCGCGTTCCATGCCCTGGCCTGTGACCGGTGCAAGGGCGACACCTGTGCGCCAGGCCCGGACCGGGTGCTCGAACCCGCCCTGCAGCACCTGGCCGCGGACCCCGACCCGCACGTCCGGGCCATGGCTGCCGAGCTCGTCGGCAAGTTCGCCCGCTTAGACGCCCGGGCCGCGGCTGCCCTGAAGGACTCCCATTCCCACGACCCGAGTCCTGCAGTGCGGAAGAAGGCGGGCTGGTACACACCCGGAGGGCCCATCTACGAACGGACTCCATCGCCGAGGTCGCCGAGGACGGACTCCTGGAACGGCTCCGCGCACCCCTCCAGGAGGGCGGCGAAGGCCGCGTCGACGCAGTCAGCAGGGAACCGCCGGGATACGGCAGCCCCGTCCGGTGACGGAATCATGTAGTGGTGCGCCGGGTAAGAGAGTTCTCCCCAGCTTTCCCGGACATGAACACGCATCAGGGTCTGGCCGCACCTCGTGCAGGCGATCCACGGCACGGAGACGAGGCCGGCCTCATCCGGGCCGGCCCCGTTCGCACTTCCCTCGCCGCTGTCGGCAGATCGGCACTCCACGGGCGAGCAACCCGGACACGAGCAGGCAGAGCTCCGCCTCCTGCTCCCCGATGTCCCAGCAGTCCCTGATCTCCTGGGCCTCGGCGACCGGTAGCAGGGCGGCGAGCCGGTTCCAGATCACGACGTCTTCGATCACCCGGCAGACGCTACCGGCCGTATCCACGACGCCGGGGTCAGAGGCTGGTCAGCAGGCCGTCGAGTGGAGCGGGTACCCGGTCGGGGGCAAGAGCCTCGACGAGGACGCGGCCGTGGTGGATCTTGCGCCCCTTCTTCGTGCCGAAGAAGCGCCGCAACTGCTGGTGCGAGGTACGGCCCCGCTGCGCGGGCTGGCGCAGGAAGGTCTGCAGGGAGCGGAGATCGCCCTCCGCCCGGACCAGCTCCTGAACCCGTGTCACGCCCAGTGCGCGGATGAGCTCGTCCTCCAGATCCGCCGCACAGACGAAGAACCCCTGCCGTGCCGAGCCGGCCCGATCCAGGGCGCGGGCGTAGTAGCCGCTTTCCGCCTCGTCGCACAGCCCCGTGAGGCGCAGGCCCAGGCCGGCAGGCCCGAGGAGGCGGGCGAAGCGCCCGACGCTCATCGCACCGCCGATCGGCAGGACGCAGACGCCTTCCGCCGCCAGGTTCCGCGCGCGGCGCACGGCCAGCGCCTCGACCGCTGCGACGTCACTCGGCCCTTCGAGCAGGACGGCCGCCCGGACGGGCAGCAGCGCGGCCAGCTCGCGCGCGGGGTCGCCGGGGCCGCCGGCCGCCCACGCGGTGACCGCCTCCCGGAACGACCCCATGTCAGCCATGAGATGAGTCTGCGCCCTTCCCGGCCACCGCGGCAGGGAATTTCGCCGCCCCTTGATCCTCCGGGTGCGAAACTGTCCTGTGAGACCGCCACGAACCAACTCGGGGAGGATGCATGGCAGTCACCCACTGCGGCGGTTGTGTACTGTGGACGACCGCGTCGAAGCCCACCTCGTGAGCTTTCCCGGCGACCAGGACTTCGCCGCGTACCGGGCGGACCCCGGCGCTCCTCGGCCGCGCCACTGCTGGAATCGCCCGGAGCGGCGATCGAACTCCTCGCCGAGCGGGAAGTGGAGTGACCATGATTCTGGTGACCGGCGCGAGCGGGAACGTCGGCAGCGCTCTGCTCGCTCGCCTTGCCGCCGACGGCGTGCCCGCGCGGGCGGCCTACCGAGATCCGCGGAGGACGGCCCAGGTGATTGAGTCGGGCGGTCACGCGGTCACGCTTGATCTGGCGGTCCCGGAATCGCTCCCGCCAGCACTCGACGGCATCGACACCGTGTTCCTCGTCGGCGCCACGAGCCCCGCCCAGACGACGCACGAACTCAACATGGTGGAGGCCGCCCGTGCCGTGGGTGCCCGAGTGGTCAAGCTGTCGGTCTGGCGGGCCGACGAGGGACTGTCGCCGATCGCCCGGCTGCATCGGCCTGTTGAGCGGGCACTGGTCACGTCGGGGCTGCCCTGGACGATCCTGCGCCCCAACTTCTACCTGCAGAACTTTCTGCGTCAGCCGTCGATCCGCGCGGCCGGTGAGTTCAGCCTGCCCCTGATCAACGCACCCATCAGTTTCGTCGACGTCGGCGACATCGCCGCGTCGCTGCCCGGGTCCTCACCACCGAGGGTCACGACGGCCGCGTCCATGACCTCACCGGGCCCGAGGCACTGACCTACGCCGACGTCGCGGAGGAGTTCTCCCGCATCCTCGGAAGGCCGGTGCGTTACGTGGGCCTGCCCGACGACGAGGCGCGCGCGGCGACGCTGCGTCGCGGGATGCCGGAGTTCCACGTCGATGCCCTGATAGGGGTTGCCCGCGCCTACCGCGACGGCGGCGCCGGCACCGTCACTTCGGCCGTCCCCGACCTCACCGGCCGTGCCGCACTGGGGTTCGCCGCATTCGTGCGCCGGAACCGCGATGTCTTCGGCTGACGAGGTCGGGGGACTGGATCAGGCCACGGCTGTCCGTATCCGGCCATCGCCCTGACATGGTGTTTTACAGTGGGTGGCATCAGTTCCGGCGATAACACCTGTGAGGAATTCGCGAACATGCCGACTGAAACGCTCGAGTTTCAGGTGGAGGCCCGTCAGCTGCTGCAGCTGATGATCCACTCGGTCTACTCCAACAAGGACGTCTTCCTGCGCGAGCTCGTCTCCAACGCCTCCGACGCGCTGGACAAGCTCCGTCTGGAGAAGCTGCGGGACGACTCGCTGGACGCCGACGTGTCCGATCTGCACATCGAGATCGACATCGACAAGGACGCCCGCACCCTCACCGTGCGCGACAACGGCATCGGGATGTCGTACGACGAGGTCGGGCAGCTCATCGGCACCATCGCCAACTCCGGCACCGCACAGTTCCTCCAGGAGTTGCGGGAGGCCAAGGACGCGGCCGGGGCGGAGGGACTCATCGGCCAGTTCGGCGTCGGGTTCTACTCCGGCTTCATGGTGGCGGACGAGGTCACCCTGGTCACCCGCCGCGCCGGCGAGAGCCAGGGCACCCGCTGGACCTCGCGCGGCGAGGACACCTACACGCTGGAGCCGGTCGGCGACGCGCCGCAGGGCACCTCGGTCACCCTCCACCTCAAGCCCGCCGACCCGGAGAACCAGCTCCACGACTACACCTCCCCGTGGAAGATCAGGGAGATCATCAAGCGGTACTCGGACTTCATCACCTGGCCCATCCGGATGGTCCCGGAGCGGGGCGAGGGCGACGAGGCGCCCGAACCCGAAACGCTCAACTCCATGAAGGCGCTGTGGGCGCGGTCGCGTGACGAGGTGTCCGACGACGAGTACCACGAGCTGTACAAGCACATCGGGCACGACTGGCGCGACCCGCTGGAGACGATCCGGCTGCAGGCGGAGGGCACCTTCGAGTTCCAGGCCCTGCTGTTCCTCCCCGCACACGCGCCCCACGACCTCTTCACCCGGGACTTCCGGCGCGGCGTGCAGCTGTACGTCAGGCGCGTGTTCATCATGGACGACTGCGAGGCGCTGCTGCCGCCGTACCTCCGCTTCGTCAAGGGCGTCGTCGACGCGGCCGACCTCTCGCTCAACGTGTCCCGCGAGATCCTCCAGCAGGACCGCCACATCGAGATGATGCGGCGCCGGCTGACGAAGAAGGTCCTGTCCACGGTCAAGGACATGATGGCCAAGGACCGGGACCGGTACGCCACGTTCTGGCGGGAGTTCGGCACCGTCCTGAAGGAGGGACTGGTCACCGACCCGGAGAACCGCGACGCCATCCTCGCCCTCGCGTCGTTCGCGACCACGCACGACGACACCGAGCCGACCACGCTCAAGAGTTACGTGGAGCGGATGAAGGACGGCCAGGACGACATCTACTACCTCACCGGCGAGTCCCGGGGAAGCATCGAGAACTCCCCGCACATGGAGGCCTTCCGGGACCGGGGTATCGAGGTGCTGCTGCTCACCGATCCCGTCGACGAGGTGTGGGCCGACGCCGTCGGCGAGTACGAGGGCAAGAAGCTGCGGTCCATCGCCAAGGGGCAGATCGACCTCGGCGCCGAGGACGCCGCCGCCGAGGGCGAGCGGGAGAAGCAGACCGAGGACTACGCCGGACTGCTCGGCTGGATGAAGGAGCAACTGGACGAGGACATCAAGGAGGTGCGCCTGTCCTCCCGTCTCACCGTCTCCCCGGCCTGTGTCGTCTCCGACGCGGGCGACCTGACCCCGGCGCTGGAGAACATGTACCGCGCGATGGGCCAGGAGGTGCCCCGCGCCAAGCGGATCCTGGAGCTCAACCCGGGCCACCCGCTGGTCAAGGGTCTCAATGAGGCGTACAAGGAGCGCGAGGACCGCACGGGGCTCACCGAGACCACGGAACTCCTGCACGGTCTGGCGGTACTCGCCGAGGGGGGCCAGCCCAAGGACCCCGCCCGCTTCGTCAAGCTGATGGCCGAGCGCCTGGAGCGCGCGCTGTAACCCGGCACCGCCACACGCCGGCGGCCTGCCCCGGGGAGCGGGGCAGGCCGCCGACTGCTTGTGGACATACGACAAGCCGTGGTCGGGAATTTGTGGACTGTCCGTCCTGACTGCCTCTCAACTCGCTGAAATGATCGAGGCGGATACGAGAAGGATCTTGTGGAGATCCCATAAGGTCTCAGTCCTGGGAGGTACGGATGACGGACAGCGGCGAAGTGCTGGTGACGGGTGTCGGTGCGATGACCCCGTTGGGAGGCGACGCGCCCTCGACCTGGGCAGGACTGCTGTCCGGGGTGTCGGGCGTCTCCCTTCTCGACGAGGACTGGGCCGCCGGCCTGCCGGTTCACGTCGCGGCCGGCCTCTCGGTCGACCCCGCCGCGATGCTCCCCAGGGTCGAGGCGAGGAAGCTGGACCGGGGTGAGCAACTCGCCGTGCTCAGCGCACGCGAGGCATGGCAGGACGCCGGCGCCCCTCAGGTGGAGCCGGAGCGGTTCGCCGTCGTCGTCGGCACCGGCACCGGCGGTGTCCTCACCACGCTGGGCCAGGACGACGTCTTCGAGCAGAGCGGCGTACGCCGGTTGTCGCCGTTCGCCGTCCCGATGCTCATGCCCAACGGGCCGGCGGCCCATGTGAGCATGGACCTCGGTGCGAAGGGCGGCGCCCGGACGCCGGTGAGCGCGTGCGCCTCGGGCGCGGAGGCACTCGCCCTCGGCCAGGACCTGATCCGCAGCGGCCGGGTGGACGTCGTCGTCGCCGGCGGCGTGGAAGCCTGTCTGCATCCCTTCACGATCGCCGCCTTCGCCCAGATGAAGGCGCTGTCGACGAGGTCCGGGGACCCGGCGTCCGTCTCCCGGCCCTTCGACTGCGAACGCTCCGGATTCGTGATGGGTGAGGGCGCGGGGATGATGGTCCTGGAACGTCCCGCGTTCGCCCGGTCCCGTGGCGCACGGGTGTACGGAGGCCTCGCGGGCAGCGCCGTCACCTCCAGTGCACACCACATCACCGCCTCCGACGCGGACGGCCAGGTCTTCGCCATCGAACAGGCGCTGCGCGATGCCGGGCTGAGCCGCGAGGACATCGGCGTCGTCCACGCCCACGCCACCTCCACCGAGTCCGGTGACGTGGCGGAGGCGGAGGCCGTTCGCCGGGCCGTCGGCACGCACGCCGTGGTGACGGCGACGAAGTCCATGACCGGCCATATGCTCGGTGCCTCCGGAGCCGTGGGGGCCATGGCCGCTGTCATGGCGCTCAAGGAGGGCATCGTGCCGGCCACCCTCAACCTCGAGAAGATCGACCCGCAGGTCGAGATCGACGTCGTACAGGGCGCCAACCGTACGGGGAGGTGGACGGCGGCACTGGCCAACTCCTTCGGCTTCGGCGGCCACAACGTGAGCCTGGTCTTCACGAGGTGATCACGCCTGGCCCGGGATCCGTACCAGCCCGTCATGACGAGGAGGGCCGCGACCGCGACGAGTGCGAGAAGCGCGCAGCGGTGCGGCAGCCCGCCTCGGGGCAGGAGCCGTAGAGCTGCGGCCGTGCCCGGTGTTTACACGGTCAGGAAGGACCCGGTGGTGAGCAGTACGAGCGGCTGTGGGTCCACGCCGGTGACCGCGGCGGCGGCGACGGCGAGGTACGGACCAGACCCCGCACCTGACCGCCGTCACCGACGCGGTGTGGCGTGTCCTGGCGCAACTGCCCGACCTCATGGCACCGGCGGTGGCACGCGCCGCCCGGGACGGCGCAGGACCACCGGGTCCGGACGGACGGGTCCATACCTCATCCATGGCACAGACGATCAGCGCCCTGGCCGACACCTACCGTTGGGCCGTTGGACAAACACGGAGCCTTACCTAGACTGGGCATCCAGAGATGGAAAATCAGTCTAAGAACTGTTGGAGAGGCTCCCGTGGGCGAGGCGGAGGCTGACGAGCACCTCATCCGTGAGGCCGAGAAGATCGCCGTGGCGCTGGGGCGCATGTTCCCGGGCCTGTGCGAGGTGGTGCTGCACGACCTGCGGAATCCGGAGCACGCGATCCGGGCGATCGAGAACAACCTCTCCGGCCGTCAGGTCGGCGACTCCGCGACGGAGCTGGGCCTGGCCCGCATCGAGGACCCCGACTACCCCAGCGTCATCCAGAACTACCCCAATCAGTTCCCCGACGGCCGCCCCGCGAAGAGCACGTCCATCGGCATCAAGAACGCAGCGGGGGAGTACATCGCGGCTCTCTGCCTGAACCTGGACGTGTCCGTGCTGTCGCCGGTGACCCTCACCCTGTCCAACCTGGTGGCCACGGAGACCGAGCACCACGAGCAGCCCCTGGAGACGCTGCGCGACCGCACCGCCCGCGAGCTGCGTCAGGCGGTGGAGGCCCATGCGGCGGAGCGCGCCGCGACTCCCCGGTCGCTGAGCCGACAGGACAAGAAGGCGCTCGTACGGCAGTTGCAGCGGGACGGCTACTTCGACTCGCGCGATGCCGCGCAGACCATCGCGGACCTGCTGGGCGTGTCCCGGGCGACGGTCTACAACTACGCCAAACAGCAAGGCAGTTCATGATGAGTGCTGCCGCACCCCTCAGAAGAGACATGTCTCTGTGAACCCCCACGCCTCAAGGCCAGGGCCGACCGGCTCGAGGTCACGCTGCGCCCGCACGTGAAGACCGCCAAGAGCCTCGACGCCGCCGCACTCCTGCACTCCGGCACCGCATCGGTCACCGGCTCGAGCACGGGTGGACCATGACCGACGGCGGCTGGATGGCCATGTCGCGCGACCGCGGGACGGCCTCACAGGCCCCAGGACCAGGGCTACGGCCTGGTCACCGACCTCGCAGGAAACCGTATACCAGGCCTGGTCATGACGGCCGCCAGCCAGGAGCACGGCACGCTCACGGCCCGCGACGGCGCCGACCTGCCGCGGGGCACCCGCCTGCGCATCCTGCCCAACCACGCCTGCGCCACCGCCGCCCAGCACCGCGGTTAACACGTCGTCGACGGCACCCCGCCCACCGACGGCCCGGCACCGGCGCTCGAGACCTTCCGGGAACATGTCACCGGCTGGTGAGCACCGGAGCCCGGAAAACCGATGTCGGGAGCGTCGTCGGCTCCGCTAGCGTCGGCCCTGTGACCCCAGCTGATCTCGCGGCCGTCATCTCCGACGGCATCCACACAGCCATCCAGTCCGGACGCATCTCGGCAGAGGTGCCCGAGGACATCCGGGTGGAGCGCCCCCGGCACCGCGGACACGGTGACTACGCGACCAACGTCGCCCTGCAACTCGCCAAGTCCGCGGGCATGCCCGCCCGCGCCGTGGCCGAGGTGCTGGCGCCGCTGGTGAGTGCGGCCGCCGGGATCGCGAAGGCAGAGGTCGCGGGCCCCGGGTTTCTGAACATCACCCTGGAGAGCGCGGCGATCGGCGCGCTGGCCCGGGACATCGTCCTGGCCGGCGACGCCTACGGCCGCACCGACCGGCTGGGCGGCCTGCGGCTCAACCTGGAGTTCGTCTCCGCCAATCCCACCGGACCGGTGCACATCGGCGGAGCCCGCTGGGCGGTCGTGGGCGATGTCCTCGCCCGGCTGCTCGAGGCCGCGGGTGCGGACGTGTCCCGGGAGTACTACTTCAACGACGCCGGCGTGCAGATCGACCGCTTCGTCCACTCCCTGCGCGCCGCCGCGCAGGGCCTGCCGGTGCCCGAAGACGGCTACAGCGGCGCGTACATCGAGGAGATCGCCGACGCCGTGCTGCGTCGGCACCCCGGCGCCCTGGACCTGCCGGAGAGCGAGTGCGCCGCCGTGTTCCGGGCGGTGGGCACGGAGCTGATGTTCGCGGAGATCAAGACGTCGCTCGCCGCGTTCGGAACCCACTTCGACACCTACTTCAACGAGAAGGACCTGCACGACCGGGGGGACCTGGACGCCGCGGTCACCCGGCTGCGCGACGGCGGCCATGTCTACGAGGCCGAGGGCGCCGTCTGGCTGCGCACCACGGACTTCGGCGACGACAAGGACCGGGTCCTGCTGAAGAGCGACGGCACCTGGACGTACTTCACCGCGGACTGCGCCTACTACCTGAACAAGCGCTCCCGGGGCTTCGAACGGGTCGTCATCATGCTCGGCGCCGACCACGCCGGCTATGTCGGCCGGATGCGGGCCATGGCGGCCTGTTTCGGCGACGACCCGGACCGGCACCTGGAGGTCCTGATCGGCCAACTGGTCAACCTGGTCAAGGACGGCAGGCCGGTCCGGATGAGCAAGCGGGCGGGTACGGTCCTCACCCTCGACGACCTGACCGGGGCGGTCGGTGTCGACGCCGCGCGGTACGCGCTGGCGCGGGCCAGCGTGGACACGATGATCGACCTCGACATCGACCTGCTGACCCGGAAGTCGAACGACAACCCGGTCTATTACGTCCAGTACGCGCACACCAGGCCCTGCTCCGTGCTGCGCAAAGCGAAGGAAGCCGGCATCGACAAGGGCGCGCCGGAGGACTTCGACCCCACCCGGCTCACCCATGAACGGGAGGTGGACCTGCTGGGCATGCTGGCCGAGTTCCCGCAGGTCGTCGCCACCGCGGCCACGCTGCGCGAGCCGCACCGGGTGGCGCACTACCTGGAGGCGCTGGCCGGCACGTACCACCGCTTCTACGACGCCTGCCGGGTCCTGCCGCGGGCCGGCGAGGCCCCGGACGACCGTACCGGAGCCCGGCTGTGGCTGACGGAGGCCTGCAGACTGGTGCTGCGCAACGGACTGCACCTGCTCGGCGTCTCGGCACCGGAACGGATGTGAGCCCACCCGGCAACAGGCTCTCGAGCCACGGGCCGAGACCGACGTGACGAGGCCGGCCGGAAGGCGCCGCGTGGTCGGTCGGCAGACTCCGGAGGACAGGCCGGCACGCGCTACGAGGCTGGTCGGAAGATGTCGGCGACGGCGCCGGACGGCGCCGTCGCATGCGCCTCGACGAACCACTCCCGGCCGAACAGCCACCCGAACACAGGGGCCGGAACCCGCACCAGCACCCTCATCACCGGAGCGACCCGGCCCGCACCCGACACCTGTGAACGATGAGCGGCGAGAGCCGCCTGCTTCCGCGCCACGAACCGCCGGACGTCCACGGTGTGGGTGATGGCCGCGCGCGGGGTGTAGGCGGTGCGCACCAGGTCCGCGTCGAACCGGAACGGGATCCTGAGCACACGCACCAGCTTCACCAGGCGCGCCACCACATCGCGTGGGATGGTCGCCTCCAGCACACGGGGCACGCCCGCGAGGTCGGCGGCACGCCTGCCGACCTCGTGCACCCTGACGTGGTCGCGGTGGCCGTACCCGCCGCGCGCGTCGTAGCTGAGGAGCAGGCTCACCTTTTCCTCGCGGAGGATGGCGGCCAGCCGCTCGGCCGCCTCCTCCGCGTCCGCCCGCACGAAACGTGTCCGGTCCGGCGGATCCGGATAGAGCACCGCACCGTGGCCGCTGTCCGCGTATCCCAGATGCGCCACGCGCTGCACGCCCAGCACGGCAGCGCTCGCCCGAAGCTCGTCCAGCCGTGGCGCCCCGCCTTCCGGCACGGCACCCATGAGTCCGTCCGTCGCCACCACGATCACCACGCGGTGCCCCTCGGCCACGGCTCGCGCGAGCGTGCCTCCCGTCAGGAACACCTCGTCGTCCGGATGGGCATGAAAAGCCAACACGGTTGCCATGACCCCATCCTGGACCACCAGCCCGGTTCGTCTTCGACGCACTCATCGCCGAGCAGTGAAAACAGATGTGCTGCCGCCCCCCGGAACCGACACACTGCGGGCATGGAGTTCTTCTGCTACCACCGCGATCGGCAAGGCTCCCTGGCGCTGCGCAGGGAACTGCTGGAAGCGCACTGGTCGTACATGGACCGGTTCGACAAAGAGATGATCGCCCGCGGCCCGACCCTCACCGGCGACGGTGAAGTGCCCACCGGCAGCGTGCACATCGTCGACCTGCCGGATCCCGCCGCCGCCCGCGCCTTCGCCTTCGACGAGCCCGGCTACCAGGCCGGTGTGTACCGTGACGTCCTGCTGCGCCGATGGCGCAACATGCTGGGGCGCACCATGTGGGACTTCCCCGGAGGGCGGACCGGCGGCCGGCGGTATCTCGTGCTCGGCCTTGGTCAGGGCCAGGCCGCCGACCTCGCCGTGCCACCGGACCGGAACGAGCTGATCGCATACGGGCCCCTGCTGTCCGACGACGGCACCAGCTGGCTGGGTACGGCAGCGCTGGTCAGGGCACCGGATCCGGAGGCGGCACGTGCCGTGCTGACCGTGGGCCGGTACACCGACATCGAGGTCCACCACTGGCAGTTCGGCGGACGGCCGTCATGAACCGCCGTTGAGGCGGTGACCACCGCGCGCCCGGCAGACACCGCCCGGCGCACAGCTCGATCCCCGCGCGGCGGCTGTGGCCTGAGCGAAGGTCAGAGGGCGGAAGACTTTGCCTGGCCCGATGCGTTTCTTGGGCTGAACGCGGTATGACGGTCCGATTGCGTACATGTTCCGGCTCTCGGATGTCGGTGCACCCCCCGCAGCCTGTCGCCGACTCGACACAGTCCGAGGAGAAGTCATGTCCCGACGCCCGGCCCACCCCGCACGATCCGCCACCGCGGCCGCCGCCGCGCTGGCCGCGGTCGGCGCGCTCACCGCCGCGGCCGCGCCCGGCCCGGCGTACGCCTCCGCCCACCCGCACCGGGCTGCCCGGCACGTCCTGCTGCTGTCCGTCGACGGTCTGCACCAGTCCGACCTCGCCTGGTACATCGCCCGCCACCCCCACTCGGCGCTCGCCCGGCTCACCGCCGGCGGCGTGCAGTACACCCACGCGGCGACCACCAACCCCTCCGACTCCTTCCCCGGCATGGTCGGCCAGCTCACGGGCGGCGACCCGGGCACCACGGGCGTCTACTACGACGACACCTACAGCTCCGCCCTCCTGCCGGCCGGTACGACGAAGTGCACCGGCGCCAAGCCCGGCGCCGAGGTCGACCTCACCGAGGACCTGGACAAGAACCCCGACTCTCTCGACGCCGGCCAGGGGCTGAGCGGCCTGCCCGGCAGCATCCTGCAGATGACCGGCGACCCCGCCCGCCTCCTCGACCCGTCGAAGCTGCCGGTCGACCCCAAGACCTGCAAACCGCTCTACCCGCACTCCTACCTGCGCGTGAACACCGTCTTCGACGTGGTCCGCACGGGCGGCCTGCGCACCGCGTGGTCCGACAAGCACGCCGCCTACGACATCCTCAACGGCCCCTCCGGCAAGGGCATCCAGGACCTGTTCACGCCCGAGATCAACAGCAAGGCCATCGGGTACGCCGCGGGTGACTGGACGAAGGACAACGCCGCGACCGAGCAGTACGACGGGTACAAGGCGCAGGCCGTGCTCAACGAGATCGACGGCTACGACCACGGCCGTACCCACAAGGTCGGCACCCCTGCGGTCTTCGGCATGAACTTCCAGTCCGTCTCGACGGCACAGAAGCTGCCCAACTCCGATGGCATGACGGGCGGTTACGCAGCCAAGGGGGTGCCCGGCCCGCTTCTGGTGAAGAACCTCGACTACGTGGACCAGCAGGTCGGCGCCTTCCTCACCGAACTGCGCAAGCAGCACCTCGCCGACAGCACCACCGTCATCCTGTCCTCCAAGCACGGACAGTCGCCCACCGACCCCAGGGCACTGACCCGCATCGACGACGGCCCGCTGCTCGACGGCCTCAACTCCGCCTGGAAGGCCGCCCACCCGGGCTCCGGCGACCTGGTCGCCCACGCGGTGGACGACGACGCCATGCTGATCTGGCTCACCGACCGCTCCCGCGCCGCCACCGACTTCGCCAAGGCCTATCTGCTCGCCCAGTCCGGCACGGGCAACGACATCGACGGCAAGGCCAGGCCCTTCACCGCGAGCGGTCTGCAGACGCTCCACGCGGGTGCGGACGCCGCCCGGTACTTCCACGCCGCGCCGGGCGACTCCCGCGTGCCCGACCTGGTCGGCGTCACCCAGTACGGCGTCGTCTACACCGGCGGCAAGGGCAAGATCGCCGAACACGGCGGCGCCCACGCCGACGACCTCGACGTGCCGCTCGTGGTCTTCGGCGCCGCCACCCCGCACGGCGTCCGCGTCGACGGTCCGGTGCACACCACGCAGATCGCCCCGACCATCCTGCGGCTGCTGGGCTTCGACCCGCGGGACCTGGACGCGGTCCGCATCGAACACACCCGGGCCCTGCCCGTGCGCTGACCCCGCTGTTGGCCACATACGGCTGATACGGCACGAAAATTCCTTATTCAGGATGTAAACGGTCACTACGGCGGAAGTTATGGATTGCTGCTGGATCCGTAATGCCGTGCGCGTTACCCGCGCAAAACGGGGCGAAGGTTGCAGGGTGGGGCTGGGCGGCCGACCGGTCGCCGACTCGCGCATCCTCGCGAAGGGGGACTTTGTGTCCGCTTCTTCTTCCGTCCGCCGTATGACCGCTGCCGCTGCCGTGGCCGCTGCCGTGGTCGGCGCCGTGGCGCTCCCGGCCGCGGCCGCCGGCCACCAGCCGGGCCGTACGCAGCAGGCAGTGGTCCGCATCAGCGGCGTACAGCATGCCTGGCAGGGCCGGGACGACCGTTCCAACCGCTCGCTGAACAAGCAGTGGGTGGACATCACGAACAACTCCCGCCGGGCGGTGAACCTGGACAGCTGGACGCTGTCGGACCGGGACGGCCACACCTACACCTTCCGTCACGTGCAGCTCGCGGGCCGGGCCACCGTCCGTGTGCACACCGGGGTCGGCCGGGACACCAGGACCGACCTCTACCAGGACCGCCGTACGCGCGAGTGGGACGTCAACGCCGACACCGCGACCCTGCGTGACGCCCGCGGCCGCGTCGTCGACGCCTTCTCCTGGGGGCGCAGCCACCGCGCCGCGGACATGGGCCACCATGACGGGGCCGGCCGGCAGCACACCGGATTCCGTCACCACCGCGGCGTCGGCCACTTCCTCCACACCGTCGTCGACCACCACGCCGAGCACGTCGTCAGCCACCGCCACTGACCCGTCGGCCCGCGGCCCGCGCCCCGGGTCCACTCCCGCCGGCACATCTGCGCGGTTCCAGCCCCGGACGGCCGCCCGACCGACCGACCGGGGCTGTCCCCTGCCCGGCCGGCATCCCCCGGCTCCGCGCTCACACCCTGCTCCCGAGCCCTGTGCGCCGGGTGTAACCCCTGCTGATCAGGCGCGGAGACACCTCCGTAATGAGCGGTTCGTACGGTCACGAGGAGTCAGATCAGATCGAGCACAGCAGAGGGAGGCGCCCGTGACCGCGCCGGGCTCGCGGAGCGAGGGCACGACGAAGGTGCGGACGGTCTGCTCGTACTGCGGTGTGGGCTGCGGCATGGTCCTCGACGTCGGCAGGGGACCGGACGGGCGGCGTACGGTCCTGAAGGCGACGGGAGACAAGGAACACCCGGCGAACTTCGGCCGGCTGTGCACCAAGGGCGCGACCACCGCGGACATGCTCGCCGCCCCGGGCCGGCTCACCACCGCCCTCGTCCGGCCGGACCGCGGCGAGGAGCCACAGCAGGCGGCCCTGGCGGCCGCCGTCGCCGAGACCGCCCGTCGGCTGCGCACGATCATCGCCGAGCACGGCCCCGACGCCGTCGCCCTCTACGTCTCCGGGCAGCTGAGCCTGGAGGCGCAGTACCTGGCGAACAAGCTGGCGAAGGGCTTCATCCGCACCAACCAGATCGAGTCGAACTCCCGGCTGTGCATGGCGAGCGCCGGCACGGGTTACAAGCTGTCGCTCGGAGCGGACGGGCCGCCCGGCTCGTACCAGGACTTCGACAAGGCCGACGTGTTCCTCGTCATCGGCTCCAACATGGCCGACTGCCACCCGATCCTCTTCCTGCGGATGATGGACCGGGTGAAGTCGGCGGGCGCCAGGCTGATCGTCGTGGACCCGCGGCGCACCGCCACGGCGGACAAGGCCGACCTGTTCCTGCAGATCAGGCCCGGCACCGACCTCGCCCTGCTCAACGGGCTGCTGCACCTGCTGCACGCAAACGGCCACACCGATCCCGACTTCATCGCCGCGCGTACCGAGGGCTGGGAGGAGATGCCCGCCTTCCTCGCCGACTACCCGCCCGCCACCGTCGCCGGGATCACGGGGATCCCGGAGGACGACATCCGCGAGGCCGCCCGGCTGATCGGCGAGGCGGGGGAGTGGACGAGCTGCTGGACGATGGGCCTGAACCAGTCTACGCACGGCACCTGGAACACCAACGCCCTGGTCAACCTGCACCTCGCCACCGGCGCGATCTGCCGCCCGGGCTCCGGCCCCTTCTCCCTCACCGGCCAGCCCAACGCCATGGGCGGCCGGGAAATGGGCTACATGGGCCCTGGGCTGCCCGGGCAGCGCTCGGTCCTCGTCGACGCCGACCGCGCCATCGTCGAGGAGCTGTGGGAGCTTGAGCCGGGCGCCCTGCGGGCCGACGGCGTCGGCAGGGGCACGGTCGAGATGTTCCGGAAGATGGCCGACGGGGACATCAAGGCGTGCTGGATCATCTGCACCAACCCGGTCGCCTCCGTCGCGAACCGCAAGACGGTCATCGAGGGCCTGGAGGCCGCCGAATTCGTCGTCACCCAGGACGTGTTCGCCGAGACGGAGACGAACGCGTACGCCGATGTCGTCCTGCCCGGCGCGCTGTGGACCGAGACCGAGGGCGTCCTGGTCAACAGCGAGCGCAACCTCACCCTGGCCCGGCCGGCCGCCGATCCGCCCGGTGAGGCGACGGCGGACTGGCGGATCATCGCCGCCGTGGCCCGGGAGATGGGGTACGAGAAGGGATTCGCGTACGACAGCGCCGAGGAGGTCTTCGAGGAGATCAAACGCGCCTGGAACCCGGCCACCGGCTGGGACCTGCGCGGGGTGAGCTACGCGCGGCTGCGGCAGGCGCCCGTGCAGTGGCCGGCGGCGAGCGCCGACGGCCCCGACCGCAACCCGATCCGGTATGCCGGCGAGGACGGAACGGCCGGTTCGCCCACCTTCCCGACCGCGAGCGGCCGCGCGGTCTTCTATGCCCGCCCGCACATCCCGGCGGCGGAGATGCCCGACGACGACTACCCGTACGTGCTCAACACCGGCCGCCTCCAGCACCAGTGGCACACCCTGACCAAGACGGCCAGGGTGGCCAAGCTGAACAAGCTCAACCTCGGCCCCTTCGTGGAGATCCACCCGCAGGACGCGGCCCAACTGGGCCTGGCCGAGGGGGACTCGGTGGAGGTCGCCTCACGGCGCGGGCGAGCCGTGCTGCCCGCGGTCGTCACCGACCGGGTGCGGCCGGGCTGCTGTTTCGCACCGTTCCACTGGAACGACCTGTTCGGCGAGTACCTCAGTGTCAACGCCGTGACGAACGACGCGGTCGACCCGCTGTCGTTCCAGCCCGGGTTCAAGATGTGCGCGGTGTCGCTGACCAAGGCGGCCACCGCGGTCACGGTGAGGACTCCCGCCCCGGTGGGCGCTCTCGCCACCGCCTCCACCGCGGACACCCCGCCTCCCGCGACCCTGTCCACGGCCCCCGCAGCCGCCCCGTTCGGGCTGGACCCCGCGCCGCCACCGGTCCTGGACGAACACGAACGCCCCTATCTGAGAGGCTTCCTCGCCGGCATCCCGTCCGGCGCACCGGGCGTACCGGTCCTGCCGCCGGACGCCCCGTTCAGCCCGGAGCACGCCCTGTGGGTGAACGGCGTACTGGCCGGGATGTACTCCAGGACCGAGGCCACGCCGGCCCCCGCCCGCGGCACCGGCGGCACCGCGCAGCCGGTCACCGACTCCGCCCGCCGCCAGGTCGTGATCCTGTGGGCCTCCCAGACCGGGAACGCGGAGGACTTCGCGACCGCCGCAGTGGAGCGGCTGACCGCCCGCGGCCATACCGCCACCCTCCTGCCCATGGAGCAGGCGGACCCCACCGCGCTGCCGTCCGACTCCGACCTGCTGCTCATCACCAGCACCTTCGGCGACGGCGACGCCCCGGACAACGGCGTCGGCTTCTGGCACGCCCTGGCCTCGTCCGACGCCCCGCGCCTCAAGGGCAGGCGCTACGCCGTGCTGGCCTTCGGCGACTCCTCCTACGACGACTTCTGCGGCCACGGCCGCCGCCTCGACCGGCGCATGGAAGAGCTGGACGCGACCCGGCTGACCCCGCGCACCGACTGCGAACCCGACTACGAGACCGCGGCCGAAGCCTGGCTCGACCAGGTGCTCACCGCGCTGAAGAGCGGCGAGCAGCCGACGCCCGCCCCGGTACCCACCGCCCCCACGGCACCCCGGCCGGGCCGTCCCGCCCCCGTCACCGCCCGGCTCACCGGCAACCGCCTGCTCAGCCTGCCCGGCGCGGGCAAGGAAGTCCGCCGCTTCACCTTCGACACCCGCGACAGCGACACCCCGCTGGTCTACGAGGCCGGGGACGCGCTGGCCGTACACCCGGTGAACGGCCCGGACCTGGTGACGGAGTGGCTCGCCGTGACCGGCCTGGACGCGGACGCGGCCGTTGAGGTCAAGCACGCCGGGCAGGTGCCGTTCGCCGAGGCCCTGCGGCGCCACCTGGACATCACCCGCATCACTCCCGGCCTGCTGCGCTTCGCCGCCGACCGGGCCCGTGACCCGCGCGAGCTGCGCAAGCTCCTACGGCCGGACAACAAGGGCGAACTGGCGCAGTGGTCCTGGGGACGCCAGGCCGTCGACGTGGTCGCCGAGTTCGGGATCCGGGCGGGGGCACAGGAGTGGGCCGAGCTGCTGGGGTGCCTGCAGCCCCGCCTGTACTCCATATCCTCCAGTCCCCTCACGGACCCCCATCTGGTCTCGCTGACCGTCTCCGTCGTCCGGTACGAAAACTTGGCCGGTCGGCCCCGCCAGGGCGTCTGCTCGCCCTTCCTCGCCGACGCCGCGCCCGGCGCCCCGGTGCCGGTCCGCGTCCAGCCGGCACCGCACTTCCGTCCGCCCGCCGACCCCGCCACACCGGCGGTCATGGTGGGCCCCGGCACGGGCATCGCGCCGTTCATCGGCTTCCTTCAGGAGCGCCGGGCCCGCGGCCACCGCGCCCCGAACTGGCTCTTCTTCGGCGAACAGCACCGCGCGACGGACTTCTACTACGAGGAGGAGCTGACCGCGTTCCTGGCCGAGGGCACGCTCACCCGCCTGGACACCGCCTTCTCCCGCGACCAGCGGACCAAGGTCTACGTCCAGGACCGGATGCGCGAGCACGGGCCGCTGCTGTGGTCCTGGCTCCGCGACGGCGCCCACGTCTACGTCTGCGGCGACGCCTCGCGCATGGCCAAGGACGTCGACCAGGCTCTCCGCGAGATCGCCGTCGTCCATGGCGGCCTGGACGAGGCGGAGGCCGCGGCCTACGTCAAGCAGCTCGCGACCGAGAAGCGGTACGTACGGGACGTGTACTGACCCGGCCCGTACGAGCGCGGGTCCCCGTCGCTTCCCGGATTTCATCCCGGCGTGCGGCACCCCGATGCCTACCTTCGAGCCGCGGGGGACTAGCGTCGTGCCGTCATGGATCCGAGCCGGTTCTTCCCTGTCGAGCCGAAGGAGGACGATCTGCATGGATGGTCACGCGATGACCGAACTGCCGGCCGGCCAGCTCCCCGAGCTGACCACGGGACGTCTGCTGTCCACGTGGCACCTGGACGTCCCCGCGCTGCTGCTGGTCATCGCCCTGGGCGCCCTCTACGGCTGGGGCGTCGCGCGGCTGCGCGGGCGCGGCGCGCCCTGGCCGCCCGCCCGGGTCCTCGCGTTCGCGCTGCTCGGCCTGGGCGCGCTGGTGGTGGCCACGATGTCCGCCCTGGCTGTCTACGATCATGTGCTGTTCTGGCCCGCCGCCGTGCAGAACATCCTGCTCGACCTCGTCGCACCCCTGGGCCTGGCCCTCGGAGATCCGCTGCGGCTCGCCTTCGAGGCACTGCCGGAGGGCGCCGCCGGACGAGTGCGCCGGGCCATGTCCGGCCGCCTGGTACGCGTGCTGACCTTCCCGCTGGTCAGCACGGCCCTGGTGCTCGGCACCGAGCTGACGGTGTACTTCACGCCGTACTTCGAGACCGCCCTGCGCGTGGGCTGGCTGCACGAGCTGATGTATCTGCACCTGCTCGTGGCCGGCTGTCTGTTCGTCGTACCGGTACTGACCCACGAAGAGGCGCTGCCCGCCTGGTGCACCCACCCGGTGCGAGCGGCGCTGGTGTTCGTGGACGGCATCGTCGACGCCGTCCCGGGGGTCGTGGTGATGACGCACAGTACGCTGATCGCGGGCGCCTGGTACCTGCACCACGCGCCGAGCTGGTCCCCCGACGTCCAGCACGACCAGCAGATCGGCGGCGGTGCGATGCTGAGCATCGCCGAGCTGGTCGCGTTGCCCTTCCTGCTGGCGCTCCTGTTCCAGTGGGCGCGGGCGGAGCGGGCCCACGCCGCGGTCCTCGACCGCCGCCTCGACGCGGAACTGGCCCCTGTCGCGGCACCGTCCCCGTCCCCGGACCAGGGGCAGGCGGCCGCTGCCGAACGGGTACGCCCCTGGTGGGAGACCGAGCAGAACGAGGTGGCCGCGAGGATCCGGAACCAGCACCGGGAGCACTGAGCCTGCCATGATCGCGTGTGCACCGTTCGGCGCCCGCCGAACGGCCGGCACTCTACGGTCGGCCGTATGGACACCGCACCGCGCCGGGCCGGTCACCACGCCGGCCACCTGACCATCACCCCGAGCATCCTCTACTTCGGCACCCCCGTCGTGCTGCTGACCACGGAGAACGCCGACGGCACGGCCAACCTGGCGCCGATCTCGTCGGCCTGGGCGCTGGGGCAGGTGGTGGTGCTGGGGCTCGGACGGCAGGGCCAGACCGGTGCGAACCTGGCGGCCCGGCCCGAGCTGGTGATCAGTCTGCCCGAACCCGGGCAATGGGCGGCCGTCGAGCGCCTGGGGGAGCTCACCGGCCGGCCTGAGGCGGCCGGGCACGGCCCCCGCCGCGCCCGTTATGAGCCGGACAAGTTCGCCGCAGCGGGCTTCCGGGCCCAGGCCTCGCAGACGGTCCGGCCGCCGCGGGTGGCCGAGTGCCCGATCCAGCTGGAGGCGCGGGCGGTCCGCGTGGGAACCGACGTCGCCGGGGACTTCCTGATCGTCGAGGCCCGGGTGCTGAAGGTCCACGCCGACCCCCGCCTGGTGGTCCCCGGAACCCAGCACATCGACCCTGCGTCCTGGAGCCCGCTGATCTACAACTTCCGGCACTACTTCGGTCTCGGCCCCGAGCTCGGCCACAGCCGCGTCTCCGACACGCCCGGCAGGAGCGCCGTGCCCTCCGCCCGCTGAGGAGTAAAATATTCAGCGAGTGGTGAATTAATGGTCTCGTGAAGGGCAGGACTGCCATGGAACAGACCACGTGCTGCGTCGTCGGAGGCGGCCCCGCGGGCATGGTGCTCGCGCTGCTGCTGGCCCGGTCCGGTGTCCCGGTCACGGTGCTGGAGAAGCACGGCGACTTCCTGCGCGACTTTCGCGGCGACACCGTCCACCCCTCGACCCTGGCGCTGCTGGACGAGCTCGGTCTTGCCGAACGCTTCGCCGAGCTGCCGCAACGCCGGGTCCGCACCGTCCAGCTGCCGATCGGGACCGGCGGCTCGGCGGTCACGGTCGGGGACCTCTCGGTCCTGCGCGGTCCCTACAACTACGTGGCGATGGTGCCCCAGTGGGACCTGCTGGACCTGCTCGCGGACGAGGCCCGGCGCGAGCCGTCCTTCGAACTGCGGATGAACACGGAGGCCACCGACTTCCTGATCGAATCCGGACGGGTCAACGGAGTGCGCTACCGCACCGCCGACGGCCGCACCGGCGAACTGCGTGCCCTGCTCACCGTCGCCTGCGACGGCCGCGGATCACTGGCCCGCTCCCGCCCGGAACTCCGCCTGCGCCGCTTCCCCTGCCCGATGGACGCCTGGTGGTTCCGGCTGCCGCGCCGCGAGAGCGACCCGCAGGGGCTCTACGGCAGCGCCGGTGACCGCTTCCTGACCGCGATGATCGACCGCGGCGACTACTGGCAGTGCGCCGGCATCATCCCCAAGGGCACCGACACCCAGCGCCGCGCCGCCGGTCTCGACCGCTTCCTGGCCGATCTCACCGCCGCCGTCCCCTGGATCGCCGACCGCGCCCACGCCCTGCGCTCGTGGGACGAGGTCAAGCTCCTCGACGTACGCCTGGACCGCTTGCGCCGCTGGCACCGCCCAGGCCTGTTGTGCATCGGCGACGCCGCGCACGCGATGTCCCCGATCTTCGGCATCGGCATCAACCTCGCCGTCCAGGACGCCGTGGCCGCCGCCCGCTACCTCACCGAGCCACTGCTCCGCGGGAGAGTGGAACCACGTGACGTGCGCCGTCTGCAGCGCCGTCGGCGTCCCACCACGGTCGCCACACAGGCCCTCCAGCGGGTGGCCCACGCCCGGATCATCGCTCCGGTCCTGCAGGGCCGGCCACCCCTCGGACGTGAGAAGAGGGCCCGGCGCGCGGCACGCCTGCTCGCCGAGTCCCGGTGGCTGCGCAGGGTGCCCGCGTACTTCATCGGCTACGGCGCCCTCAGGGAACGGCCGCCGGACTCGGCCCTCCGCCGGGCACGGCCGGGCTCCGCGGCGCCGCCCGACGAGACGGAGACCGCCGCCGAGGTGTCTCCTTGAAATTGCCGGGACGTCCCTGTCCCGTCGGCGTCGGCTCGTTCGTCGTGAAGGTAAACACGCAGACAGGCAGGACGACCGAGGAGGACACCATGAAGTACGTACTGCTGCTGACCCGCGGCTCCTGGCAGGAGGAGAGCTCCGACCAGGAGCAGGCGGAGGTGTTCGGCGGGATCGTGGAATGGTTCACGAAGTACCGTGCCGACGGGACGATCGTGGAGGCGAACCAGCTGCAGGAACCCGGCACCGCCACGACGGTCGTGGTCGAGCGGGGCCGCTCCACCATGATCGACCGCCCGCTGCTGGAGGCCAAGGAGGCGATCGGCGGGTACGCGATCGTCGAGGTGCCCGACCTGGACGCCGCCCTGAAACTGGCGGCGAGCTTCCCGGTGCCCGACGGCAAGGTGGAGGTGCGGCCGATTGTCGAGCGCTGACCCGGCAGGCGCCCGGGAGACCCGGTCGCTGATCGAGCGGGTCTTCCGCGAGGAGGCGGGCCGGCTGACCGCCGCCCTGGTCCGCCTCGTGGGCGACTTCGACCTGGCCGAGGAGATGGTCGGCGAAGCCGTCGTCGAGGCGCTGCGGCGCTGGCCGGACAGCGGCCCGCCCGAGCGGCCCGGAGCCTGGCTGCTGACCTGCGCGCGCAACAAGGCCCTCGACCGCATCCGCCGCGAGGCCCGCTTCCATGACCGGCTCCCGCAACTCGCGGCCCGGATCGAGGCGCTGCCCGAGACGGCCGTGCGCGAGCCCGACGACCGCCTGCGGCTCATCTTCACCTGCTGCCACCCGGCACTGGACCCGGACGCCCAGGTCGCGCTGACCCTGCGGGCCGTCGTGGGCCTGACCACCACCGAGATCGCGCGGGCGTTCATGGTGCCCGAAGCCACCCTCGCCAAGCGGGTGACCCGGGCCAAACGGAAGATCGCCACGGCCGGCATCCCCTACCGCGCGCCCGAGCCCGAGGAGCGGGCCGCACGACTGCCCCAGGTCATGCGCGTGGTCTACCTCGTCTTCAACGAGGGCTGCTTCACCACCGGGGGAGACCTGGGAGTACGGCGGGAACTGGTCGACGACGCCGAATGGCTCGCCGCCCTGCTCGCCGGCTCACTGCCCAACGAGCCTGAACCTCTCGGCCTGCTCGCCCTCATCCGCCTGTACGCGGCCCGCTGGCCCGCCCGCCTGGACACCGAGGGGCGGCTGATCCCGCTCGCCGATCAGGACCGTACCCGATGGGACACCGGGCGCATCCGCAGCGCCACCGCCCTCATCGAGCGGGCGGCCAGGCTCGGCAGGCCGGGCCCGTACCAGATCGAGGCCGCGATCGCCGCCGTACACTGCGAGGCACCTGGCTGGAAGGACACCGACTGGCCCCAACTCCTCCGGCTGTACGACATGTTGCTGGCCGTCGACCCCTCACCGGTCGTGCGCCTGAACCGCGCCGTAGTGCTCAGCCACACCGCCGGACCGGCCACCGCGCTGGCCCAAGTGGACGCTCTGGCCGACCAGTTGGACCGCTACCACCTGTTCCACGCCACCCGCGCCGCACTCCTGCGCGACCTTGGCCGCGACACAGAGGCCACCGAGGCCGACCGCCAGGCCCTCCACCTCACCACCAACCCCGCCGAACGCTCCCTGCTCACCGCCCGCCTGGGGTATCGATGAAGGGGAGGGCCTTGGCCTCGCGTTCGTCGGAGGCCCAGCCGGAAGCCCACCGCAGCTGTCCGCCCAGGCGGCCCTCACCTCCGGTGGGAGTCCGATCACCGAACACCCAGCGCTGCCTTGGCCGGGAGGACTTCGGCGACCCGTACGAACTGCCCAACGAGCGCGCTTACTGCGAGACCTTTGCCGCCATCGCCTCCGTCCAGTGGAGCTGGCGCATGGCCCTGCTCACCGGCGAGGCCCGTTACTCTGGCCTGATCGAACGCACCCTCTACAACGGCTTCCTGGCCGGGGTGTCGCTGGACGTGGAGCGCTGGCTGTACGTGAACCTGCTCCACGTCCGCGACGGCCACACCGACCCCGGCGGCGACCAGTCGGTCCGCCGCACCCGCTGGTTCCGCTGCGCCTGCTGTCCGCCCAACGTCATGCGCCTGCTGGCGAGCCTGGAGCCCAACCTCGCCACGAGCGACGAGGCCGGCCTGCAGATCCACCAGTACGTCAGCGGCCGGTACCACGCCGGTCCGTACGCCGTCCGAGCCGAGACCGACTACCCGTGGCACGGCACCATCGCCCTCACCGTCGACCGGAGTCCGGCCGACCGTCCCTGGACGCTCTCGCTGCGCATTCCGCAGTGGTGCCAGGATGTCCGGATCCGGTGCGGGGACCGGACGTACGACCGGACCGACGCTCCCGTCACCGAAGGCTGGCTGCGCCTGGAGCGCACCTGGGAGCCCGGCGACCGGATCGTCCTGGAGCTCGGCCTCGAGCCCAGGCTCACCTCGGCCGACCCCCGGGTGGACGCCGTACGCGGCTGCCTCGCGATCGAGCGCGGCCCGCTCGTGTACTGCGTGGAGCAGGCCGACCACCCCGGCGGCGGACTGGACGCCATCGTCCTCGACACCAGCCGGCCCCTCGCCGTGAAGCACCGCCCGGACCTGCTCGGCGGCATCACCACGGTCGTGGCCGCGGGCCGGCGGCGGCATATTCCCGACGCGGGCTGGTGGCCGCACACCCCCGCCGCCCCCGGCCCGCAGGGTGGCGACCCCGTCGAACTCATCGCCATCCCCTACTACGCCTGGGCCAACCGCGAGGACGGCAGCATGCTTGTCTGGCTGCCCACCTCCTGAACGACGAGTACGCCCCCGGATGCCGGCCGGGGGCGTACTTCACATGGTGGTGGCGGGGCCGGGCGGCAGGTGGACCGTCATGATCAGATGGCAGGTCTCGGTGCCGGCGCCGCGGTAGGTGTGCGCGGTGTCGCCGTCGAACGTGGCGGTCTGGCCGGCGGTGACGGTGTGTTCCGCGCCGCCGACGATCAGGGTCATACGGCCCGAGGTGACGCTGACGGTTTCCACGACACCGGCCTGGTGGGGGTGGCTGGGATACTCCTCGTCCGGTTCCAGCCGCCAGCGCCAGACCTCGACCGGGGCGGGGCCGGAGGTCGTCAGCATGAGGCGGGCCTCACCCCCGCGGTCCCCGGTCCACAAGGGAGCCACGTCGTCGCTGGACACGACACGGACGCGCCCTTCGGGCGGGCCCTGCATCAGCGCGGACACCGAGATGCCGAGGGTGTCGGCCAGCCGGACCAGGGTGGCCAGGTTGGGGTTGCCCTGGGCCTTCTCCAGTCCCACGAGGGCGCCCTTGCTGACCTGGGCGCGCCGGCTGAGTTCGTCCAGGGACAGCCCGGCGCGGAGGCGGGCCGCCCGGACGTTGTGCGCGACCGACCGCAGGGCGGCGGCTGTCTCGGCCACCTGATCACCGTCCTTACCTATGCCTTGAGTACTGGAATGTACTGCACGGTCGTTTGATTGACACGAGATGGTCGATCCGTTGTACCGTGTGGTCGTTCCACTGACTCAAAGGATGTGCTGTGATCGCTCTGCTGCTGGCCCTGGGCAGCTCACTCGCGTACGGATGCGCCGACTTCCTCGGCGGCCTCGGCGCCCGCAAGGCCCATGTGCTGCGGACCGTGATGGTCGCGGCCCCGGCCAGTCTCGCGGTCGAGCTGCTGCTGTGGCCGGTGCTCGGTGCCTCGTTCAGCTTCGGTGCCCTCGCCTGGGGCGCCGCGTCCGGGGTCGCCTCGGCCGCCGCGTTCGCCCTGCTCTACCGCACCCTGGCGATCGGCCCGATGAACGTCCTGTCCCCGGTGACCGCGCTGGTCTCCGCCGCACTGCCCGTCGCCGTCGGCCTGCTGCAGGGCGAGCACCTGACCGTCGCCGGCCTGGTGGGACTCCCGCTCGCCCTGCTCGCGGTGGTGCTGGTCAGCGCCGGCCACGGCGCGGGCTCGGCCCGTCCCTCCCGTACGGCGCTCCTGCTGGCCTTCGGCGCGGGCGCCGCCATCGCCCTCCAGCTGGTCTTCCTGCACCAGACACCGTCCGACAGCGGCGTGGCCCCCCCTGATCACCGGCCGGGCCGTCTCCTCCGCGGTCACGCTCGCCGCAGCCGGCGTGCTGCGCCGCAGGCTCGGTCCGGAACGGCCGGCGTACGCGATGTCGGCGGCCGCAGGCGTGCTGGACTCGGTGGCCAACCTGCTGTTCCTGCTCGCCGCCCGCAGCGGGGACCTGACCGTCGTCGCAGTGATCACCGCCCTCTACCCGGCCGGCACCGTCCTGCTGGCCCGCGGCGTGCTCGCCGAACGCATCCACCGCGGCCAGCTCATCGGCCTGGGCACCGCCGCCGTGGCCGTCAGCTTCCTGGCCCTGACCTGAGCCCCGCCCCCGCCGCAGCAGCCGCGGCCACGCAAGGAGAACCGGAGGTGCGTCCAGCCGGAGGCCGACCGACCTGCTGCGCCGTAAGCCCGCCCCGGCCGCAGGGCCCTGGACGTACCCGCCGCGCGCCCGGAACCCCGCCGCCCGCACCGCATCGGCCCCTGAAAGCCCTGACCTCACGTACCCCACGCTCGCACGCTCGCCTTCAGGAAACGGAACCCCGCCCATGACCGACTTCCGTCTCGCCCCCGCCGTCGCAGAAGCCTTCCCCGACACCCTCATCGCGCTGGTCACCGCCACCGGCGTGCGCGGCCGCGAGCCCTGGCCCCACACCGCCACCGCGCTGGAGGAACTGGAGCAGCAGCTCGCCGAGGGCGCCTGGCATCCCGCCGACGATACCGACCCCCGCATCGGGGCGTGGCACACCGCCTACCGCTCCTTCGGCACCAACCCCCGCCGCATCCGCCCCAGCGTCGACGCGCTCGGCCGCCGCCTCGCCAAGAGGGGGAGCCTGCCGCGCATCAACCCCGCCGTCGACTCCTACAACTCCGTCTCCGTACGGCACGCTTTGCCCGCCGGTGCCTTCGACCTGGCCCATGTCACCGGCGACGTGGACATTCGCTACGCGGACGGCACCGAGTCCTTCACGCCGCTCGGCGAACCCGACACCGTCGAGAACCCCAAGCCGGGTGAGGTCATCTACGCGGACACCACCGGCGTCCTGACTCGCCACTGGAACCACCGGGATGCCCATCGCACCCGCGTCACCGAGGACTCCGCGCACATCGCCTTCCTCCTCGAAACCCTCCATGCGGACCGGGACGGCGACCTCCTCAAGGTCGCGGCCGACGAGTTGCAGGGCCTGCTGGCCCCGCACGCCGACCGCACCGCCGTGCACTACCTCAGCCCTGCCCAACCCCGTGCCACGGCCTGACCTCGCGCCTGACGCGCCGACCAACGGAGCGAGGGGGCCCGAGCAGGACCTCCTCGGCGACCCCCCTGACAGGGCCGGATCAGCCGCGAGGCGGCCGGGCCCGACTTCATGACCCGGTCGATGGAACAGCGTTACGGGGGCATGGACCGGGAGACCGGGAAAGGGGCGGTCACGCGAGACTCGGCTTGCGGGCCAACTCGTAGGCGTAGCTGACCGTTTCGACGAGGTGGTCGTCGGCCATGGACGGGCTGAGTGCCGCGGCGAGGTCTGCGTCGAACGCCCGCTGCCACGTCCGGGGGCCCGTCCAGGGGCCGGTCGACCAGGGCACGGGGGAGGCGGTGGAAGGCGTTGCCGATGACGATCAGCTTGAAGCTGCCGGTTCGGCGCCCGCTACCTGTGCGACTTCAGACGGCCGCCGCCCCTGTGCCGACGGGGGCGACGGCCGTGGCGCGAGCGTCGTGCCTCCCCCGACACGGGACTCGCGCGGATGTCCTCACGGTTCATGGGGCCGACGGGAGAACCACCCCATCTCGAACGAACCACAAGGACATGGCAGCGTCGGCCGGTTGACACCGCCTCTGAAGGATCCGGCCGCAGCTCCTGCTGTCGCATTGTCGGGGGGACCGCGCCGAGCCGACCACGGGGCTGAGCGGCCCCTGCCGAGGCCGAACGGCCCATGCCCACGCAGAGGGAAGTCCTTCCGTACCGGTCTCCGGCGGGCAGGCGGGCGTGGACCGTGGCCGCGGGGAGCGGGCGTGACGCCTCCGGCCCGGGCGGACGGGGGCCGGTGGCCGAAGCCGTGCAGCACCCTGCGGCGGCCCGTCCAGGTGTGTCCTGCCTCGTCTGGGACGACCATGGATGGAGGCAGCACGCCCGCCGGTACGGCACGAGCCGAGGCGCCGAGCGGGAGGGAAACGAGGCATGGGCACGACGGACTCCTCCGGAGCTCGCGACGAGTGGTCGGCGGCAGGCTTCGCCGCGCCGCCCAGTGGCCTGCTCGATCTGCTCAGCGTCGCCGCGGTGGTGCTGGATGCGCAGGGCCGGGTGGTCTTCTGGAGTGCGAAGGCCGAGGAGCTGTTCGGCTACACCGCATCGGAAGCGCTGGGGCAGTACGCGGCGCCGCTGACGGTCCACGAGGAGCACCGGGACGAGGTGATCAAGCTCTTTGCCGAGGTCATGGAGTCCGGCACCGACTGGGCCGGAGCCTTCCCGATCCGCCACAAGGACGGCAGCACCCGCTTGGTGGAGTTCCGCAACATGCGGTTGCTGGACGACCTCGGCGACACCTATGCGCTGGGCCTTGCCGCGGACCAGGCCGCAGTGGAGCGGGTCGAGCGAGATGCCGCCCTGGCCATGCGCCTGGTGTCCCAGTCCCCGGTCGGGCTCGCCATTCTGGATCCGGACCTGCGCTACGTGGCCGTCAACCCTGCCCTCGAACGCATCACCGGTCAGTCCGCCGCCGACCGCCTGGGCCGGCCGGTCGGCGAGATCCTGACCTACCTGGACACGGACCCCGAGGCACGTCTGCGCCGCGTCCTGGAGACGGGCGAGTCGGTCGTGGACCGGGACATCGTCTGTCGTCCCCCCGCCGATCCGGACCACGAGCACGCCTGGTCCGTCTCGTACTACCGGCTGGAGGATTCCGGTGGGCGGGTGCTGGGCCTGGCCTACTCCGTCATCGACGTCACCGAGCGTCATCGATCCGCTCTCGAGGCGGCACAGGCCCGGCAACGCCTGGCATTGATCGCCAGGGCTTCCGCCTCCGTGGGCACCACCCTCGATCTGGAGACGACGGCGCGCGAGCTCGCCGAGATCGTCGTACCGGTCCTGGCCGATGTGGCCGCCGTGGACATACTCGAAAGCGCCCTCGACGGCCGGACCGCCCCCGGTGAGGGCCCGGCCCTCTTCCACGCCCTCGCCGTCAGCGCGGCCCACTCCACCGAGGCGGTCCGCGCGGCCGCCCCGCCAGGAGGCGTCGCCCCCTACGACAGCGACCGCCTGATCACCCAGTGCGTGCGCACCTGCCAACCGATACTGGTGCCCCGCACCACCCGCGGGGACCTGGAGCGCATCGCCTGCCACGGCGAGGCCGCCTCCCTCCTCGAGGCGGCCGGGGTGCACTCCTACCTGGCCGTACCGCTGATGGCCCGGGGCCAGGTCCTCGGCGCTCTCGACCTCAAACGCACCCTGAACCCCGCACCGTTCGATGACGACGACGCCTTCCTCGCGTGCGAGCTGGCCGCTCGGGCCGCGGTCTGCATCGACAACGCCCGCGGCTACCAGGCCCAGCGTCATGCGGCCCTCACCCTCCAGCGCAGCCTGCTCCCCGAGCCCCCGTCGCACCTGGCCGGCCTGGAGGTCGCCTGCCGCTACCAGCCCGCCGGCGTCACGAGCGAGATCGGCGGCGACTGGTACGACGCCATGCCGCTGCAGGGGGACAGAACCGCCCTGGTCGTCGGGGACGTCATGGGCAGCGGCATCAAGGCCGCCGCCACCATGGGTCAACTCCGCAGCGCCGCCCGGGCCTTCGCCGAACTCGCCCTCGCCCCCGCCGAGGCCCTGAGCCACCTCGATCACCTGACCGAAGGTGTCGAGCAGGCCATCACCACCTGCATCTACTGCGTCTACGACCCTCACCGGGGCCAGTGCGAGATCAGCCTTGCCGGTCACCTGCCCCCGGCCCTGATGAGACTCGGCCACGCGGCGCAGCTGCTCGACCTCCCCACCGGCGCGCCGCTGGGCGTCGGCGGGGTGCCCTTCGAGACCACCACCATCGCCTTCCGCCCCGGCGACGAGCTGGTCCTCTACACCGACGGCCTGGTCGAAACGCGAAGCGAACCGATCGACGCCCGCCTGGACACCCTTCTCGACGCTCTCACCGCGTCACGTGGCCACGATCTGGACGACGCCTGCGACCGCATCCTGGACATTCTGCGCTCGCCCGGTGGAGAGGACGACGTGGCGCTGCTCATCGCCCGAGCCCGCTCCTGAGCGAACACAGCACTCGATTGCCTTGACAAGAGTTGTCGTGACAACGATGCTGGACGGGTGAGCAACACCAGTGGACTCCACGACCACCTCGGATACTGGCTCCGCCGTCTCTCCGACGAGGTGCACAGCCGGTTCGAGGCCGAGCTCGGCCGGCATGACGTCACCGTCTCCCAGTGGGGCGTGATGATCAGCGTCTTCCATGGGCACGACACGACCAAGGCCGTGGCCGCGCACATGGACATCGATCCCGGAGCCGTCTCCCGCCTGGTGGACCGCCTCGTGGCCAAGGACCTGGTCCGCCGCGAGCCGGACCCCGCGTCCCGGCGCACGGTCCGGCTCGTGCTGACCGACGCAGGCCGGGCCCTCGTGCCGGTACTGGCCGGGATCGCCGACCGCAATGACGCCCACTACTTCGGCTCGCTCGACGCCGCTCAGCGCCGACAGCTGGAGGAGTGGATCCGCAGCCTCGTGGGCGCGGCCCACCCTGCGGCGCCGCACCACACTCCCTGAAGGAAGCGCACGATGAGCACCCATCCCTCGATCACCAAGACCGTCAGCATCGACCGCCCCTGTGAGGAGGTCTTCGCCTTCCTCGCCGACCCCGCGAACTGGCCCGAGTGGGCCGTGGTCAACGTGCGGTCCATCGAGCCCACGGACGATCCCGACTGGTGGCTGATGTCCACCCCGGTGGGACCGGCCAGGCTGCGTCTGCGGGCCCATGCCGAGTTCGGCATCCTCGACCACGACTACGTCGACGAGGTCGCCTCCTGGAGCGTGCCGGCCCGTGTGATCCCCAACGGCGACGGCGCCGAGTTCATGATCACGTTCCACCGGCCGCCGTCCTTCACCGAGGCCTTCTTCAAGGAACAGACCGATCTGGTGGACACCGAGCTGGCCGCCCTCAAGCGGGTTCTCGAAAACGGCCGGGCGTGAGCCCGCGCGGCCCGGGCCGCCCACGTCACGCCGGGCGGACGAAACCGCGGTCGGTCAGGCACCGCTCGAGTGCCGTGCGCTCGGCGACGAGGCGGGTCCGCAGCGCGTCGGATCCGCCCGGGGCGAAGGCCGCGAGGGTGCGGTTGGCCATCCAGACGCGGATCTGGCTGACCGTGGTCCGGTCGAGCTCTCCGCCCGCGCGCCAATGGTCGACGGCCTCCCCGGCGAGGGACAGGCCCTGGGCGAAGAACCCGTCGATGAGGGCATGTGCCTGGACATCGCGGTCCTGCACGCAGCCCTTCCTCCGCGGCCTGTCCGTGCCGGGGCCCGGCGTGAGGCGGCACAGCCCGATGGTTGCCTCAAGAGCCTGGTCCGTCATGGCTTCCTCACAGTGTGCCGAGCGTGACCGCGTCGCTCAGCGTCCTGTGCACCTCGAGGTCATGCGTCGGCCTTGCGAGGCGCAGCAGCCTGCGCATGCTCCCCTCGGGGACGACCACGCGCATCGTGCCCCCGCGCCGGGCCGCCGTGTGGTGGGCTCCGATGAGCGCACCCAGCCCGTGCGCGTCGCAGAAGGTGACGGCGCCGAGATCGATGATCAGTCGGGGCATTCGGCCGTGGTCGGCCACGAGCACCGCCAGATGCCTGCTCAGTCCCGGCGCGGTGAAGATGTCGATCTCGCCCGTCAGGCGGGCGACCGTCCAGCCGTCGAGGCGGACCACAGACACCTTCAGCTCCCTGTTTCCATGCCCCCGTCGGTTCTCGCTGTCCATGGGGCACCTCCAGTCACGCCTCACCTGGAGCGTCAGCCTCCCGGCCGGGGACCGACAGGGGCGAGCGGTCCCCGCTGGGGGGAGCCGTCCGGCCCTGGTGCGATGGGCCGGTCGGCCCATGCCGCCGCAGTGGAACGCGCCCGTCACAGCATGACGTGCTTGGCCTGGGTGTACTCCAGCAGGCCGGTGAGGGAGAGGTCGCTGCCGTAGCCGGAGTGGCGCACTCCGCCGTGCGGCATCTCCGAGACCGTGGTGCCGTGGGTGTTGACCCAGACGATGCCGGTGCGCAGCTCGCGGCAGGCGCGCATGGCGCGGTCGTGGTCGCGCGTCCAGACGCTCGCCGCCAGCCCCTGGGGTACGGCGTTCGCCATCCGGAGCGCTTCGGACTCCTCGGCGAACGGCTGGACGGTGACGACCGGGCCGAACACCTCGCTCTGCACGATCTCGTCCTCCTGGCGAGCCCCGGCGATCACCGTGGCGGGGTGGAAGAAGCCGGGGCGGCCCAGGGGCGTGCCGCCGGTGACGATCTCACAGTGATCCGGGAGGCGGTCCAACAGGCCGGTCACGGAGCCGAGTTGGGCCATACTGACAAGGGGGCCGAAGTCGGCGTGCGCCTCGTGGGGGGCTCCGGGCAGCAGCCGTGCGGCCCGCTCGGCGAACGCGGCCAGGAAGGTGTCGTGGATCCGGCGGTGGACGAGGATCCTGGTGGCGGCCGTGCAGTCCTGGCCCGCGTTGTAGAAGGCGAGCGACGACAACTGCTCGACCGCGTCGTCGAGATCGGCGTCCTCGTGAACCAGTACGGGTGCGTTTCCGCCGAGTTCCAGGTGCAGCCGCTTGAGGTCGGCGGCCGCCGCCGCGGCGATCTGCTGCCCGGCGCGGACGCTGCCGGTGACGGCCACCAGCCGGACGTACGGGTGGGCGACGAGCGAGCGTCCGGTGTCCCGGTCGCCGCACACGACGTTGAGCACGCCCGGCGGGAGGTGTTCGGCGGCCAGCCGGGCCAGCAGCACGGCGGAGGACGGAGTCGTGTCGGACGGCTTCAGCACGACGGTGTTGCCGGCGGCGAGGGCGGGGGCGACCTTCCACACGGCCATCATCAGCGGATAGTTCCACGGGGTGATCTGGGCGCACACGCCGACCGGCTCGCGGCGCAGGAGGGAGGTGCGGCCCGGGGTGTACTCGGCGGCCACGGCACCCGGCAGGTTCCGCGCGGCTCCGGCGAAGAACCGCAGGACGTCCACGATCGCGGGCACTTCGTCCGTCACGAACCGGGCGCGCGGCTTGCCCGTGTCGGCCACCTCGGCGCACGCCAGCGCGTCGGCCTGCCGCTCCAGAGCGTCGGCGATCCGCAGCAGTGCGGTCTGCCGCTGCGCCGGCGTCGTGCCGGACCAGCCTTCGAAGGCGTCCTGCGCGGCCCGGCAGGCGGTGTCCACGTCCTCGGGGCCGCAGAGCGGCGCCAGTCCGTGGGGGAGCCCGGTGGCGGGGTCGATGAGCTGGAGGGTGGCTCCGGATGCGGCGGGCACGTCCTTGCCGCCTATGTGGTTCAGCACCGTCGTGAGCTCGGGGGTGTCAGCCACGGCGCAGTGCCTCCTCGGCGGCGGCGCGACCGGTGCGTACGGCGCCCTCCATGTATCCGGCGACCCACTGGTCGGAACCGCAGACGTAGAACGGCGGTTCGTGCGTGCCGTGCAGGGGACCGACGGCCATCACCTCGCCGGGCGGCCACTGGGTGACGTAGCCCTGCGTCCATGGGTCGGTGCCCCACAGCCGAAGGTGGCAGGCGGTCGGCGTCAGCGCCTCGTCGCCGAACAGGGCGGCGATCTCGGCGAGCAGTTCGGGGGCGCGCATCTGCGGCGGGGTGCCCAGCAGGACGCCGTAGCGCTCGGGCGGGACCAGCGCCGAGAGCACACCCTCGTTCTGCGGCCAGGTGCTGCCGAGGACACCCTCGCTCTCGGACAGGCCGTTCAGTCCGTCGGCGCGCCAGAAGGGACGGTTGTATACGGCCGCGAACTTCGCCGCCACGGCGTTGCGTTGCCGGTGCAGGCAGGCCAGCCGGGCGTCGCTCACCCCGGTCACCGTGACCGACCTCAGCGGACCCACCGGCAGGGCGCTCACGACGGCCGCCGAGGTGAGGACCTCCCCGGTGACCAGGCGTACGGTGCAGCGGTCGGGGCGTACGCCGACCGCGGCGACGGGCGAGCCGAGGCGGATGCGCGGGCCGAGCTCCCGGCCCATGACCTCGGCGAGCGTGGCCGACCCCGCCGCCAGCCGCAGTCCCTCCCAGTCGGCGTAGTCGTAGTCGCCCGTGCCGGGCACCGCGGCGCTCTTGCGCAGCGCGGCCAGCAGCGAGATCCGCTCGTACGAGCCTCCCGCCAGGCCCAGCTGGCCGATCTCCCACAGCCGTGTCACCGCGGGCGTGGCGTGGCGGGAGCGCAGCCAGGCGGCCACGGACAGCCGGTCCAGGGCCGCGGCCTGCGGATGCGACCAGGGGTCGTCGGGGTCGACCGTGGCGGCGAGAGCGCTGAACTCCCCGCCGAGCTTCTCGTGCTGGGCCGCGTCGCCGGGCCCGAACCAGTGGGGCGGGTCGCCGGCCGACCGGCCCTCGGGCGTGGCACGGGTGATACGGCCGGGTTCGGCGACATAGCTGGGAACCAGCTCCAGGCCGAGTTCCGCGGCGAGTTCGAGGTAGGCGGTGTGGGCACGGCCGACCACCTCGCCGCCCAGTTGGACGGTACGGCCGTCGGGCGTACGGGTCTGCTCGACCCGGCCGCCGACGCGGTCCCGGGCCTCCAGGACGAGCACGTCGGTGCCGGCGGTCGCCAGGTCCCGGGCGGCGGCGAGTCCGGCGAGACCCGCGCCGAGCACGATCACGTCGTGATGCATCGCATTCGCTTTCGTCATCCGGTCATGCAGTGGATCAGGCCAGGACCAGGCAGTGTTCGGGGCGCCAGCCGAACTCCACGGTCTCGCCGCCGCTCCAGCGGTCCTCCATGCGGGCGCGCGCCGTGTTCTGCTCCAGCACGGACAGCGTGACGCCCGGGGCGAGTTCGATGAGGTAGGTGGTCGTCGGGCCGCTGTAGACCGTCTCGCGAATCACCCCGGACAGGATCGACATGCCCGGTTCGAAGTCGGACAGCCAGATCTTCTCGGGACGCACGGACACGCTGACGGCACTGCCGTCCACGATGCCGGTCCGGGGCCCGACGGGCAGGGCGGGGCCCTGGTCGAGGGCGACCTCACCGCCGCGGTAGGTGCCGGTCATCAGGTTGGACGTGCCCATGAAGGAGGCCACGAACCGGCTGGCGGGGTGCTCGTAGACGTCCTCGGGGGTGCCGCACTGCTCGATGCGCCCCTCGTTCAGCACCGCGATCCGGTCGGACATGGTCAGCGCCTCGTCCTGGTCGTGGGTGACGAAGACGAACGTGATGCCGACCTCGCGCTGGATCTGCTTCAGCTCCACCTGCATCTGCCGGCGCAGCTTCAGGTCCAGGGCCGCCAGCGGCTCGTCCAGGAGCAGCACGGCCGGACGGTTGACCAGCGCGCGGGCCAGGGCGACGCGCTGGCGCTGGCCACCGGAGAGCGTCCGGGGCTTGCGGCCGGCGAGCCCGGTGAGCTGGACCAGCTCCAGCATCTCCCCGACGCGCCGGCGTATCTCCGCCTTGTCGACCCCCTTGCGTTTGAGGCCGAAGGCGATGTTGTCGGCGACGCCGAGGTGGTCGAACAGCGCGTAACTCTGGAAGACCGTGTTGACGTTGCGCAGATTCGGCGGCAGCGCGGTGACGTCCTCGCCGGCGAGCAGCACCGAGCCCTCGGTGGGATCACTGAACCCGCCGATCATGCGCAGCGTGGTCGTCTTGCCGCAGCCGGAGGGGCCCAGCAGCGAGAAGAACTGGCCGGCCTCGATGTCCAGATCGAGGCGGTGGACGGCGTAAGAGTCCGCGAACTGCTTGGAGATGCCGTCGAGCCGGACGGCCGGGGTCGTGTCGGTCGCGTCCATGGGTCACTCTCCGGAGAGGATGTCGAGGCCGCCGCGGCGGCCGAAGAGGCGCGGGATGAAAAGGGCCAGGGCGATCAGGACGATGGAGCCCGCGAGCATCAGCGTGCCGACGGCGTTGATGGTGGGCTGCACGCCGAAGCGGATCGCCGAGTAGATCCGGACCGACAGCGGCTGCGGGTCGACACCGGTGGTGAAGTAGGCCAGGACGAAGTCGTCGAAGACGAGCGCGAAGATCAGTACGGAGCTGGCCAGGACGGCGGGCAGCAGCGCGGGCAGGGTGACCAGGCGCACCGCCTGCCAGCGGGTGGCACCGAGGTCCATGGCCGCCTCCTCCACCTCCGGGTTCAGCGCGGCGACCCGGGAGCGGAGGATGACGGTGACGTAGGAGATGGAGAAGGTGATCTCGGCGAGCATCACCGTGCTGGTGGACAGCGCTATGCCCAGGCCCTTGAACAGCAGCATCGACGCGACCCCGGTGACGATCTCCGGGGTGATCAGCGGCACCAGCATGATCAGTCCGGCCAGTGAGCCGAGCCGGGTGCGGCAGCGCACCAGGCCGAGGGCGAGCGCCACGCCGAGGACGACCGAACCGGCCATAGCCACCAGCGAGATGCGCAGGCTGGTGCTCAAGGAGGAGATCAGGACGTCGTCGTGGCCGAAGGCGCGGTACCAGCGCAGGCTGAACCCGCCGAAGACGGTCAGCGACTTCTTGGAGTTGAAGGAGAACAGGGCGACGACGGCGATGGGCAGGTAGAGCAGTGCGAAGAACAGCGCGGTGACGGTGACGAGGATCCGCGGCCTGCGCTCGGCGTGGCCGCGTCGGGTGCGCGAGCGGGTGCGGCCGGCCGGCCTGGCGGGGGCGACTGCGGACGGGGTGCGGGGCAGGGTGGTCATCGGCGGGCCTCCGCCTCGTCCTTGCGGGTGCGCCGCAGGTAGCCGAACATCCCGAACAGCAGCACCAGCATCAGCAGCATGGTGAGCGCTGAGCCCAGCGGCCAGTTCTGGCCCTGGAAGAACTTGTCCTGGATGAGGTTGCCGATCATGATCTGGTCCGGGCCTCCCATGAGCTGTGCGCTGACGAAGTCGCCCATGGCGGGCAGGAACACCAGGACGAGCCCGGCCGCCGCGCCCTGCCGGGTGGCGGGCAGGGTGACGAAGAAGAAGGTGCGGACCGGGCCGCCGTACAGGTCGCGGCCGGCCTCGATGAGCGAGACGTCGAGCCGCTCCAGGGCCGCGTACAACGGGATGATCATGAAGACGACGAAGCCGTAGACGAGTCCGGCGATCACACCGGCGCTCGTGTTGAGGATCTTCGTGTTCCCGTCGGCGAGTCCCACCGCGCGCAGGGCGCGCAGCACGGGTCCGCCGTCGGAGAGGACCACCGACCAGCCGTACATGCGGACCAGGTAGTTCGCGAAGAACGGCACCACGATCGCCGCGATCAGCGCGTGCTTGTACCGCCCGCCGTGCAGGGCGATGGTGTACGCCACCGGGTAGGCGATGACCAGGCAGATCAGGCAGGTCAGCACGGCGTAGCCCAGGGAACGGACCATGACCTGCGTGTAGGCGGGGTCGGCGAGAGCGCGGACGCCGGACAGGTCGAAGCCGAAGCGCGGGTTGCCGAGGTCGTCGGTGGTGCCCACGGCGAGGACGGCGACGAGAACGAGCGAGGCGATCAGGAACCCGGTCATCCACACGGTGCCCGGCAGCATGAACCAGGTCCACATACGGTTGCCGTCGGCATCGCCTCGCTGGGCGCGCGAGGAGGAGCGGAGCAGTGCCATGTCAGCCCGCCTTCACATGGGTCCAGGCGGTGTCGCGGGCATCCTCCGCCGCGCGGCTGCCGTTGCGGAAGAACAGGTCCGCCTTCAGGTCGTCCTCGGTGACCATGCATGCGGGGAAGGGCTTGACCAGTTCGGCGTACGTCTTCTCGGTGCCGGCCACCGGCATCGGGTAGCCGATGTACTCGATGTTCTTCTTCACGTTCTCCGGCCGCAGCATGTAGTCGATGAACAGCATCGCGGTGCCGGGATGGGGGGCGTTCCAGGGGATGGCGTAGCAGTCGGAGTTGATCGGCGTGCCCTCCTTGGGGGCCTCGAAGCCGAACACCGAGGGATCCTTGGCCTGGTTGAGCATGGCGGCCATGTCGCCGCTCCAGGCCTGCGTCATGAGCGCGTTGCCGTTGAGCAGGTTGTTGTAGCTGTCGCTGGAGAAGCCGCGCAACCGGGGTCGCAGGGTGCCCAGCAGGGACGTGATGCGGTCGAGGTCATGGCGATCGCCGGTGCTGACGCCCAGGCCGAGTTCGAGGGCGCCCATGCCGAGCACCTCGTCCCGGTCGTCCAGCAGGAAGACCTTGCCCCTGACCTTGTCGCTCCACAAGTCCCGCCAGGAACCGCTCAGTTCGCCGATCCTGTCGCGGCGCCAGCCGATGCCGGTCTTGTACGCGGTGAAGGGGACGGTGTGGGCGGAGCCGGGGTCGTACCAGGGATCGGCGAAGTAGCTGTACGTGCCGAATATCGCCTGGGAGTTCGTCAGCTGGGAGTGGTCGATACGGCGCAGCCGGCCGGCCCGGACCAGACGCTGGGCCCACTTGGCGGAGGGGAAGACGACGTCGTAGCGATTGCCCGCGTTGAGCTTGGCGACCATGCCTTCCATCGAGTCGAAGTTCGACTGGATGACCTTGACGCCGTACTCCTTCTCGAAGCCCTTGAACACGGACGGGTCGACGTAGTCGGCCCAGTTGAAGTAGACGAGATCGCCGTCGACACGCGCCTTGACCGGGGCGAGCTGCTGGGCGCTGGGTGTTTTCGCGGGCATGAATCCGCAGCCGCCGACCGCGGCGCCGAGCAGGCCACAGGCTCCTGCCCGCAGCACGCCGCGTCGGGTCGGTGGAAGTACCTCGGGAGACACGGAACGTCCTCTTTCGTCGAGGAACGGCACAACTCCAGGGCTGGACCGGCTGGTCGGCTCACGGAGGCCCTGACTCCGCAGGAAAGACCGGTCTGGGGAGGGTGCGAGCGTGCGTCAGCGGGGGAGGGGTAAGCCGCTTTGGAGGCGTACGGCGTACGCGATGCGGGAGGACGTCACCGCCCGTCCCCCTCCAGGTCGTCCCGGACCCGGCGGGCGAACCAGCCGACGGCGGCCTCGCGCTGAGAGAGCGGACCGGGCTCGAAACCCGGCGTGGCCAGGCCGGCCTGCACGCGCTCCACCAGCTCGGCGTCCTCGTCGTTGGTGACCCAGCCGATGTGGATGTTCAGCCGGCGGGCCAGCCGGGTGCGGATCCCCTCCCCGTGTTTCGTGTAGAAGGCGCCGGGGATCGCCGCCCGGTCCTGGGCGGTGGGCAGGGCGGTCCACGCGAGCACGTGGTCAGGGTAGAAGTCGATCAGCGTGTTCGGATAGATCACGGCGTACCGCCACACCCGCCGGTCGGCCTCGGTCAGGCCCGGCATGGGGGTCGCCAGCCGCTGGTAGAGCCGCTCCGTCCAGTTCGAGGAGGGCTTGTCGCGCAGCGGAGACTCGAACAGGACGTAGTTCTCCCGTACGTCCACCGTGTACGCCTGGTAGTCCAGCAGCCGCATGAGCGCCGGGTGGGCGACGGGAACGTGGTATCCCTCCAGGTAGTTGTCGACGATCACCTTCCAGTTGGCGTTCTGCTCCTCGCCGCCCGCCAGGTCGTGGATGCGGTGCCTGCCGACGGGGACCAGGTCGGGCCCGGCATAGCGGCCGACCGCCTCGGCGAGCCCGGCACAGCTCTCGGTGAGCGGGGTCGCCTCCATGTCGAGGTTGACGAAGACGAAGCCCAGGAACGACTCCACGTTCACCGGGTGCAGGCCGAGCCGGGGCTTGTCCAGGCAGGGGATGCGGCGCGCCTCGGGGGCGCCGACGAGCCGTCCGTCCAGCTTGTAGGTCCAGCCGTGGTACGGGCAGCGGATCGCCTTTCCGGCGGGCTCGGGCCCGGTGACCAGGCGGGTGCCGCGGTGCCGGCAGACGTTGAGGTGGGCGGCGAGACCGCCGTCCTCGGTCCGGACGACCAGCACCTCACGGCCGGCGGCGGTCGCGGTCAGCCGGGCGCCCGGGCCGGGCAGGTCGGACTCGTGGCAGACCAGCTGCCAGGACCTGGCGAAGACGCGGTCGGTCTCGGCGGCGGCGATGGCCGGATCCGTGTAGAAGCGGGCGGGCAGCGCGTCCCCGGGGTGGTCGGGGGGCGGCGGCCCCGGCGAGGCGGGGCGTTCGGCGGCTGCCCGCGTGGTCGAGGCGTTCATGGGAGTCCTCCTCCGCGCCGCGGCGGCGGCGATGGGCGGTGAGGCCGGGCCGGCCTGGCACGGCGGGGCCGGCAGCGGTTTCCCGCGCCGGACCTGCCGTCCTTTCGGCTGACTGATTGGTTAGTCAGAGTGGGGATGGTGCGCGAGCAAGTCAAGACTTGTGGGCTGACTAATTAGTTAGTTAGTCTCGGTCGCAGGCGGACGGTCAGGGAGGTCCCGTTCCCTTCCGCGCCCCTCGCACCGGTTCGGACGTCACCGTCCCCGCGCCCGGCCACGGGCACTGAGCACAGCTCCCCGCCCTCGATCGTCCGGGCGCCGGAGGATCTCCCCTTCCCAGCCAACGCCACGCCGCCCCGCTTTCCCGGCCCTGCCGGAACCGGGTGGCCCCGGAGGCACGTATGAGCGCTCGCCGAAGTCTGCAATGGCTCGGCCTCACGCCGGAGCCCGAGCAGGAGCTGCCCGCAGCGGTGGCCGCCCTGCGGGCGCCGTCGGCCGGTCCACCGCCGTCGGCCCTGATCACGGCCGAGCGGCGGCGGATCGAGCGCCTGGTGCTGCGCGGCACGCAGCGCGGCTGGCTGCGCTACCTCCGCGAGGTCGCCGACCTGGTCGTCGAGGCCGCGGACCGGCCCTCGACCGCCGACCCCGGACCGGCCCTGCTGGCCGGCCAGGTCCTCCTCGACCACCACCGCATGCTGATCGGCCTGTCCGGCCCGGGCTACGTCGGCACCGCCACCCAACGGCGGGACCTGGAGCGGGCCCTGGCCCACCTGAGAGCCCGCCGTCCCCCCACCCTCTCCGGCCGCTGCGGCTCCTCCACCGCCCTTGGCCCCTCCGGCCCCTTTGAGCCCAGGAGCACCGTATGACCGGCGTCTTCTCCCTCCTTCCTCAAGGACAGCTCGGCCTGCTCCTGTCCCCGCTGTCCGGTGCGGAGCCGTACGGCGACACCGAGGACCTACCCCGGTACCTCGCCGTGGGCGGATACGCGCCGGTGCCCGCACCCGGCCGGCTGCTCGACTGGATCGCCGACGTCGGGCTCCGTGGCCGCGGAGGCGCCGGCTTCCCCGCCGCCGTCAAGCTGCGCGCCGTCCGCGACGCACCCGGCCGGCCCGTCGTCGTCGCCAACGGCGAGGAGGGCGAGCCCGGCTCGGTCAAGGACCGATGGCTGCTGCGCCACCGGCCGCACCTGGTCCTGGACGGACTGCGGCTCGCCGCGGCCATGACGGGCGCGGAACGCGGCTTCGTCTACCTCTCCGACGCTCCCTCCGAGCGGGCCGTCCGCCGGGCGCTCGCCGAGCGTCGCACGGGCCTGCGCGTCGACGTCGTACGGACGCAGCCCGCGTACGTGGCGGGGGAGGAGACGGCGGTCGTCCGGCGCATCGACGGCGGCCCCGCCCTGCCCACGCCGAAGCCCCCGCGCCCCTTCGAGAAGGGGGTAGGCGGCGCACCCACCCTGGTCGCCAACGTGGAGACGCTGGCTCGCATCGCGGTGCTGCACGCGTGCCCCGACGTGGCCGCCGCCGTCGCCGGTGCCCACCTGGTGACCGTCTCGGGCGGAGCCGGTACCGCCGCCGCGCTGGTCGAGGTGCCCGCCGGCACGCACCTGAAGCTTCCGGCCGACCTGTGCGGGCACGGCACGGCCGAGGCGGTGCTCCTGGGCGGCCTGTTCGGCGGGCTGTACGGCTCGCGCTGGACGGACCTGCCGCTCGACCGCGACCGGATGACGGCGGCCGGCGTCGCGCTCGGCTGCGGCGCGCTGCACTTCCTGCACCCCGGTGACTGCCCCGTCGCCGTGGCCGCCGAGGCCACCGCCTACCTCGCCGCACAGAGCGCCCGGCAGTGCGGGGTCTGCGTCTCCGGAACCGGGGCGCTGGCCGGCACCCTCACGGCGGTCGGGCGCGGTGAGACGGACGACGACGCGTGCGACCGGCTGCGCCGCTGGTCGGGGCAACTGCCGGGCCGGGGGGCCTGCGGGCTGCTCGACGCCGCCGCCCGCATCGTCGCCACCCTCCTCGTCCACTTCCCGGACCGGATCGCCGCACACCGCCGCGCCGCCTGCCCCGCGTGCGAGGCCGAGCGATCCGACGACGGCGGCCGCTTCACGGTGCCGGTGCCCTGACCCCGCCCTCCCCGATCTCCGCGCCCTCCGCGCCCACCGAACCCCCGTGCACCGAAAGGACCGCACCATGAAACTCCTGCTGGACTCCACCCGCTGCCAGGGTTACGGCCTCTGCCGGGAACCCGCCCCCGAACTGATCGACCTCGACGACTGGGGTTACGCGCGGGTGCGGGAGCAGAACGTGCCGCCCGCCGCCGAGGGTGCCGCCCAGGCCGCCGCAGCCGTCTGCCCCAACTCCGCCCTGAAGCTGGTGAAGTGAGATGGGACGCGACCTGACGGCCCTCTTCGACCCCGTCTCCGTCGCCGTCGTGGGAGCCAGCGACGACCCGGCCAAGTACGGCCACGCCATCGCCGCCCAGGCCCTCCGCGCGCCCGGCCGCCGCCCCGTCCACCTGGTCAACCGCCGCGGTGGCACGGTACTCGGCCGGCCCGCCGCGCCCAGCCTCGGCGCGATCGGCGAACCCGTCGATCTGGCGGTGATCTCCGTGCCCGCCGACGGCTTCGAGGCCGCCGTCGACGAGGCCCTGCGGTGCGGGGCCCGGGCGATCGTCGCGATCAGCGCCGGCTTCGCGGAGACCGGCGACGCGGGGCGCACCCGCCAGCAGGCCGTCGCCGAACGGGTGCGCGCCGCAGGGGCCGTGCTCGTCGGGCCCAACTGCCTCGGGCTGACGGACAACACCACCGACCTCTTCCTGGCCTCCGACACCTTCACCCCCGGCGGTGTCGCCCTGCTCAGCCAGAGCGGCAACCTCGCCCTGGAGCTCCAGCTCCGCCTCCAACCGCACGGCCTCGGCTTCTCCCGCTTCGTGTCCCTGGGCAACCAGGCCGACGTCACTCTGGTCGACCTGCTCGCCGACTGCGCCCGGCACGAGGGCACCCAGGCCATCGCGGTCTACGCGGAGGACTTCGCCGACGGACGCGCCTTCGCCGAGGCGGCGTCCGCCGCGGACAAACCCGTGGTGCTGCTCACGGGCGGGCGCGGCGACGCCTCCGCACGCAGTGCCCAGTCGCACACCGGGGCCCTGACCACCCCGGCCGACGTGGTGACCGCGGCGTGCCGGGACGCCGGAGTGGAACTGGTCGCCACACCCCGCGAACTGGCCGTCGTACTGGCCGCGTTGAACGGCGGACGACGCGCGGCCGGCCGCCGGGTCGCCGTGCTGACGGACGGCGGCGGCCACGGGGTCGTCGCCGCCGACGCAGCCGAGGCTGCCGGGCTGACCGTGCCCGAACTCCACGAGCCGACCCGGCAACGCCTCCGGGAGGCCCTGTGGGAACAGTCCGCCGTCGCCAACCCGGTCGACCTCGCCGGGATGGGCGAGCAGAACCCGGGCTCGTACGCGCAGACGGTCTCCGCGTTGCTGGCGGCCGAGGAGGCCGACGCCGTCCTGATGACCGGCTACTTCGGCGGCTACGCGGCCACCGACGGCGGGCTCGGGGGAGGGGGTACGGCACTCGCGGACGGGGAACAGCAGGCCGCGCGCCTCATCGCGGCCCGGCACCGGGCCACCGCGAAACCCCTGGTCGTGCAGTCGATGTATCCCGAGTCGCCCAGCTGCCGCACCCTCGCCGCAGCCGGCATCCCGGTCTTCGCCGCCACCGAGGACGCCGCCCGCGCCCTCGCCGCCACGGCACCCGGCGCACCACGCACCGGCCTGCCGCCCCTGCCCCCCGCCGCGCCACCCCTGCACGACGGCGGCTACCTGCAGACCCGCAGAGCCCTGGAAGCGGCCGGACTGCCCTTCCCCACCGCCCGCGAGGTCCACGACGAGACCGAACTGCTCGCCGCCGCCGGGGAGTTCACCGGCCCCTACGTCCTCAAGGCCCTCCATCTCCTGCACAAGTCCGACGCGGGAGGTGTGGCGCTGGGCCTGGCCGGCCCCGGTGAACTGCTCGCCGCCTTCCGCGACATGGACGCACGGCTCGGCGCCTCCTCGTACTCCGTGGAAGCCATGGCGGAGACGACGGACGGCGTGGAGCTGATCATCGGCGTCCGCCGGGACCCCCGCTTCGGCCCGGTCGCCATGGTGGGGCTGGGCGGAGTGCTGGCCGAGGCCCTGCGCGACGTCGCCTTCGCGCTGGCCCCCGTGCCCGCCGACGGCGGCGCCCTGCGCCTGCTGCGCGGACTGCGCACCGCCGCCCTGCTCGACGGAGTGCGCGGCAGGCCCCCCGTCGACATCGCCGCGGCCGCGGCGGCCGTCGAGACGATCACGGCGTTCGCCGCCGCCCACCCCGAGATCGCCGAGATCGAGGTCAACCCGCTGCTCGTCCGCCCGCACGGGGTCCTCGCCCTCGACTCCCGCGCCGTACTCGCCTGACCCACCCCCCTTGCGACCCGATTCGAAGAGGCCCCCATGGACATGCGCTACACCCCCGAGCAGGCAGACCTCAAGCGCCGCGCCGCCGACTACGCGCGTCTGCTGATGCGCTACGAGGACCAGTCCGAGCGGGCGGGCGGCCCCCTGCCGCAGCCGCTCGTCACCGAACTGACCCGGGCCGCCATGGACGCCGGTGTCTACGCCATCAACATGCCCGCCGAATGGGGCGGAGCCGGCCTCGGCCTGCTCGACCAGGTCATCGTGGAGGAGGAGTTCGGCAAGGTCACCAACTGCCTCTGGGACATCCCCTGGCGCCCCGCCAACGTCCTCGCGTACGGCGACGAGCGGCAGCGCGAGAAGTATCTGCTGCCCGTGATCCGCGGAGAGAAGTTCGACGCGTTCGCCGTCACCGAGCCGGGCGCGGGATCCGACCCCTCCTCCGGCACCTCCACGGCCACCCGCACCGACGGCGGCTGGCTGCTCAACGGGGAGAAGTGGTTCGTCACCTGCGGCGACATCGCCGACTTCCTGCTGGTGCAGGCGGACGCCGGCCCCGAGCGGCTGCCCACTCTCTTCTTCGTCGACAAGGCCGCGCCCGGCGTCGAGATGACCCGTGTGCCGCACTTCATGCACTCCGCGGTCAACGGGCATCCCGAGTTCACCTTCACCGACGTCTTCGTGGCCGACGAGGACGTGCTCGGCGGCGTCGGCAACGGCTACGAGCTGACCAAGGAATGGTTCACCGACGAACGCCTGATGATCGCCGCCCGCACCGTCGGCGCGGCCGAGCGCGCCCTCCAACTCGCCCGTGACTGGGCCGTGGAACGGGAGCAGTTCGGGGCGCCGATCGCCTCGTACCAGCTGATCCAGGGCATGCTCGCGGACTGCGCCGTGGACATCGCCGTGAACCGTGCCTACACCCACCAGGTCGCCTGGGAGGCCGACCAGCCGGACACCGACCGCAAGACGCTGCACGCCAAGGCCTCCACCGCCAAGCTCGCCGCCAGTGAGGCCGCCGGCCGGGTCGCCGACCGCTGTTTGCAGATCTTCGGCGGCCGCGGCTACGACCGCACCTACCCCGTCGAGCGCATGTACCGGGAGCTGCGGGTCGACCGGATCTGGGAGGGCACCTCCGAGATCCAGCGGCTGATCATCGCCAACGAGCTGATCAAGCGCGGCACCCGCGCCCTGGCCCTGCCCACCCCCTGAATCCGCCCCCTTCGTCAGCGAACCGTGAGGACCTCCATGGACTTCCGTCTCACCCCCCGCCAGGCACAGCTCAAGGCCGCCGCACGCGCCCTGACCGACGTCATCGCCGCCCATGAGATCCAGTGCGAGGAGAACAACGGCCTGCCCGCCGACATACACGCCAAGATCCGTGACGCGGTGCTCGACTCCGGCCTCCAGGCCGTCAACATGCCGGCCGAATGGGGCGGCGCCGGACTCACCATTGCCGAACAGGTCACCGTGCAGGAGGAGTTGGGACGCCTCACCGGCGCCCTGTGGGACATGGTGTGGCGACCCGCCAACGCCCTCCGCTTCTGCACCCCGGAGCAGCGCGAGCGCTTCCTCGTCCCGGTGATCAGGGGTGAGCGGCGCGACTGCTACGCCGTCACCGAGCCCGGCGCGGGCTCCGACCCGCAGAACCTCGCCACCACGGCGACCAAGAACGACCAGGGCTGGGTGCTCAACGGCGAGAAGTGGTTCGTGACGGTCGGCGACCACGCCGACTTCATGATCGTGCTCGCCGCGGCGGGACCGGAGCGCGCCCCGACGCTGTTCCTCGTCGACAAGGACACCCCCGGCATCGAGATGACGCGCGTGCCCCGCTTCATGCACACCTTCGTCTACGAGCACCCCGAGTTCACCTTCACCGACGTCCAGGTCGGCGAGGACGCGGTGCTCGGCGGCATCGGCGAGGGATACGACATCACGCGCTCGTGGTTCACCGAGGAGCGGTTGATGATCGCGGCGCGCACCACCGGCGCCGCCGAACGCGCCCTGGAACTGTCCCGTGACTGGGCCGTGGAGCGCGAGCAGTTCGGGGCGCCGATCGCCTCGTACCAGCTGATCCAGGGCATGCTCGCGGACTGCGCCGTGGACATCGCGGTCAACCGCGCCTACACCCACCAGGTCGCCTGGGAGGTCGACCAGGCCGCGGCCGCCGACCGCAAGACGCTGCACGCCAAGGCGGCCATCGCCAAGCTCGCGGCGAGCGAGGCCGCCGGCCGGGTGATCGACCGGTGCCTGCAGATCCACGGCGGCCGGGGCTACGACCGTACCTACGCCGTCGAACGGCTCTACCGCGAGCTGCGGGTCGACCGGATCTGGGAGGGCACCTCCGAGATCCAGCGGCTGATCATCGCGGGCGAGCTGATCAAGCGCGGCCCGGGGGTCCTGGACCTGCCCGCCGCCTGACATCACACCCGACAACGGATCGAAAGGAGGCCCGGATGACCGGCATCGAACGCATCGGAGTCGTCGGCTGCGGACTGATGGGCTTGGGCATCGCCGAGGTCTGTGCGCGGGCCGGCCTGCCGGTCACCGTGGTGGAACGCGACGCGCAGTCGGCCCGTGCCGGCCGCCTGCGCATCACCCGCTCGCTCGACCGGGCCGCCGCGCGCGGCAGGCTCACCGCCCAACGGCGCGAGGCCACCGCCGCCCGGATCACCGTGGTCGACCAGATCGAGGCGCTGCACGACCGCGACCTGGTGATCGAGGCCGTGGCGGAGGACGAGCGCCTCAAGGCCGACGTCTTCGCCCGCCTCGACGCCGCGGTCACGGGCGCCGACACCGTCCTCGCGACGAACACCTCCGCCATCCCGGTCATCCGGCTCGCCGCCGCGACCGGCCGCCCCGAGCACGTCGTCGGCGTGCACTTCTTCAACCCCGTACCGGTCCTGCGGCTGGTCGAACTCGTGCCGTCCCTGCTCACCTCGGCCGACACCGTGGCACGGGCCGAGACCTTCGTGACGGGCCGGCTGGGCAAGGAGGTCGTACGCACCCAGGACCGCGCGGGCTTCGTCGTCAACGCACTCCTCGTCCCGTACCTGCTGGCCGCCGTCCGCATGGCGGAATCGGGCACCGCGAGCGTCGAGGACATCGACCGCGGCATGGTCCTCGGCTGCGCGCACCCGCTCGGTCCGCTGGCCCTGACGGACCTCATCGGCCTGGACACCACGCGGGCCATCGCGGAGTCGCTGTACGCCGAGTTCCGCGAGCCGCAGTACGCGCCGCCCCCGCTGCTGTCCCGGATGGTGGAGGCCGGACTGCTGGGGCGGAAGTCCGGGCGGGGCTTCCACCGGTACGACGAACAGCCACAGCGTGAGACGGCACCACCGGGGTGAGGCCATGGTGAGGGAGAATGGCCACGGCGTACGACCACCGAACGAGGGGAGCGGCAGGGTGTCGACGAAGGTGCGCACGGCAGACACGCGCGAGCGCATCCTGACCGCGGCGTGCGAGGCGATCGCCGAGATCGGTTTCGAGAAGATCCGGATGCGCATGGTCGCCGAGCGGGCCGGCGTGTCCACGGCCCTGCTGCACTACCACTTCGACACGCGCGAGAAGCTGTTCACCGAGGCGATGACCCACTCCTTCGCCAACACGGCCGTCGACGTGGACCGGGACGCGGAGACGGCGCCGCCTGCGGTCACCCTGGCCCGCATCGTGCGCAACCTGCTCCCGACCGATCCCGAACTGCACCAGGACTGGCGACTGTGGCAGGAACTGTGGGTCCGCGCGCTGCGCGACGAGGCCACCCGGGCCTATGCCGTGGACCTGTACGCGCAACTGCACGCCTGGGTGGCCGGCGCCGTACGGCGTGGCATCGCCTCCGGAGAGTTCGCCCCGACGGACGTGGACGACCTGTGCACGCTCGTCCTCTCCCTGAGCGACGGCTACGGCATCCGCCTCATGCTGCGGGATCCCACTGTCACCCAGGACACCGCCCTCAGGTCCATCTGGCGCCATGTCTCTGCCGCGCTCGGCCTGCCGGACACCCTGCCCGAGCCGGCTCCTTGACCCGGCTGGTCCCGGCCCGCCCACTCCGCTCAACGACGGCACGGCACGCCGGCGGAGCCGCACACGTCATGCCCCCGGTGGGGGCAACTGCGCGGCGGTGTGTTCCAGGAGTATCTCCAGGGCGGCCGGATAGGCGCTGTGCGGCATGTACCGGGCGAGCAGGTGTGCCGTCGCGGCGATGTTCGGATGCGACTCGGCGGGCAGGCGGGCATAGGTGGAGTGCCACATCTCCTCGTCGCCCGCACGAGCCTCGTCCGCCAGCGCGAGGGAGCCGGCGTCGAGCGCGGCGAAGGCGAGACTCTGGTCGATGAACGCGTGGTAGACGCGCACCGCCACGGGGTCGGGCAGCCCCGTGCCGCGCAGGATGCCGAGGATGGTCTCGTCCACGGCGATCTCGCGAGGCCTTCCGGTGACCCGGCTGGCGGTGAGGACGGCGGCCTGGGGGTGGGCGAGGTAGGAGGCGTGGATGGCCCGGCCCAGCGCGCGCAGGTCCGTGCGCCAGTCCCCAGTGGCCGTCCAGCTGTCGAGAGCCCTGCCCATGAGCTCGTCCCCGATGGCCCAGGCCAGGTCGTCCATCCCGGCGAAGTAGCGGTACAGGGTGCTGGGATCGGCGCCGAGCGCCGCGCCGAGACGGCGTGCCGTCAGCCCGGTGCTGCCGTGCTCCCTCAGGACACGCAGGGCGGTGTGGACGATGATCTCCTCCGACAGCACGGTGCCGCCGCGCGTGGGCCGCCGCCGCTGACGTGCCGCCTCCGGCACCACCTGCTTCGCCATGTCGGTCGTCCTTCCGTCACCGGCGCCGTGCCGCCTGCTCCACCCTTATGCCAACGGGGTTGACCTTATCTCCCGGCGTCGCGTTGCATCGACCCCGTCCGGAGGCGCTCGCCTCCCGGGAGAAAGGTGTGTGACATGCGCGTACTTCTGGTGGGTGCGGGCGGCGTGGGAACGGCCGTCACCCGGATCGCCGCCCGTCGCGACTTCCTCGCCCACATGGTCGTCGCCGACTACGACCTCGCCCGCGCCGAGGCCGCGGTCGCGGCGCTCGGGGCGCAGGGCGCCCGCTACAGCGCGCGGCGGCTGGACGCCTCGGACCGGGACGCGGTCCGCCGGATGCTCGTGGAGGAGCGGTGCGAGGTGCTGCTCAACGCCACCGACCCCCGGTTCGTGATGCCGCTGTTCCAGGCCGCCCTGGAGGCGGGCGCACACTACCTGGACATGGCGATGTCGCTGTCCGCGCCGCACGGCTCGCGCCCCTACGAGGAGTGCGGTGTCAAGCTCGGCGACGAACAGTTCGCGCTGGCCCGGAGTTGGGAGGAGGCCGGACGGCTGGCACTGGTGGGAATGGGCGTGGAGCCCGGCCTGTCCGATGTCTTCGCCCGGTACGCGGCCGACGAACTCTTCGACGACATCGAGGAGATCGGTGTCCGGGACGGCGCCAACCTGACGGTCGAGGGCCACGGCTTCGCGCCGTCCTTCAGCATCTGGACGACCATCGAGGAATGCCTCAACCCCCCGGTCGTGTATGAGGAGGGCCGCGGCTGGTTCACCACCGTTCCGTTCAGCGAGCCCGAGGCCTTCGACTTCCCCGAGGGCATAGGTCCGGTGGAGTGCGTCAACGTCGAGCACGAAGAGGTGCTGCTGATACCGCGCTGGGTGGATGCCCGTCGTGTCACCTTCAAGTACGGGCTCGGCGACGACTTCATCGCCAAGCTGAAGACCCTCCACGAACTGGGCCTGGACTCGACGGCCTTGGTGAGCGTTCCCGGGCACGACGGCCCCGTACAGGTCTCGCCGCGGGACGTGGTCGCCGCGTGCCTGCCCGACCCGGCCGGCCTGGGGGAGCGGATGACGGGCAAGACGTGCGCCGGCACCTGGGTCAAGGGCAGCAAGGACGGGGCGCCGCGTGAGGTGTACCTGTACCACGTGGTCGACAACCAGTGGTCGATGCGCGAGTACGGCTCGCAGGCCGTCGTCTGGCAGACGGCGGTCAACCCGGTCGTCGCCCTCGAACTGCTGTCCACCGGCGCCTGGTCCGGCAAGGGCGTGCTCGGTCCGGAAGCCCTGCCCCCGCGCCCCTTCCTGGACCTGCTCACGGAGTACGGCTCCCCATGGGGCCTGCGCGACGACAGCTGACCCCGCTGTCCTCCTCCCCTGACGGACAGCCGCTCACCGGGCGCCGTCGTGGCTCAGAGCCGGCTGTACGTGTCGATGTCCTCGGTGAACTCCTCGATGGCCCGCGCGGTGAGCGTCGGCCGTGTGTCGGCGATGGCGGTCATGTAGTCCTCGGTGGTGGCCGGCCGTCCCTGGCGTTGGGTGAGTTCCCGTTCGAACGCCGCCTGCGCTCCCTTGCGGGCGGCGAATTCGATGTCGGCCGGGGTGAACAGCTCGCTGGCCCCGACCAGTTGGTCGAGGTCGACCGAGGCCGCGGCCGCACGGAGATAGCGGTGCCAGATCGCCGCGCGGGCGGTCGGGTCCGGCGGGCCGACGGGAATGACGTAGTCGAACCGGCCCGGCCGCAGGAAGGCCGCGTCGAGCGAGCGCACCGAATTGGTGGCACAGGCCAGCAACCGCGAGTCGAGCTCGCGGAAGACCGGGATGAGTTTGAGCAGCTCGTTGGTCACGCCGTGGCCCGGATCGACGGCCTTTCCGGAACGCACCCCCGCGATCTCCTCGACTTCGTCGATGAAGAGCAGCACCGAGTCCAGTTCCGCCAGGTCCGCGAAGGTTTCGCGCAGCGCGGCGGCCAGGCCCTCACTGGTGTCGGCCGCGAGCCGGGACGGGAAGAGTTCCACGAAGGGCCAGCCGAGCCGCGAGGCCACCGCCTTGGCGAAACTGGTCTTGCCGGTGCCGGGCGGGCCGAACAGGATGATCGCCTTGGGCGGGGTGACACCGTAGCGGTCCGCCAGGGCCGGCTCGGTCAGCGGGAGCACGACGCGGCGCTCGATCACCTCCTTCTCGCGCTCCATGCCGGCCATGGTGTCCCAGAGTCCCTCGGGAAGCACACGGCCGCCCAGCGCGGCGAGGACGTCGGCGTTGGCGGTTCCCGGAGGCTCGAGTTTCTCGTAATAGGTCAGGTCGTCGCGGAACCGGTAGCCGGAGTTCTCCAGTGCCTTCGTCCCGGCGGCACCGGCGGGCAGCAGCGCGCTGATGTGCCGCACGCCCAGTGCGCGCAGGCGCCGTTCCACTTCGGCGAGAAGAGCACTGCCGATCCCGCGCTCGCGCCATCGGGAGGCGAGCGCCACCAGAAGGATCCAGCCCCGCTTGCCATGGACCTGCGCCACGGCCATACCCACCAGTTCGTCGCCGACCACGGCGACGACGGCCGTCTGGCCGGCCTTGGCCGCGGCCATCACCTCCGAGACGGGAAACACCCGGTCCTCGTCGACCCGGCGGCTCTGGTCCCAGATCTGTATGGCCTGGTCAAGATCGTCGTCGTGATAGTCGCGCAGATGCCAAGCGGGCATCGCCACCACCTCGCCCGGTGCGGGTGTCCCATTCTCTCCGCTGCCGGCACCCGGTGACGAACCGGGGCGATCCCGATCTTCCGCGGCGGTACCGCGATCGACTCCCGGAAGCCGGATCAGGCGGATTCCGCGTCGGAGACGAGTTCGGTGAGGCGGCGCAGCAGTGTGACCAGCTGGACCCGCTCGGTAGGTGTGAACGCCTCGTAGGCCCGGGTCTGACGCTCCCGAAGCCGGGCTCGGAGCAGGGCGAGCCGCTCGGCTCCGTCGTCGGTGAGGCTGACCAGGACGCGCCGCTCGTCCTCGGGTGACCGGCGGCGCACCACGACGCCCTTCGTCTCCAGCTGCTGCAGCATCCGCGTGGCGGTGGGGACACTGACATCCGCACTGCTCGCCAGGCGGCCCACCGGGATGTCCGTCTCCGCGGCCAGTGGTTCCAGGAGCGAGACCTGGGCCAGGGAGAGCCCGCCGAAGTGCTCGGCACCCGCCGAACGAGCCCGCCGCATGGCGACGAAGAGCGCGTCGGCCGCCCGAGCGAGTTCCTCCGCCGCCACGTCCCCGTCCGTCGTCGCCCGCTCACCGTTGGTGCTGTTGCTCATGGGTGGTAACTTAGCAGACCAGTAATTAGTGGGCTAAACATTAGGAGGCGATATAATATGTCCTCTCCTCGCCGCATCGACGTCCACCAGCACCTCATCCCGCCGGCCTACCGGAACGTGATGGACCGCCACGGCGCCACGGCCGCCGGCTGGCCCACGCCCGCCTGGGACGCACAGAGCGCGATCGCGATGATGGACCGCCGGTCGATCGCTACGGGCATCCTCTCGATCAGCTCCCCGGGCACCCACTTCGGCGACGACACGGAGGCCCGCGCGGTCGCCCGCGATGCCAACGAGTACGCCGCCGAGCTGGCCAAGGACCGCCCCGACCGCTTCGGGTTCTTCGCCGCCCTCCCGCTGCCGGACGTCGACGGCGCCCTCGCCGAGGCCGCCTACGCGCTGGACGAACTGCACGCCGACGGCGTGGTGCTGCTGTCCAACGTCCGGGGCCACTACCTCGGCGCCAAGGAGTACGAGCCGCTGTGGGCCGAGCTCGACGCCCGCGGCGCAGTGGTCTTCATCCACCCCGACGCGCCGCCGATGCCCATGCTGGAGGGCATGCCCGGCCCGCTGCTGGACTTCCCCTTCGACACCACGCGCACCGCGGTGCACATGACGCTGAACGGCGTGATGAGCCGGCACACCCGGATGAAGGTGATCCTCTCCCACGCGGGCGGTTTCCTGCCCTACGCCGCCTGGCGCTTCACCGCCGGCGCCCAGTTCAACCCCGGCACCACGCCGCTGGGCATCCTGACCCACCTCCAGCGCTTCTACTTCGACACCGCACTGTCGTCGACACCGTCCGCCCTGCCCTCACTCCTCGCCTTCGCCGCTCCCGGGCACATCCTGTACGGCAGCGACTTCCCCTTCGCCCCGGTGGAGACCGGCGCCCTCCTCGACTCCATGCTGGACGGCTACGACGGCTTCCAGCCCGGTCAGCTCGACGCGATCGACTGCGGCAGCGCCGAGGCACTGTTCCCCCGTCTCGCGGACGCCTGAGCACACACCTGGGAACGAGTCGGCCGGCGCTGACGAAGAGGGAGGGCCGGCGGCTCAGCGGCCATCCGTACGTCGACGTCCGCCCCGGCAGCCGTCGAGAGTTCAGCGGCCCAGGAGCACTCCTGTCCCCGACACATCCGCCCGGATTCCGTCCTTGTCCACCGTCACGCGCTGCAGGCGCACGGCGCCTCCGGGTGGTGCCGGCAGCCGGACGGCGAAGGAGAAGCGGTCGGCGATCTGGGGGCGGGTGAGCCTGGGCAGTGCGGTGAGCAACGACAGGTCCAGGCCCAGCCGCTGGAGGAGTTCCGGGTGGGCGAGTGCCACGTCCAGCAGGTTGACGCGGGTCAGATCGTGCAGGAAGCGCGGCGCGCCGGTGAGTTGATGCAGCTTGTCCTCGTCGTGGAGCGCGACGCGCACCGCGCTGTCGGGGACCCCCAGGCGATGCACGATCTCCGTGACCGCCAGCAAGGCCTTGATCTTCTCCGCCTCCCGGGTGAGACGGCGCGCCGAGGCAGGGGTCAGGTGGAGGCCCTCGGTGGGCCCGGTGCCGGGCCGGTACGTGGCGAGGTCGTCGATGTCGACCTGTATGCCGTCCACAAGGGTGGCGATGCCGCGGTCTCCGTCGCGCCGGATGCGGGCGTCGGCCCGCACGCTCAGCGCGCGGCCCGCGACGCGCAGGGTGCCGTGGGCCCGGACACCGCCGGGGCCGTGAGCCGTGAACGCCACCTGGGACGCGCCCAGTTCGCGGTCCATGTCGGCGAAGGACAGCAGGACCTGACCGTGCACCTGCCGAACGAGCGCACCGCGCACCGCGGTCGGTCCGTCGCCGTCCAGGCGTATGTCGTGGGCAGTGGCGGTGACCTCGGTGAGGGTCACCCGGTCGGCGGGGATGCCGGGGACGGTGACGGAGACCGAGTCCAGGCGCTGTGCGGCCAGTTGGGTGAGGAAGGGGAAGCCGCCGATGTGGACCTCGGGTGCGGCGACGAGATGCAGCTTGTCCTTGAGCTGCTGCGAGGCCTTGTGCTCGGCGTAGAGCAGCGCCCAGCGGTCGGCCAGGGTGACGAGGCAGGCGAGGGTGAGCACCCAGACGAGGAGGCGGGCCAGGGTGGGCAGGCCCGTGGCCCGGTTACGACGGCGGCTGCCGCGCCGGTGATTGGGCGGTGTCCAGGGTTCCTCGGCGTCCTCGTCCCGGCTGGTCGCCGGGCCGTCTTCGGTGAGGAAGTCGTCCAGCGGATGGTCTGCCAGCGAGGCGAGTTCGTCGTACGGGTTACGGCGGGGCGGAACCAACTCGGGAGGAGGTCCGTCCGACTGGGCAGGATGATGCGTCTGGTTGTGGGGGGTACGCATCGGTAGATTTGATCATATAGTCACACCTGGGGCGCAAGTCCTCCATGAAGTAAGGAATGAAATCAGCCACTTATCGCCGGTCCGCCGGGGGCGGGCGGTCCGGTGACCTCCACGTGGGCCCCTAGAGGACCGAGACCACCGAGTTCGTCGTTCCCAGGTCGATACGCATTGGACGCGCCATCGGGACTCTCTCCTGCGAGCTGCGCTTTCCGAAGCGAGTTGCCCCACTGCCGGAAAAAACTTGAGTGCCCCTGGTCAAGATGGAGCAGGTCGTGACTCATAGTGCAGGCTGTGGAACCGACCCTCCTCCTCGCGTCCGGCAGGGTCATGGCCCAGTGCCCGCACCGTCGCGATCGCGTACTGCTGCTCCCGGTCGTCGGTGAAGAGCCGCTGGGGATAGGTGCGGGAGGCGTCGAGCGTCGTGTGCAGGCCGTGCTCGGCCAACGTGCGGACGATCGGGTGGTACGGCACCGTCCGCAGCACGAACGCGCTGACCCATACCGGTCGCCGGGTACCGTCGAGCAGGGCCCTGAACGTGCGGTCGGTGATGTAGCTGCCCCCGCCGGTCAGCGTGATGAGCCCGACCTCGGCGAGCGCACCGCTCAGCCCCGGGCCGGGCGGTCCCTGTTCCAGGTCGTCGGTGAAGGCGGCATCCAGGAGGCCCACTTCCAGCGCGTACTCCACGGCAGGGACCGCCACGTCCAGGCCGAACACCGGCACCGCGTCCGGTCGGCGGCGTCCGGCGTAGAACTCCTTGTCCTGCGCCGCCAGTTGTGCCGTCGACAGCTTCTGGCACTCGGGTGAGGTGTACCGCTCGTACATCTCCGCCAGCGTCAGGTCGTGGTTGAGCAGCGCGGCGTTGATCCCGTACGAGCAGCACACGTCCAGCACCGCCGGCCTGCCGGGGATGCCGTCGTCGAGCGCGGCCCGGTCGGCGGCGGCCTGCCGGAAGGCCGGCTGGGCGTGGTGCGGGATCTCGTACTCCAGCGGGGCCAGCCGGCGGAAGTACATGCGGGGGTCCGGCCGGTCGTAGATGTCGTCGAACCGCGACTTGCCGCTCGCCATGCCCCCGGTGTCGCCAGAGCCCGACTCGGCCATGCCGTACTCCTCCTCGCGGAACACATCGGTACCTCCATCATGTCTCGCCCGGTGTGTCCCGGTATGTCTGCCACACCGAGCACTCCGGCGCGGCGGGGTGAAGGCTGGGCGGAGGCTGGGCGGACAGGGAGGCGAGGGCCACGCGGAGGATCGCGGGGATGAGTCAGGGCGCCCCTCCCCAAGATGTCCGTTCCATGCCAAACTTGATGGTCGCTGTGCCACAGATACTCGGGGAGCGGATCGGATGTGAGCGCAGGACGCCGGCGACTGGTCGTACTTCTTGTGACGCTCGGGACGTTCGCCGCCGCGCTGATGGCGCTGTACGCGCTGAGCGGATTATGGGCGGCGCACGATGCGGCCGATCGGTGGGCGGTCGCCATCGCCTTCGCCGTGGCAGCCTCCGGAGCCGCGGACAAGGCGCTGACCCCGTGGGCCGCGGGGACCCCGCCCGCGCCCTCCACCACTCCGAACAACGGCCGACCGGCCGCGCCGACGACGCCTCCCAACACGGATCCGCCTGACGGCCCGGACGCGGATCCGCCCGACCACCCGGACGGGGATCGAGCCGACCCGCCGCCACAGCCGTCCGGCGGACGTCGTCGGCCGACCCGTGATCGCGTGACGACCGCCGTGGTGTCGGCGGCCGTCACAGCCGCGGTGGGCGGAGTGATCTACGGGGTGCTGGCGCCGGAGGCTGGTCACGGGCGTGCGGCAGCCACCGCAGGGCGCCACGACTCGGCCGTCCGGCACCGGAACAGCCGGCCCGGGCGACTACACGCCGGTCTACCGGCACCGCACCCTGTCCTTGAAGAACTACAACTACTACTTCGACTTGCGGGCAGGCGCGGTCAGCGGCTCGGAGGCCGCCTGGAGTGTCGGCACGCGCCGGAGGCGACGGCAACGGAGCCTTCGAACTCCAGCCGCTCACCGACGTCTACGTCGTACCGGGGAAGGCCGTGCCGACGGCCGGACAGTGTGCCGCGAAGGCCACCCGCCACCCTGCCGACGATCGGCTGCACTTCCGTCAGTCGCCGCCCGGCAGTACGTTCTGCCTGCGTGACAGGACAAGCGGCGACATCGCGGTGTTCACCGTCATCGACGTGGACCATGGCAACTACGCGACCACGGACGACATCACCTACTACCGCCGTCACCGGTGACCGGGGGCCACGTCGTACCTCCGCCGACTCGGTCGGCCGGGATTCCGGGTGCACCGGTGCGGCTCGCGAGGTGACCGATCCGCCTGGACATGTGTGAGGTTGGCCCCCGCTGGTCCGCCGCCCCGGGACTTGGCGGACCGGCGCCTGCGAAGGCGCTCTCGCGGGGTAAACGGAACCTACGCCTCCACCGGCCGCGAAGGAACCCCTCCAGATATGTGGTCCAGGTCATACTCTTCGGTGTGACAACGTGACCGCGAAGAGCTTCCCCCTGGCTGGGCGTGGACATGATCAGATCGTTGCTGCCTCGGTGGGTCGCGCGGGGGTCGACGGCCGAGCCCGGCGCCGGCGGGGACCCTGGCGGCCGTCAACCGGCCTCGCGCCCCGCCACGCGCCCGCCACCGCGGCCCCCCGAGGGGACGGGCCGGTGGCCGGTCTGCGCGGTGTGATGGTGGCTTGGTAAACGCTTGCAGCGGCTTGGCCGAGGGCTCAGCATGACGGTTCCCACCACGAGTGGGTGCCGGTGTCCCGTGTCGTACGAAGGGGCTGGATGTGCCAGAGCCGTTTGATGCCGTGACCCCAGCTGCCGCGGGCGGGTCCGGGCGCTCGCCGGAGGCGCCCGCTCCGCCGACGGTCGGTGTGGAGGAGGAGTTCGTGCTGGCCGACCGGCGCACCAGGTCGGCCGTGTGCAGGTCTCTTTCCGTGGTGCCTGCCGCGCGTGCGCGCCTCGGCGGGCCGCATGTCGCCCCCGAGCTGTCGCAGTCCCAGGTGGAGACGGTCAGCGGGGTGTGCCGTACCGGCCTTGAAGTGGAGGCGGAAGTACGCCGATTACGCGCGGGTGCGGCTGCCGCTGCGGCCGAGCACGACTGCCTGCTGGTGCCCAGCGGCGTGGCGGTGCTGGGGCGTTCCGGGCCGCCGCCCGTCCTCGACCAGGCACGGTACCGGGCGCTCGCGCGCCGCTTCGGGCCCGCGATCCACGGGCAGGGCGTGAACTCCTGCCACGTGCACGTCGGCGTGGCCGACCGCGAGGAAGCCGTTCGGGCGGTCAACCACCTGCGGGGCTGGATGCCGTTGCTGCTGGCGCTGACCGCCAACTCCCCTTACAGCGACGGGGCGGACACCGGATACGCGAGTTGGCGCTCGGTGGTCTGGAGCCGGTGGCCCACGGCGGGACCCCCTCCCCACCTGCGCGACGCGGCGCACTACCAATGGCTCGTCGACCAGCTCGTGGCCTCCGGAGCCGCGCTTGATCCGGCCATGGTCTACTGGCACGTCCGGCCGTCGGCGCACCTTCCCACCATCGAGGCACGCATTGCGGACGTGATGCCCGACGCCAGGACCACCACCGCGTACGCGCTGCTCGTCCGGGCCCTCGTCGGGCACGCCGTGGAGACGGTACGCTCCGGCGAACCAGCGCCCGACGTCCCCGACCCGCTGTTGCGGGCGGCGTGCTGGCAGGCCGCCCGGCACGGCCCGGTCGGCACCCTGCCAGGCACGCACACCCGCGACTGCGCTCCCATGGCCGTCGGCCGGCTGATCGAGGAGCTGTGGAAACGGGTCGAGCCGCACCTCAGCCGTCACGGCGACGACCGGTGCGTGAGTGACTGGCTGGGTCATGTCCAGCTCAATGGGTCCGGCTCCGCACGGCAGAGGCGTGTGGCGGAACGCCACGAGGGTGGCCTGCGGGCAGTGGTGGACGACCTCGCGGTCGAGGTTCCCTGAGCCCGGGCGGTGTGACCGATGTGTGGCTGATGTTGGCGTTGTTACAGAAGTGACTTGAGTGGGCACGGATCAGGGACGCCGGCCCACCTGGATCGAACTCGCCGGACAATCGTTGGCATGGATGGGCGCCCGGTGGGTTTACGGTGGTCGTGCGGGCTCTGTTCGGACGTCGAGCGCAGCCCGAAGGACCCGGCTTCGCCGAACCGTGCCGCTCCTGCGCTTCCGGGGGGTGCCATGAAAGTCGAAATGATCCAAACGGCCGCCAACGTTCTCTTCGACGTGCCGGACGAGATGCACGAAGAGATCATCATGCTCATCACCGCGGTCACCGACGATGCCGAGACACGGGCGCCGGACCTCGCGGCCGCGTTCGGGGAGTGGTGCTGGCTCGTGTACACGATCCGCGGGGACGTGGTCGAGGTGCTGGACGTCGGCTGCGCCCGGTGACGCCGGGAGTCACCGCACCTCGCAGTGCGCCTCTCAGAGGAGAAGCGGCAGCCCCAGGATTTCGATTCCGTAGGCACGGGCTACCGACGCCGGCTTCGCCGGATCCGGAGGCAGTTCAACGACGGGCGGGATGTCGGTGGACAGGGCGGGTGTGCCGATCTCGAGCGTGAACCGCTCGAAACCCGCAGGGGAGTGCAGGGTGAGGAACCGGGCCTGCGGGCTGGTCACCACGAAGGCGTGCGGGAGCTGACGGGGCAGAAGCCCCCCGCTGCCTTCAGGACTCCTGGACATCACCCAACCGGGGGAGCAGGGCAAGGCAGTCCCTGAACCGCCTCCAGCCTTACTGGGTAGCGAGAGCACCAGGCTGGCGGCGCGTGCTGCCGTGGCGAACGTCCTGGGGTCGATGGGGAATTGACGACAGCCGGTGGAGAACGGGAGACCATGTCCACGAACAGCGCCGACCCCACGGTCGCAGAGCGCTTCCTCGCCGCGTTCCGGGCACGGGACTGGGAGGGGCTGCGCGGCCTGCTGGCCGACGACATCACCTGGACCATGCCGGGGAGCGGCGCCATCTCGGGCACCATCCACGGCACGGACGCGGTCGTGCGCCGCGCACGTCACATCGCTGACCAGGGACTGCACACCGAATTGCGGAACGTGCTCGTCGGCGCCCACGGCATCGCCCTCTCGCTCCGCAACACGGCAACCGCCCCCGACGGACGCCGGCTCGACGAACACCTCGCGACCGTGCTGGCCATCCGCCACGGCCGTATCACCGCCATCGACAGCTACCTGTCGGACGTTGACGGCATGAGCGCCTTCTTCACCGCGCCCTGAGCCCGTCACCCCGCGCATCGACGGGCAACGCAGCAAGCCGGTGGCACCCCAGCGGACGCCATGGACTGACGTCGGTGTCCGGAAAGCCCTACGAACGGCGACCCCCGAGCGGCTCAGTGATGGTGGTGCTCACCCTGCCCACGTGCGTGGTCGTGGCCGTGTACGCCCCGATCCGGCGAGCCGCCCATCACGCGCAGCATCGCCGGTCCACCGGTGCGCAGGAAACGGACCACGAGGGCGGTGGCCAACAGCAGGAAGGCGATATTGAGCCAGGTCGTGTAGTTCCAGCTGACGCCCTCCTGGGGGACCTTCGCGTCGGCCTGGTCGGGGATGAGGCCCAGACCCCCGAAGGCAAACTCCACGACATAGCCGGCCACGGCCATCGCGGTGAAGAACGTGCCGAGCAGGAAGGCGGTCATCCGGGCGCCGTAGTACTTCCGGTAGATGTTCAGGATCGGCAGGATCAGCAGGTCGGCATAGATGAAGGCGATGACACCACCGAAACTGATGCCGCCCTTCCACAGCACCACGGCCAGCGGCACGTTGCCGATGGAGCAGACGAACGTGGCGATGGCCACCGCCGGCCCGATCAGCGGTCCGATCAGCTTGGCGGTGAGCGGATGCCCGGCCAGGAAGAAGCTGTGCCAGAAGTCGTCCGGCACCCATGCGGCGATCGCCCCGGCGATGAGGAGCCCCGCCACCAGGTCGCGTAGGATCGCCGCCCACTCCATCACGAAGATGTGCGAGACGGAGGTGAGGCCGTCGCGGGAGAGGAGCAGGCGGAGGAAGCCGCCCTCGCCGCGCACGGACATGTCCATCGCCGCGTGCCCCTCCATCGACCCGGACAGCCCGCGCTCGGCCTGCTCCCGGGCCTGCCGCAGCAACCGCTCACGCAGGAGGAGCCGGAACAGCACCGCGAGTACGACGATCATGACCGGGCCGCCGACGAACTCCGCGGCGGTGAACTGCCACCCCATCAACAGCGCCAGGATCACGCCCAGTTCGACCACCAGGTTGGTCGAGGCGATCTCGAAGCCCATCGCCGCCGTGAAATTCGCCCCCTTGCGGAACAGCGAGCGGGCGAGCGCGACGGCGGCGTACGAGCAGGACGACGAGGCCACGCCGAGCCCCGCGGACAGGGCGAGCGTACGAGGCCGGTCGTCCCCCAGCAGTCGCACGACCGTCTCCCGGCGGACCACGGCCTGGACGACGGCGGACAGGGTGAAACCGAGGATCAACGCCCAGGTGATCTCCCAGGTCATGGACCCGGCGATGGACAGTGCGTGCCCGATCGCATGCATGATGCACACCTTTCGCCGTTGGCTGTCCTGGCGAGCTCGAGTGTATACCCCATGGGGGTATATTGCCTCGGCTTCCCGGCAGACCGAACCGAAGCCGTGCGCCGCAGCGGAATTCGGGACCTCGGGGCTGTCCGTATCGGGGGTCTACGGGGCCTCGGCGGACCCCTGGCCGCATTCGTGCCGAGGTGTGCGGACCTGGGTCCGGCTGTCTTCCGACAGGCGCTCACCAGTCCGTCCAGGCCCTGGGCAAACCGGCTCTGACCTGGACTTTTTCGAGAATCCTCTTAGTCTTGGCTCAACTGTCCGCCGGTGAAGGGGGAGTCTCGTGAGCGAGGATGCCGTCAGGTACGACGCCACCCATATCGAGGTGTTGGAGGGGAGGGAAGTCATCCGGAGACGGCCGGGCATGTACGTCGGCTCGACCGGTGAACGCGGCCTGCATCAGCTGGTGTTCGAATCCGTCGACCGGGCGGTGAACGACGTCCTGGCCGACCGCGCGGGCGGCACCGTCGACGTCATCCTCCAGGCCGACGGCGGCGTGTGTGTCGCCGACGACGGACCGGGCCTGCCGGTCGAGGCCGCCGGCGACACCGGCGACGAGCCCGGCCTCGAAGCCCTGTTGACTCGCCTGCACGCCGGGGCTCGCCCCGGCGGCCGCCGTTCCGTGGAAGTGGGCCTCTGCCGCATCGGGCTCTGTGTCACCAACGCCTTGTCGAGCAGCCTGACGGCCGAGGTGCGCCGAGGGGGCGTCCGCTGGGTCCAGGACTACGCGCGCGGTGTAGCGCTCGCACCGCCGACCGCCGCAGGGACGGCTACCGGAAGCGGGACCAGCATTGCCTTTCGGCCCGATGTCGATGTCTTCGGGACGGTCCAGTGCTCGTTCACGGTGCTCGCGGAGCGGTTCAGGGAACTGGCCTTCCTCAACCGGGACCTGGGTATCTCGCTGACCGACGAACGTGGGCCGAGCGGGTCCCGGTCGGAGCACCTGCGGTACCCGGGCGGGGTGCGGGACTTCGTCGCCTTCCTCGACGCGGGAGCGGAGAGGGCCGTACACCCGGACATCGTCGGCATCGAGCGGGAGGACCCGCGGATGGAGGGGGTGATCGAGGTGGCCCTGCGGTGGTCCGACTCCCGTGCGGAGCGGATCCGCAGCTTCGCCAACAGCCGGCCCACACCGGAAGGCGGCACACACACGGCGGGCTTCCGCGACGGGGTGGCGGCCGCCGTCAACGCCTACGCCCGGCAACGGCGGCTGCTGGCGGCGGCGGATCCCGACCTCAGCGCCGACCGGATCTGCGCGGGCCTGACGGCGGTCGTGTCGGTGAAGCTGGACCATCCGGAGTTCCACGGCGCCACACGCGGGTTGTTGGGCGGCGCCGCCGTGCGTGCCTGCGTGGGAGAGGCCGTGCGGGCACACGTCGGCGCATGGCTGGCAGGGCACCCCGAGCAGGCCGCCGCTGTCGTGGGCCGCATTGTCCGGTACGCAGCTCGGGACTGAGCCGTACCAGCCGCCCCTCGACCGGCGGCCGTCAGGGGGCGGAGCGGGCCCGAGGTCAGCCGATGAGCGAGCGGAACTGTTCGATCGTACGGCGCCGCATCGTGAGGAAGGCGAGCCAGGAGCCGTCGGCGTAGTGCAGCCGGAAGCGGGCCATCAGCTGTGTCCGGGGCCGGCGTTCGACCCGGGCCACCCACGCCCGCGGCACCTCCCACACCGGGGTGCCGTCCAGGGGTTGGACCATTCCGATCCGCTGGTCGGTCACGCGCATCAGCAGCGCGCCGGAGGTGGAAGGCATCCCCGCGGCGATGCTGCTCGCTCCACCGGACTGTGCGCCCACGGTGTTGACCAGATGGTTCCCGAGGGACGCCCCGATACCGATGCCCTTGGCGCTCTTGGCGGGGACGACCGTGGCGTACGCCAAGAGACGCTCACCAGGGACCAGTTGACTGTGGGCGGAACGCTCGCGGAGGGCAGACATGCGCATGATCATAGGTGACCGTGTCCGGTTGTATGTGAGTGGGTTGGGTCCGGCCCGCGTGCGGCGGGCCGGACGGGTGGGTGGGAATCAGCGGCCGAGCGTGCTCAGTACGGCGTCTGCCATGGCCTGCTCACCTGTGGCGTTGGGGTGGAGGGGGAGCGTGGGCGAGGTGGGGAAGAGCCCCTCGATCCAGGGTGAGGACGAACAGCTGTCGTGGCCCCGGGTCGGGGTGAGGGTGTCCACATAGGTGGCGTCGGCGGCGTGGGCGGTGGCGGCCAGGGCGTCGTTGAGCTCCCCGAGGACGGAGCGCAGGAACGCGATGTCCCCGGTGGCTCTGCACGCGCCGCGCCTGCTTCCACCTCCGCCGGAGAAGCCTTGAGCAAACCGGTCCCCTTTCGGCGTCGGCGAACGGCCAGGCCCAGGACCGTACGATCCGGAGGAGCAGCCATACGGTGAGCACGCCCTCGACTCACCAGCTTGTGGCTATGGACCGTACCGCCGCGATGTAGAGGGGGGCCCGGCGTGCCCGAGGCCCCAGGCCTACAGCGCTGGCTCGGACGGTGGCCGGGGCACACCGTACGGCTGCCTGGTCCGACCCATCGCGGGACCACGCTTTGAAGGGCCGTACCTGGGGTCTGCCCCACCTCGTGACCGGGGGCTTGTCGGAGTGTCCGAGGCCGGCCGCATGTGATCCGCTGTGCGCACGTGACCGTGTGAGGAAAAGGTGGATTGTTGAAAGCTCGGATCGGATACATCGCGTGGGTCGCAGGTGTGGCGCAATTCTTTGTCGCCCATGGAATCGTCGAGTCGGCCTGGAGCAGGCCCTACAGCTGGGCGCGGAACAACATCAGCGACTTGGGGAACGCTCACTGCGCCATGCAGGCGGAACCCGAACCACGCTATGTCTGCTCGCCCGAACACGGCCTGATGAACGCCTCGTTCGTCGTTCTGGGAACGCTCCTCGTCGTCGGTGTCGTCTTCACCGGGGCTCTGTGGCGCAGCGGCGCCGCCGCGATCGTGGCCCGCTGCCTGCTCGCCTGCGCCGGGGTGGGATTCGTGCTGGCCGGGCTGGCACCCGCGGACGTCCACGAGAACCAGCATGTCCTGGGCGCGCTGCTCATCATGGCCATGGGCAACATCGGCGTCGTGCTGGCCGGGGTCGGTCTGGCGGACGATGCGCCGCCTGCGCTGCGCTGGGCGACCAGCCTGCTGGGAGCAACAGCGGCCACGGCCTTCGGGCTCTTCCTCTCCCATCGCCATCTCGGACTCGGGATGGGAGGAATGGAGCGGGTGGCGGCGTTTCCCCTCCTGGTGTGGGCGCTGACTGTCGGTGCCCGCGGCCTGTTTCACCAGGCGACACGTATGCAGCATTCGCCGCCGGGAACACCTGCCGTACGGGCTACCCGCACCTGACGGGGCTGTCTGCGGCCGACCCGCGTCAGGCCAGAGAGGGCGGAAGGCTGAGGGAACGGCTTTCTTCCACGACGTGGTAGCCGGCGCTCGCGTACAGGTTCATGGCCACCTCGTTGCCACCCCACACGGTGAACATCAGTGCCGTGTCCCCGGCTTCGAGCGTCGCCCGTTCGCCGGCCGCCATCGCGGCCCGACCGTACCCTTTGCCGCGGTGCTGTTCGTGGATGTGCAGCGAATAGCCGTAGCTGACCCCTGGGAGGTGCCTGTGCTTCAGCCACCCGGAGCCGATCTGCTCGCCCTCCGCCTCGAGCACCAGAAACGTGTTGTCGGGCGTCGCAAGACCCTGGGGGAGCAGGTCGGCGAAGTCGCGGTCGGACTTGCGTACGGCCTCCTCGGGGCTGAGGGCCCCCGAGCGGACGATGTCGCCGACATAGGAGGCCTTCTCCGAGGCGAGCCAGTGGGGGTACTCGGCCTGGGTCATCGGCCGCGCGGTGACGCCGGCGAGCGGTTTCGGCGGGAAGTCGATGCGCCGCATCCTGAGCTGGCCGCGGACTGCGTAGCCGTCGAACAGTTCGCCGGCGGGCTCGGTGAGCCGTATGCCGACCCGGCGTGCGCCGCGCTCGGCACACCATTGCTCGGCCCAGTCCCGGGCGGCCTGTTCGTGTCCCCGGCCGGCGTGGCGTGCGTCGATGTGGAGGTCGCCGATACGGCCCGCGAGTGAATCATGGTTGTCGGTCATGACCACGGCGACGTATCCCACGCACATCCCGGCGTCCGTGATTTCGGCGGTCACCCAGTCGTCGATGCCGGTGCGTACGTCCTCGAGCATGCGCTCCACGGCGGCTGCATCGAGCCCGGCAGCCGTGTACGAGGCGAGCAGCCGCCGCTCGAAGTCCTTCTGCCAATGCGTGTTGTCATCAAGGACGTTTATTTCTGTCATGTGATCACAGTAGCCACATGGTCATGGAGCTGAGCGGAGGATTTTCGACCAAAGGCTCGGGTGCTCGGCCTGTCGAAGGTCCCTCAGGGGGCGTGGGTCCTGCGCCGACTGGAGCTTGCTACAAGCGGTGACGTGAAATCGACTTCCCGCTCTGGCGGTTGCGTTGATGGTGCCGGCGCGGCGAGCGCGGTCTACTGCGCGGAGTGAAGAAGATTCTGCTGATCGAAGCGTTCGCAAACTCGGGCCACCATGTACTGGATGCCGCCCGGGCACTCGGCGTGTGTGTCTTCGTCGCCACCCACGAGGACGGCGGACCTGGCCGCGTTCGCGCAGGCGGAGGGGATCGACGGCGTGGCCGGCTACGGGGAGTTCTTCACCCCACTCGTCGCCCATCTGGCCGCGCGCCTCGGGCTGCCGGGCAACGACCCCCGGCGCGCCCAGGCATGCCGGAACAAGGCGGACCTTGCCCAGCTCTTTCGCGCCGGCCAGGTGACCGCACCGCGAACGGTCAGCGCGCACACGGCCGCAGAGGCGGCACACGCCCTCGGCCGTGCCGGGATCGGAGTCCCGGTCGTCGTCAAACCCGCCGAACAGGACGGCTCCTGGAGTGACAGCCTGGTCGGGAGCCCCGAACAGCTCGACAGCGCCGTAGACCATGCCCGGTCCCGGCCGATCGCCGCCCTGTACGGCATACCGATGGATCAGCGTGTCGTCGTCCAGGAGTACGTCCCCGGAGCCGAGTTCAGCCTCGTGGTCCGGTGCGACGAGTACGTCCACCTGCCCCTGGCCGAGACGCACACCACCGGCGTCGTCCACCGGCGAGGCGGGCGCCGGCCTTGCCGGGAGACCACCTCGTGGACGTCGTATGCGGTGCCTCCGGCATCGACGTTCAGGGCCGTCCTCGACGAGGAGCCGGACATCCCCGCTCCTCGGCAAGGGGCGTGCGCGATCCGGTACCTCACCCCGCCGTCGGCACTTACACGACAACTCGAGCCGTATCGGCCACCTGGTCCTCACCGCACCCACGACCGCACAGGTCAACGCCGACGCCGCCCGCGCACTCGCCCACACCCGCATGGAAGTGAGCTGACATGCAGCGCATCGCCTTCCTCCGGTCCGTCGACATCCGGCGCGCCGACCCGTACATCCAGGGCATCGCCCCCGCCCTTGCGCGGCTCGGTGCCGAGGCCCGCCTCTTCCACACCCACGGCGACTGCGGCCCGCACCAGTTCCCCGGTACGAGCGAACGGCTCGGCCCCGCCGCGACACCCGACGAGTTCGTCGACCGCGTGCGCGCCTGGGGGGCCGACGCCGCCGTGGCGATCTCCCTGCCCGACGAGAACGCCCTGCGGGACGCCGTGGTCAAGACCAAGCTCGAAGCACTCGGCATCCGCACCGTCATGACACCCCTGGCCGCCACACGCGTCCTGTGCGACAAGTGGGAGACCAAGCGCCTGCTGGAGGCACACGGCGTCACCACCCCGCCCGCCGTCCTGCTCGACAGCGACCTCCTCAACGACCGGACGCTGCCCGTCCCGGCCTACCCGGACGGCGTCCGCCTCGCCGCCCAGGACATCGGATTCCCGCTCATGGCAAAGCCGTTGTGGGACTCCACCAGCATGGGCATCGAGTTCATCCCGGACCCGGCCGCCCTCGATCGCCACCTGGCCGCCCGCCCCGCGGCGCACGCAGTGCTGGAGAAGTGCGTCGGGGGACGGCTCTGCTCGGTCGACATCGTAGGCGCCGGCGGCCACTACACCGTCATGCCCCTCATCTGGACCGGCACCGCGGGCGGCCCGCCCAGCTTCACGTTCGACGACCTGCGCTACGTCGCCCCCACCCAGAACGACGACTTCCGGCCCACCGCGCGACGCCTGGTGGCCCTGTGCACGGAACTCGGGGTCGAAGGATCCGTCAACGTCGACATGATCTACGCCGACGGTGTCTACCACGTCCTGGAGATCAACCCCCGCATCGGCGGCGCCACCACCCTGTCCATCGCCGCCGGCGGACTGAACACCTTCGTCGCCCTGCTCGACATCCTGGCCGGCACCTGGCCGACCCGGAACAGGGCTCCGGCCGAACGTTTCGCGATCGAATGCCTCACCGCGAACCCCACCTCCGCGCTGCTCGCCGAACTCCGCACCCGGGTCGACCTCGTCACCTGCCACGATCTGGTCATCGACGGCCACAACCGCGGCGGCATCCTCACCTTCACCGTGAATCCCGGCGACGAACAGCGGACGGTGAAGGAGCTCACCGCGCTGTGCGCGCAGACCGGCTTCATCCCGGCCCCCATGCTCGACAAGATCGGCCGCCTGCTGACCCCCATGGGTCGGTGAGCACTCCGACCAGCGGGCGATCGGTGCGCCATGACACCCTGCAGGACGGCCGCGGTAATGAACGCGCCTGCAGTGGCAACGAGTTCGCAGGCCGCCGCCCACGAGGCACGGGCTTGGTGGCTGCAGGTCACCGACACCGCAGCCGCCCAACTCGCCGCTGCCTGCGGCACCAAGCCCGTGCAGCCGGGACAGGCCGCGCCCCGCATTCCGCTGCCCGGCAGCACGTTCGACGACCAACTGGTTGGCTCTCCGCGTACGCCGACTCCGCCGGTGCGCTGCTCGCTCAGCTCCAGGAACGGTCCGGGCTCCCTGGATGCCTTCGTTCACGAAATGGGTGTGGGTGAACAGGTCTGGTTCGGTGCCGGCGAACATCCTGGAGCCGACGCGGCGGTCAACGACGATGTGCCGCCAGGATGCCACTGACCTCGATGTTCTCCGTTGCGCAGCAATGGATCGCGCGCGATGGGCGATGTGGCTGAAGCCGTACGGACAGTTGATTGAGATGGGCCGGACGGGAAACCGTTCCGGAGGTTCTGACTCCGACTCACACTGCCGATGGGACGGACAACAGGTGATGGCCATAACGGCGGGCAAGGCCCCCGCGCTTCCGGCGGCGCCTCTGCGGCTGCCCGGAATTGTCCTCGGGATTGGCCTCGGCGGGTTTGCCGACGGCATTCTGCTGCACCAGCTCCTGCAGTGGCACCACATGCTCACCAGCACCAACCACGACCACATCGGGGTGAAGTACTACGACCCCCACACGGTGTCGGGGCTGGAGATGAACACCGTGTGGGACGGCATCTTCCACACGGTGTGCTGGATCGCCGTACTGGTGGGCCTGGCCGTCCTGTACTCGCGGGTCACGCACAACCGGCGAGCGGTGTGGACCTCGCGGGTCCTGTGGGGCTGGATCCTGGCCGGCTGGGGCTTGTTCAACCTGGTCGAAGGCCTCCTGGACCACCAGATCCTCGGCATCCACCACGTCCGGGGCGGCCCTCACCAGGCATGGTGGGACGCCGGCTTCCTCGCCCTGGGTGCCCTGTTCCTGATCAACGGGTATCTGGTGCAGCGCAGTGGTCGGCCCTTCGACTCCGAGGCCGGCCGTGGTGGCGAGCGGGCCGGAGAGCGCGCCTGATGGGCCCGATGCATCAGCACGGGGAGAGCGGCGGCGACCTGCCCGGAGCAGTGCTGACGGGGTTGGTCCTCCTCGGCGTCGCCGGTGCCTATCTGCTCGCCGCACGGCGCGCCCGACGCCGCAACCCCGTACAGGGCTGGAGCGCCTGGCGGTCGGCGTCCTTCCTCACCGGGCTGGCGCTGCTCGCCGTCGCGCTGCTGCCGCCGCTGGCATCCGCTGCGCACTCCGATTTCCGTGGGCACATGGCCCAGCACATGCTCATCGGCATGTACGCGCCCCTGGCGCTCGTGCTGGCCGCGCCGGTCACGCTCGTGCTGCGTACGCTGCCCCGCGATCAAGCCCGCAGAGTGGCCGTCGTACTGCACAGCCCACCGGCCCGACTGGTGGCACGTCCCGGTGCAGCGATCACGCTGAGTACCGGAACCTTGGGAGTGCTGTACTTCACGCCCCTGTACAACGCCGCAATGGCCCACCCGGCGGGCCATTGGCTCCTGCACGCCCACTTCCTGGTGTCAGGCTGCCTGTTCGCCCACGTCATCGCCGGGCCCGACCCCACGCCCACCCGGCCCGGTGTGCGCAGTCGGCTGGTGTACCTGGGCATCGCCATCGCCGCGCACGCCCTGATCGCACAGGCCATGTACGGCGGATTCCTCATCGACGTCCACGCCCCCATCGACCAGGTCCAGCAAGGCGCGGAGATCATGTACTACGGAGGCGACATCGCCGAACTCCTGCTGGCCGGCGCGCTGGTGGCAACCTGGCGACCCGAGCGCCGCACCACGGCAGCCGGGTGGCACGGCCGACCAGGCATCAGCGCGCCGACACCGCGCTGAAGGCCGGCCGCCGGGCGAGCATCGAACCGGCACCTGCCAGGCTTGCGATCCTGCAATGGCCTTGGCCGCTGCGATGGTCCGGGCCTGGATCAGGAGTCCGGCGGGGCCTTGTAGAGCCGTACCGTGGCGGCGATTTTCCGTATGGTCGCGTCCGATACCTCGCCGGGCACGTTCGTGGTGAACGGCTTGACAGCGCCGGTCTTCACCTTCGTCCGGTCCGGCTGGGTGTACGCACCGTACGCCCATCGCGACATTGCGTATCGCGATGAGCGGTTTGTCGTTCGGGCCCCCGTCCTTGGAGACATAGGTGACCCAGCCGGCGGACTGGATCTCCCATTGGGGCGGGACATCGAAGGCGATTCCCTGGGTCGGATTCGTCACGACGTTCCAGCCCTTGATCGTGGACGTCTGGGCGTCGGCTCCGCGAGGGTTGGCGGAACTCTGCGACGGCGACGCGGTGTTCGCCGGCTTCGGGTCGGGGCCGTCGTGCTTCTGACCGCCGAGCACGAGGAATCCGGTGACGCCCGACGCGAGTACGACGGCCGCCGCAGCGATGACGGCGACGAGTCCGGTCCGGTTCCGGCCGCCCCCCCGTCGGCGGCGGCACGGATCCGCCAGCGGCCGGCTGCGTCGGCAACTGCCAGGGCTGAGGCTGTTGGTACGGGTTCGGCTGGCTTCCGACCGGGGGCTGCTGCGCATTCCGCCCGAACGTCGACGACTGCTCTCCTGGCGACATGCGCCGCAACCATACGGACCCTTCCGGGGAGGGTTCCCCTGGCTCGGACGCCGGGTCCGTCAGGGCGGGTTGACCAGAGGCGGCGGGTAACCGGGCACCACGTCGAAGTCGTACACCTCGCACACTGTGCAGAACCCCTCGGGTAGCATGATCGAACTTACGGGGAGCTTCCTCATCGCTTGACCTTGACCACTTTGCTTAACATCACATAAATCGGCCAAACAATTGATATCTATCGCGTCGCGGGTGTTTTCGCGAATAAAGTCCAGAACTGACTTCGCTGCTTGGCGTGAGCCACGGGTGGCACTGTGGGTCGCGGCGGGCGGGATGGCCCTCGGATTCCTCGTCGCCCTGGAGGTCTCCGCAAGGTGCTACGGCCTGCCGGGACCGATCACCAATCAGGCGCGGGAGGTGATATGCCCGCCCAAATCCGGTTTTCTGTTGTATGCCAGTATGGCGTTGATGATGGTGGTGCTCACCTGGCGGCAGCGGTTCATTGCGGCTGGTGCGGCGATCGGCATTGACGCCGCATTTTTGGTGGTGCGGTGGGCGTTTGGCATCAGGATCAGCGACGGTCACCCCTTCGGTAACGGCGCCTTGTGGGTGATTTTGGGTTATGCGGTCATTGCTGTCACGCACCGAAAGGGCCGGGAACGTGTTCTGCTGTTGAAGGGCGTCGGGCTGGGCCTGCTGCTCGTGGCCGGCCGCAAGGCCGGCGATATCTGGCTACTGATCACATCGAAGACCAGACCGACAGTGTTCGACCAGTACGCGGCGACCGCCGATCACGCGCTGGGCAACCCGTCGTGGCTGGCAGGCCGGATCGTCAGGGCCAGCGGCCCGATCGGTGCCCATGTTCTCAATTACGTCTACATTCAGCTTGCGGTGGCCGCAGTCGTCGTCGCGGCATACCAGCTGCGAAATGTTGCTGTCGAACGTCGATTCCCGAGCCACCATCTGGTGCGCACCTTTCTGGTCATCGGCGTGCTCGGCCCCGGAATCTACATGATCTTCCCGGTCGTCGGACCCGTCTTCGCCTACGGCGCCGGGGGCGGGCACTGGGCGGTGGCCGACCTGTGGCCCAACGCGCTGCCGCCGATAAATACCCCGCACCAGATTCCGTTCGACGAGATCACCCCGCGGAACTGTATGCCGAGCCTGCACACGGCGTGGGCCACCGCGATTTTCATTCATTCCCGCAAGGGTCCACGGATTCTGCGATTCGCGGGCACGTTCTGGCTGATTGCTACGCTGGGCGCAACGCTGGGATTCGGCTATCACTATGGCGTGGATCTCGTTGCCGGTGTGGTGTTTGCACTCACGATCGAGGCAGCTCTGCGCTCGCTCGAACGTGGTTGGGACCGGTCAGGAACCCGGCTGGTCGCTCATGGCGCAACGGTTTTCGTCGCGCTGTTGCTGGCATATCGGTATCTGCCGGTGGAGATGGCCAAACATCCGTGGGTGTTCGGGCCACTTCTCATTCTGGCGATGGTTTCCGTGGTCCATGGGTACGTACGGACCACCAGGCTGTGGGACCCGGAGGCTCGACCAGTGACCCAACCGGAACCGCAACCCGAACCCGTTTGAAACCCTCCGGTCACCTCCGTCAGTTCCCGCACTCGCCGGCGAGTGCCGGGTCCCCGCGGCCGTGGCCCATCGGTCCGGCCGTTCACCTGCTGGGTCTGGCGGCGTGCAGGATGTGCCAGGAGGGGCTGAGCCGCAACTTGGGGTAGCTGCTGGTGCGCAGTTCCCAGCCACCGTCCGCGCCACGAAGGTGCAGCGGTAGGTGGCGAGGAACTGCCCGCCGGGGCGGAGGGCGGTGGCGACCTCGTGCAGAAGCTGAGAGATGTCCGCTTTGGGGGGCAGGTGGGGCAGAGTGTCGCCGATGCACACGATCACGGCGGCCGCCCGGGAGAGCCTGGCGGATGTCGCGGTGCACTGGCCGGATCGCTCGGGCGACGCCCGCGGCGGCGGCGTGTGCGGTGAGCTCGTCCAGCAACCGGGCGTTGGTGTCCACGGCGATCACCGGGGCGTAGCCGAGGCGGGCCGGCTCGAGGGTCTGCGGGCCGGGGCCGCAGCCGAGGTGGACCGCGATGTCCCTGCCACCCACCGTGGCGCCGACCTGCCAAGCCCGCCTCCTGCAGCAGTGCGGCCTGCCCGGAAGCTACCGCCTCGATGTCGCTGAGCATCCACGTGTAGTGCTCCGCAAGCAGGCGCTCAGAGTGCGGGTGACGGTGCTGTCCTGCAGGCCGATCCGGTCCGCCAGTTCGCCCATGCGCAACGTCGGCCCGCTGTCTGGCCGGGAAAGCGCGCACAGCGCCCGATACAGCAAGTAAATGGGGGCCGGAGCGCTGGTCGGCCAACGGGCAGGTCGGCTCCCGCTCGACTGAACCCCCGATCGGAACGGCGTGTCGGGGCAGGCTTGGCTGTCGGCTCGGGTCAGGGTGGTCAGTGCCGTCGTCGTCGGGAGGAATCGTGAAGCGTCGTCTCCTCGCGGTCGTGGCTCTTGCCGTGGCCGGGCTGGTGCTGTCCGCGGTATCGGCTGCGGCTCGGGACGGTCGTGGCGACATGGAGAGCAACGACTGGAACATCCCGCTCACGAACATCGGCGTGTAGGCCGAGGACTCTGGATTGAAGAGGCTGGGGGAGACGGAAGGCTCTCCGCCACCCTGGCCGGCGGCCACAGACATCGGCGGCAGTCGGCCTCCGCCGGGTCCAGTCCCCCCCCAAAACCCGGCGAAGTAGCGGATGGCCGTAACCCCAGGGCGCAATCACTGTCCCTCCGGTCTGATGCGCCCGCGCCACGCTCCGGACTCTTCACCGCGCTGCTCGATGTACTGCTTGAAGCGCTTCATGGCGCCCTTGATGCGCCGGTCGAGTGTGCCCAGCACGTCCGCGGCCCGCCCGCGCACCGTCAGCACTGCTTCCGGGTGGACGCGGCGCTCCGACGCGGTCGTGCTGGCCACCGGCGTCCGCCCGCGCCCCTTCCTCGGCGCGGAGGGCCTGCACGGCGTCCATGTGGTGCGCACCCTGGAGGACGCGGTCGCGCTGCGCGACGCCGTCGCCCACCACCACTGTGCTCGTCGCGGCCGAGTTGCTCGGCCGGGTGCACGCCGAGTACGGCGTCCGGCTGGGCCTCGGTACGGCGGTCGACCGGCTGACGGAGCAGCAGGGAAAGGTCCGTGGCGTTCGGTTGGAGACCGGCGAGGTGCTGCTCGCGGACGTGGTGGTGGTCGCGATCGGCTCCGTGCCGGTGACCGACTGGCTGCAAGGCAGCAGTCTGGTGCTGGACAACGGTGTGGTGTGCGACTCCCGCTGCCGGGCCTCCGCCGAGGGCATCTACGCGGTCGGCGACGTCGCCCGCTGGCACCACGAGGGGCTCGGCGTCCTGCTGCGGCTGGAGAACCGGACGAACGCCACCGAGCAGGCCGGCGCCGTCGCCGGCAACATCCTCGGCGAGGACCGCCCCTACACCCCCGTCCCGTACTTCTGGACCGACCAGTTCGACGTCAAGATCCAGGTGTACGGCACGCTTTCCGCCGACGCCGATGTCGAGATCGTGGCCGGCTCCGAGAGCGACCGCCGGTTCGTCGCCCCTTTACCGGCAGGGCGGCAGGCCCACCGGCGTCCTCGGTTGGAACATGCCCAAGCAGACCCGCCTGCACCGCCAGATCCTCGTCGATGCGGCCCTCCAATCCCTTGCGCTCCAGCGCTGAGCCCCCGTCACCGGAGCAGACATGACCACCTCACTCGCAACCGGCCCGGCGCCGGCCGCCATCCCCGACTTTCCCGAACCCCGTTCCGCCCGCTGCCCGTTCGACCCCTCCCCTCAGATGCGCGGCCTGGCCGCACTCGGCCCGGTGCTGCGGGTCCGGACCTGGGACGGCAGGACCCCGTGGGTGGTGACCAGCCACGCCGAGCAGAAGGCGCTGCACTCCGACCACCGGCTGAGCGTGGACTTCGCCGCGCCCGACTTCCCCAGCCCGGTCGCCCACCACGGCGGCGACGGCCACGCCGACGGGGAGGACAGCCATGGCGCCACCGACCTGAGCTTCGTCGGTATGGACGACCCACGAGCACGTCCGGCTGCGCCGGATGGTCAGCGGCGCCTTCACCATCAAACGGGTCGAGGCCATGCGCCCCGCCGTGCAGGAGATGGTCGACGGCTTCATCGACCGCCTGCTCGCCGGGCCCAGGCCGGTCGACCTGGTCCGGGCGTTCTCGCTGCCAATCCCGTCGCTGGTGATCTCCGAACTGCTCGGAGTGCCGTACGACGACCACGAGTTCTTCCAGGTCAACAGCAAGACCCTGGTCTCCCTCACCGCCACCCCCCGCCGAACGGCACGCCGCGCACACCGCCCTGGCCGAGTACCTGGACCGGCTGGTCGGCGAGAAACCCGCCAATCCGGCCGAGGACCTGCTCTCCCGGCTCGCCGCGCAGCTCAAGGCCGGTGAGCTGACCCGCCGTGAGGTCGCCGTCATGGGCGTCCTGCTGCTGCTCGGCGGTCACGAGACCACCGCCAACATGATCACCCTGGGCACCCTGCTGCTGCTCCAGCACCCGGACCAGGCTGCCCGCGTCCGCGACGCCGAGGACCCCGAGGTCGTCGTCGACGCGGTCGAGGAGCTGCTGCGCTTCCTCACCATCGCCCACCTCGGGCGTCGCCGCACGGCGCTGGAGGACATCGAGATCGCCGGGCAGACCATCCGCAAGGGCGAGGGCGTGATCATGCTCGGCGAACTCGCCAACCGCGACCCTGCCGTCTTCCCCGACCCGGACCGACTGGACCTCACCCGCGACGCCCGCCGGCACCGGGCGTTCGGCGCCGGCACCCACCACTGCATCGGCCAGCCGCTGGCCCGGACGGAGCTGCAGGTGATCTACCCGGCCCTGCTGCGCCGCATCCCCACGCTGCGACTGGCGACCGAACTGGACCAGGTCCCGTTCAAGTACGACGCCGTGATCTACGGCGCCCACGAGCTCCACGTCACCTGGTGACCGGGGCGTTCTGAGAGCTCTCAGGAGCGGCCGGGGTCAGTTGCTCGGCTCTGGCCGCCCCACGCCGTGCCCGCGACCCCGACGGCGAAGGGCGTCGCGCTCGTCGACCGCGCACGAGAAGCGATTCAAACAGGAGTCCCCGAACTTCTCCCTTGCGGTGAAGGTGCCGTGTGGCATCCGATCGGCCGCTCCATGCCTCTGCAGGATGGGAGGCCGCTGTCTGCCCGCCGGGCCACCGGCCGGTGCGGACGGCACCCCTGGGGACTCTCATCTCGCACAAGGATCACGCACGTTGACCAGAATCTCAGTCCTGCCCCTGTCTGCCCGCCGCCTCGCTGCCCTGGCGGCCGTCGGCTTCCTCGTGGCCTGCCCGGCCGTCGCAGGACCGGCCGGCGCCGCCCCGGCCGCCGACGCGTCGAAGGGCAGTGCCACCGCAGTGGCGTTCCGCGCCGCACTGGACGTCTCAGGGCCGACCAGAACGGTGCCCCTGCATGTCTCGCTCAACGCGGTCCAGGCTCCGGCCACCGCCGAGAAGAAGACCCTCGACATCTCCCTCGACAAGGTCAACGACGACCACCCGGTCAATCTTCTGCAGGCCGACGTCGCCAAGGCCAGAGCCGAGGTCACGAGCGGCAGGGCGCAGGGAACCACCCACCTCGTACGGGCCAGGGTCCATGTGCCGGGGCTGCCGCTGCTGCCCGTGGTGGAGGTGGAGGAGGTGACGGCCACGGCGACCTGTGTCGCCGGACAGCAGCCGACCGCCGAGTCCCATGTCCTCGGCCCCCTCACGTCCCTGGGCAGGCCGCTGCCGGTCACGGACCGCGCCACCACCCTGGAGGTTCCCGACGTCGGCACGGTACGGCTCGCCCTCGCCAGCAGGGAGACGACCAGCAGCACGGCCGCCGCCACCTCGCTCCAGCTGCAGGTCTCGGTGGACCCGTTGCGGCTCGGCGTCGAGAAGGTGGCGGGCACCGTGACCCTGGCACAGGCCACCTGCCGGTCTCCCCACACCACCACCCGGGCGGTCACCCCGGCAGCGCCGGGGCGTTCGGCGCCCCGCCCGCAGATCGTCCGCCACTCCAAGGAGGGCGACCTGGCGAAGACCGGCGCCGGCGCGCTCACCCCGTACGTCCTCGCGGCGGGCGCGGTCCTGGCCATCGTGGGCGCGGGAGCCATGGCACTCGCCCGCAGGCGCAGCCGTAGCAACGCCTGACGTTTCCCACGGACACCGGCTCGGGCCGGAGCGGCACCCCGGGGTCGGGCCCGGCCCGGCCCCCTCGCCGGTCACCCTCCGACTCGGCCGACGCCGTCCAGGGCCATGGTGCCCCGAGCCGTCGGCCGTACCGCCGAAGGCTGCTGCGGCGGGTGCGAGCGATACGCGGCTGACACTGGATGGAATCTGTACATTTGTCCAGTAGGGGCAGGGGCTGTCAGGTGTGCGGCGGTCCCGTGCTCAGGAACGTCGCAGGCGAGGACGACATGTTCCACTTGAGTGCGCCGATCGTGGCCACATTCCTCGTGTATGTGGCCCTCATGATCGGGACAGGTGTCTGGGCCTACAGCCGCACTCACACCCTCGCCGACTTCGCCCTCGGGGGCCGCAGGCTCAGGGCCCTCGTCGCCGCCCTGTCCGCCGGGGCCAGCGACATGTCCGGCTGGCTGTTCCTCGCGTTCCCCGGAGCGGTGTACGCGGCCGGCGTCGGCGCCAGCTGGATCGCCGCCGGGCTGGTGATCGGCACCTATCTCAACTGGCTGTTCGTCGCGCCCAGGCTGCGCACCTACACCGAGCGGGCGGGGAACGCCGTGAGCCTGTCGGCCTATCTGGAGGAGCGTTTCGAGGACCGCACCCGACTGCTGCGGATGGTGTCGGCAGCGGTCACCCTTGTGTTCTTCACCGTCTACGTCGCCAGCGGGCTGGTGGCCGGCGGGCTGCTCTTCGAGGACGTCTTCAACGTGCGGTTCGGGCTCGGGGTGACCCTGACCGCCCTGGTGATCGTCATCTACTCGTGCCTGGGCGGCTTCCTCGCCGTCAGCCTCACACACGTGATGCAGGCCACGCTGATGTTCCTCGGCTTGCTCGTGGTTCCGGTCGTCGGGATCGCCGCGCTGGGCGGCTTCGGGGCACTGCGCGACACCCTCAACAGCAAGACGCCCGACCTGCTGGACATGGGTGCCAGGGCCGACTTCACGGACGGACACTGGTCGTCGGGCGGATCCCTCGGCGCGGTGGCGATCATCTCGTTGCTCGCCTGGGGCCTCGGCTACTTCGGACAGCCGCATATTCTGGCCCGCTTCATGGGCATCCGCAGCACCCGTGACATCCCCACGGCCCGTCGTATCGGAACCGGATGGGTCATCGTCGTGCTCGCCGGCGCCACGCTCGTCGGCCTGGTGGGCATCGCGCAGGCAGGCGTGGCGCTCGGCGACCCGCAGTCGGTGTACATCAACCTCAGCGGCACACTGCTCGACCCATGGGGCGCAGGGGTGATGCTCATCGCCGTACTGGCCGCCATCATCTCGACCGCCGACAGCCAGCTCCTGGTGTCGTCCGTCGCTCTCACCGAGGACGTCTACCACGCGTTCCTCCACCGGCGAGCCTCGGACAGGACACTGGTGTGGGTCGGCCGCACCGCCGTCGTCGTCGTGACCCTGGTGGCCTTCGTGATCGCCCTCAGGGGCGGCGGGCTCCTGGGCATCGTCGCCTACGCCTGGGCGGGCTTCGGGGCCGCCTTCGGCCCGGTCGTCCTTCTCTCCCTGTACTGGCCGCGCATGACCTGGGCGGGGGCCATGGCCGGAATCGTGTCGGGTGCGGCCACGGTGCTGCTCTGGAAGAAGATCAATCCGCTGCTCGGACCTTTCGAGTCGGGCATTTACGAGATGGTCCCGGGCGTCCTGGTCGCCACGGTCGCCGCAGTGGTTTTCGGCAGATTCGTCGGCCGGCCTCCGAAACGGGCGTTCTGGCGGATGCCGGGCGGCGGAGTGAGCCAGCTGATGCTCACCCCCTTCCTCACCCACGCACCCGTCGGCATCGCCGTCCTGGACACCGATCTGCGGTATGTGTGGGTGAACGAGCCACTGGACCGCCAGATCCCGCTCGAGCGACGGCTGGGACGGCGCATGGCGGACGTGCTGCCGCAGGCGGAGGCCGAGGCCTTCGAGGAGAAGATGCGCGGGGTTCTGGAGAGCGGGGCTCCGGTGATGGACTTCGAGTACCGCGGTGCCGCTTCCACGGAGCCCGACCGCAGCCGTGCCGTCTCCGCCTCCTTCTTCGCGATGAAGGACCGCCACGGCCGGAACGTGGGCGTCTGGTACATGGTCATCGACGTCACCGAGCGCTGGCGCGCCCAGGAACGCCTTGCCCTGCTCAACGACGCAGCCGCCCGCATCGGCAGCACCCTGGACGTGACCCGGACCGCGCAGGAACTGGCCGACGACGCCGTGCCGTCCGTCGCCGACTTCGTCGCGGTCGACCTGCTGGACTCGGTCATGCGGGGCGAGGAGCCCGCCCCCGGCCCGGTGGGCATGGCGCCGGTCATCCGCCGCGCGGCGCAGCAGTCGGTGCGCGAAGGCTGTCCCGAGGCGTCCCTGGCCGTGGGGGAGACGGTCCGACGCGCCCCTTCGTCGCCCGTGACCCGGTGCCTGCTGGAGAGCAGGACCCTCGTCGAACGGATCCTGGACCGCGCCAACAGCCCGTGGGTGACCGTGGACGAGTCGCTCGGCGCCTCTCTCCTCGACTACGACTTCCACTCGGTGATGGTCGTCCCGGTGCGGGCGCGCGGCGTGACCCTCGGGGTGGCCACGTTCGCCCGGTCCGGGCGGGTGGGGCCCTTCGAGGAGGACGACGTACGTCTCGCGGAGGAACTCGTCTCCCGCGCGGCGGTGTGCATCGACAACGCGCGCCGCTACACCCGCGAGCGCACCGCGGCCCGTTCCATGCAGCGTTACCTCATGCCCCAGGGTCTGACCGGAGGGTCCGCTCTGGAGGTGGCCTCGTGGTATCTCCCGGCGGACGTCCCCACCGGCGTGGGCGGCGACTGGTTCGACGTGATCCCGCTCTCCGGAGCACGGGTCGCGCTGGTCGTCGGGGACGTGGCCGGGCACGGCATCAACGCGGCGGCGACCATGGGGCGCCTGCGCACGGCCGTACGCACGCTCGCCAACCTCGATCTCTCCCCGGACGAACTGCTGGCCCATCTCGACGACCTGGTCATCGGCCTCATGGGGGCGCACGACAGCGACACGTCGACGACCGCCGAAGACGGGGCGGCAGGCACCGCATTCATGGGCGCCACCTGCTTGTACGCCGTCTACGACCCGGTCAGCAGATGGTGCACGCTGGCCCGGGCCGGTCACCTCCCCCCGGTGATCGTCGGCCCCGACGGCGGCGCCGACATCATGGACCTCCCCGCCGGACCGCCACTCGGCCTCGGGTACCTCCCCTTCCAGTCCGTCGAACTGGAACTGCCCGAGGGCAGTCTGATCGCGCTCTACACCGACGGCCTCATCGAGTCCTTCGACCGGGACATCGACGTCGGACTCACCCGGCTGGGCGATGTGCTCACGGTGCCCCGCCCGACACTGGAGGAGACCGGCCGCAAGGTGATCGACGACCTCCTGACCGGTCAGCCGCCCGACGATGCGGCCCTGCTGCTGGCCCGGACCCGCGTCCTGGCCCCGGACCACGTGGCCTCCTGGGACCTGCCCAGCGATCCGGCCGCCGTCGCCCATGCCCGCGCCCTCGTGACAAACCGGCTGACGGAGTGGGGCATCCCCGATCTGACGTTCACCACGGAACTCATCGTGAGCGAACTGGTCACCAACGCCATCCGCCATGCGACCGGACCGATCTGTCTCCGCCTGATCCGGGACCGCGGACTGATCTGCGAGGTCTCCGACACCAGCAGCACCTCCCCACGCCTGCGCCATGCCAGGACCACCGACGAGGGAGGACGCGGCCTGCTGATCGTCGCCCAGCTGGCCCACCGCTGGGGCACCCGCTACACCAAGACGGGCAAGATCATCTGGGCGGAACAGCCCGTCCCGGCCGCCACGATCACCTAGGAGCACGCCGAGGCGGCGCAGGGTCCGCGCGAGGTGGGAAAGGCCGGGCACCGATGTTGGGGTGAGGGGGGTGAGGCCAGTGCCTCGATCAGGCCCGATCCGGGGTACGGCACGTTCACCGGGCTCCTGATGCTGCCCGGCCGGTCGGGGGCGGAGCGCGCCTGGACCGCTTCGACGGGCGGTGGCCGGTCCGTCACGTGCTGGTGGCGACCCCGGTGGTGATCCCCGTGCCTACCAGTGAGCGGGCCGGCTGAGCGTGCGAGGCAGCTGGGTCGCTGCGTCTCCCCTGGCCGCGTTCAACTGTGCCTGGGTGAGGAACAGGGCGCCGGTGAGATCGGCCCCCCTGAGGTCGGCATCGCGCAGGTCGGCCCCGATCAGGTCGGCGCCGCGCAGATCGGCCCCGACGAGATCGGCGGCGACGAGCAGGGCGCCGCGCAGGCTCGCCCCCCTGAGGTCGGCGCCGACCAGCTTTGCGCCCATCAGGTCCGCTCCGCGGTGGTTCTTCTTGCGGCCCGGGACCTGGGCCCGGGCCAGCTCGCTGGCCCGCAGCAGCAGCGTGTTGACCTCGCCGCGCAGCGCGTTCACATCGAGCCCGATGATCGACTCGGCGCTGCCCCGGGTCAGGCGGTCGATACGGGCCAGGGCCCGCCGCAGCTCCTTGTGGACGGGGCGGGCCGGTGCGAGGCCGAGAGCCTCGGTGACGTACCAGAGCAGCTCGTGCAGCTGCCGCATGACCGGGAAGACCTCGAACATGGAGCGCGCCGTCTCCGGTGCCCGACGCCAGTCGGTGCCGCCGAAGGTGATCTGGGACACCTTCTGTCCGGCGCCGAAGCAGTCGAAGACGGTGCAGCCGGGGTAGCCCTTGTCACGCAGGTGCGCGTGGATGCCGCAGCGGAAGTCCGACTGGAGGTTCGAACACGGCTGCCCCGCCGGCTTGTTGACGGCGAAGTCGGCCGAGCGGGCGAACGGCAGGGCCACGCAGCACAGACCGAAACAGCCGGCACAGTCGGCCTGCAGGTCCTGACGGTCCCGGAGACCGTGCAGGTCCTGGCGGTCCGGGGAGGGCTCGCGCTCGCATACGGCTCTGCGGTCCCGGGATGCCGTGTGATTGCCGGACGCCGTACGGTCGTCTCCCCTTTGGTCCGGCCGCTTGTTCCGTGACTGTCGGCTCGGCCTGGCCTGTTGGCCAGCTCGGGAGGGGCGCCCCTGCCCGCCGACGCCAGTGGACGGCTCGCGTCCTCCTGCGGAGGAAGGCTGCGTGCGGCCCCCGGAGGAAGAGGGGGATCCGTGCTGTGGCGACACCGTGCGTGCTCCTGTGGGGCGATGACCACCGCATGCCGCGGCGCTCCGAGAACGCCGTCCATTCTCGCAGACGGCATACAACCCCCGAGACTCGCAGACGGCACGCGATACCCGGGCGATCCCGGTCGCTCTCACTCGGCTTGAAGCGGTCGTACGTAGGGTGACTGGCTTCGTTCATTTCAAATAGCAGCGAATGTTCGTCCGTTCGGGCAGCAGTTGGTGATCTTGAGGCTCATGGTTGTCAGCGAGCCGGTGGGGTGAGGGTGGTGCGGTCGAACGGGCCGCCATGTGAGGCGGCGTACGTGACGGCGTCGTTGACGGCGTTGAGGCCGAACGACCGGACCCGTTCGGCGGCGAGGTCCAGGGTGCCCGAGGCGAGGAGCCGGATGATGCCGACGTTCGCTGTACGCGGGTACATCCACTGGCCGCGCACGGTGATCGAGTTGCGCATAATCCACGGGTACGGGAGGGCAAGGTCGTCGCCGCCGAGCATGCCGACGCCGCCCATGAGAACGACGCGGCCGTATTCGCGCACGGTCATGGCTGCCGTGCGCGCTGCCGAGCTGGGTGCGCTCGGCGGTAGCAGGTCGATCACCATGTCGATCGGGCCGTCGGCCGCCGCGGACATCGCCGCGCGGTCGCCGGCCTCGTCCCCGGTGAGCGGGACCGGGCGCACGAGCGGACCGAACCGGTCGGCGAGGAGGTCGAGCGCGGCCTGGTTGCGGCCTGGGGCCACCACGCGGCCCGCCCCCATGGCGAGCGCGACCGCAACCGCACTGCTGCCGAGGTTGCCGGTGGCCCCGCTGACGAGCAGCGTCTCACCGGCTGCGAGCCCGCCGGCCAGCAGCCCGCCGTAAGGGATGACGTGCACGCCGAGCGCGGCCCAGCGAGCCGGGTCGTCCCCCGCCGCTGCGGGGAGCGGGAAGACGTTCTCCGTCGGGACCCGCATGAGCTCGGCGAACGATCCGTCGTGCAGGTACCGGGCGAGGCGCGCGCCGCCCTCGCCGCGGGAACTCCAGCCCTGGAGCGTGATGTCGGGCGTCAGGGCGTCATCCCGCGAGCGCACCGTCGAGTCGCACCACACCAGGTCGCCGGGGCGCAGCCGGGTGGCGTCCGGGCCCACGTGGACGACGCGTCCCACGCCGCCGACCCCGGGCACGACGGGAGGGACGAGGGGATAGTTCCGCTCGCCGCTGAAGACCTCAGCCGCGTAGGGCGCCACGCCGGCGGCGAGGACCTCGACCACCACCTCGCCGCCGCCGGCCTCGGGGTCGGGAACCTCCCGCACCGTGAGCGGGGCACCGAACTGCGTCAGAACTGCTGCTCGCACGTGATGACCTCCGTGTTCGTCCGTGTTCGTCGGGATCGACACTAGGAACCCGGCGGGCATGCGGGAAGCGACGATCAAGCATCTGTGGTATGCGTATCCCGCATGGACATCTCCAGCACAGGCCTACGGGTCCTGCGGCAGATCGCCGAGTCCGGCAGCTTCACCGCAGCAGCCACCCGGCTCGGCTACACACAGTCGGCGGTCTCACGCCAGGCCGCCCTCGAACGAAGCGCGGGCACCGCCCTGTTCGAACGCCGCCCTGACGGAGTGCGGCTCACCCCCGCGGGTCTGACTCTGTTGCGCCACGCTCGCACGATCCTGGACTGTCTGACGGCGGCCGAGCGCGACCTCACCGGCACCGTCTCGCGTACCGAACGGGTGCGGCTCGGACTGTTCCTGAGCGCGGGCGCGGCCATCCTGCCTCTCTCACTCACCCGCCTCGCGGCGACCGACCCGCAGATCACGGTCACGACTACCGAGGGCACCACGCCCTCCCTGGTCCGGGCACTGCGCGCGGGCTCGATCGACCTTGCCGTGCTGACGTCCCGCCCGCCCCACCGGCCTTTGGACGGCGAGTCGCCGCGCCTGCACGTCGAGACCGTTACGGACACCGAACTGGTCGTGGCGGTGCCTTCGACCGGAGAGTTCGCCGGCCGCACCGCGGTGCACGTCGACGAACTGATCGACGCCCCGTGGATTGCCGCCCCGGCGTCGAACGCCGAGCCACTGCTCGGCGTCTGGCCTGGCCTGCCCGGACGGCCGGACATCGTCCACTGCGCGCGCGACTGGCTGACGAAGCTTCAGTTGGTCGCCGGTGGCTTCGGGGTGACAACGGTGCCCTCGCGGCTCTCGCCGGTGCTGCCGCCCGGGGTGAGCCTGCTGCACGTCGAAGGCGCACCTCCCGAGATCCGCCGGGTTCTCGTGGCGCGGCTCCCCGGCCGCCCCACCCCGGCGATCACAGCCGTCACCCGAGCAATTGCCTCGACCACCTGATACGTGCCGCCGGCCGTCAGACTCGGTGCGGTAGCCCGCCGAGGGCGCGCCCTATCACGTGTACCTCGGCATTAGCCAGGGCCCTTTCAGCGGGAGCACCCCGCTGCTGCCCGCGCAAGTACCCCAGTGACGTCGAAACTCGTGAACATGACTAGGGCGTAGATCTGGGTGCCTCCCAGACCCGTGAACAACTGAGCCCTTTCAGCGTTGCCTCTCCAGAGTGAGGATGGCTTTGGCGATGACGGCCATGAGGTTGGGGCTGCAACGCGCTCTGCGGAAGATCCGCCAGGACTTCAGTCGGGCGACTCCGCGTTCGACGGGTGCCCGGGCCGCGGACAGGGCACGGTTGACGGTCCGCTCGGTGGGGGTGAGTTCGCCGTTGGGCGGGCGGCGCT